>NZ_JAMXSK010000016.1:0-121937 GCF_024124645.1 Pseudoalteromonas sp. Ps84H-4 | reverse complement strand
GGTTTACGCTTCGCTATCCGTGAAGGTGGCCGTACAGTTGGTGCTGGTGTTGTTGCATCTATCGTTGAGTAATATCAACAGATAGAGCTTCACAGCTTATAAAAAGGTCGCCCTAGGCGGCCTTTTTTAATGCCTGTAGAAAAGCTGGAAGATTTAAGCTGTATAGAGCGAAAGGTTAATCTGCCGCCTTTATTCGCCTGCTGATTTCTTTAACTCATCGAGCATATTCGGGTCACCAATCATTTCATCAATAATGCTTTTTACACTCTCGTTTATAGGGTGCCTATAAATAGTTAAAATTTGCTGCGCCAGTTGTTGGCTATTATCAGCTTGCTCATTTCGTGCTATGAAATATTGCGATAGTATCCCTTGTGCTGCTAAGCGGCGTATATATTCGTTGTCATCGCGTTCGAGTATTTGTGTATATTGTTGAGTTAATCTTGAGTCTAAAATAGGAGATTGTGAAACTAACTCAATCGCTTGAACGCGCAGTTTATTATCTTGGCTATTGGCCGCGATATTTAGCATGCTATTAGCAATATCGTAGTCATATTCTGGCAGCGTTTGCTTGCCAAGCATAAACATATTCATTTGTAATTGAGCCATGGCTTTGAGGCGGTCTTTGTCTGACTGGTATGGATCAATAATTTGCTCACGTAGTTGTTTGTTTAGACTGTCAGCATAATCGGGTTCCGATTTTAATCTCAATTCGTAGTCATCTGGTAGGCTATTATAAAAACCATAAATCGGGTTATTCTGCTCGGCTTTTTCAAGCGCTTGTTGCTCTTTCTCTGCGAGGATTGCGAGTACAGATTCTTTTAGATCTGGGGTGATAGTTTGGTGCGATTCGCTACCTTGCCTGAGCTCGGCAACTTGTTTTTTTAGTGAAATAATACTTTGATTCAACCTTGCTAAGGTTTGCCCATCATCATGCTCAACAGCATCAAAATCACTGCTGGCTAAGTTGTATTGTTGCTCTGAGTCGGTCGCTAACTGATTTATTTGTGGCTGCTTGGTTTGAAAAAAGGTGCCGTAGCAGGAGATTACAAGAGCTGCTCCAGCTAAGCAAAGTGATATGTTTCCTTTACTAAATAGCATAGTTAAATCCTTCCTAAAAAAGGTAATTTAACCTTTTCCAATAAAAAATACCAATAGCTATAAAGTAGAAGTTGTAGTCGCCAATAAGCACATAAAAATAAGTGCTTATTGGCGGTAAGAATTAGTGATTCGCTGCGTATTGCTCAGCTTGCTTCCAAACACGAAGCATATTGCCACTTAAAATCTTTTTAATATCTGCATCACTGTAACCGCGATCCATAAGCCCTTGTACTAGGTTCGGGTAGCTCGATACGTCTTTTAGGCCTACAGGTAATGAATCCCCTACGCCATCGTAGTCAGAACCAATACCAACATAATCAATGCCAATTAGTTCAACTACATGGTCAATGTGATCAAGTACTTGTTCTAGGCTTGCAAATGGAAATGGATTTTTTGCGCGATAAGCTGCATCAAAATCTTTGCTTAGCTTAGTGCCTTCTTTTTTCTTATCTGCTTTCGCTGCTTTGAGCTGGTTATACCAAGAGCCGGCTTGCGATGTAACAAAGCTTGAGCCAAAGTTTATTTGAATAACGCCGCCATTCTTTTTTAGGGCTAATAACATGTCGTCATTCATATTACGCTCAAAGCCCGGTGTATATTTACGCAGTGATGAGTGCGAAGCAATCACAGGTACTTTTGAGATTTCCATTACTTGATAAAACGCGTCATCAGAAATATGCGAAACGTCGACAAGCATGCCAATATTGTTCATTTCTTTAACTAGCTCTTTACCAAATGGACTAAGGCCTTTCCATTTACGGCGAAGGTCATATGAAGAGTCAGAAATATGGTTGCTTTGAGAATGAGCTAGCGTGATGTAACGAATGCCACGGTCATAAAAATGCTTAAGGTTTTTAATCTCGCCTTCAATCGGTGAGCCGTTTTCCATACCCATTGCAATAGACATTTTGCCTTGCTGAAATTGTGCTTTTACATCGTCTGTTGAGTCGGCAATTGCAAACTTTTCTGGTGCACGCTGTACAACGGCTTCCATACTGTCGATTAACTGATTTGCAAGCTGGTAGCTCTTACCTTTGCCTTCAAATTCAAGATTTGCAGGAATATAAATCGACATAAAAGGCGCATTTAAGCCACCTTTTACGGCTCGAGGATAATCAAAATCGCCATCGCTAGTCGCTTTAGTAACATCTGCCCATTTATCATGAATGCGGTACGGAACGTCGATATGGGTATCAATTAAAATAGTCTCTTTAGTAAGCTTGATAGCTTTTGCTGAGGCTGTTACTTCCTCGGCATGGGCTTGCCCAATTAAGGCAAGCGAAACAGCGGCAAATAAGGAGCTTAGTTTTTTCATTTTAATGGCTCTTTAAGTTAAAAAGCCATTGTGAAGGGTTGCGATAAAAGTTACAAGTTTAGTCGTTGAATGACGCTTGGTACTCGGGATCAGCTTGTAGGGCGATGAACTCTGCTTTTGAAATAATTGTCACAGACTCATGTAACTCAGAAAAGAACACCATGGCTTCTCCCGATTTTAATTGCTGCTGAACTTGGGCTACCTTACTTTCAATGCTGAACTCTTGTTCACCGTAATCAGTGCCTTCACGCAATACATAGCTTTCGATTAAATTGTAAAGGGTTTCTTTATCGAGGCGTTCGTGTGGAATGATCATAACTGCTCTTTTGTTACTAACTGTTGAAAATAGTCAGGTACAACACGCTCAAGCCAGTAAATAGGTTTAAACGGGTTATTGCCACTAATAAAACCAACATGGCCACCTTTTTCGGAGATACGCAGCGTAACATATTCGCTTACATCAGTGCTATTTGGTACAGCTTTAATTGACAGCATTGGGTCATCTTTGGCGTGTACAATGAGTGTAGGCGTTGCAATCGCTTTTAAAAACGGTTTGGCACTTGCTTGCTGATAATAATCTTCAGCACCGGCAAAGCCATGCAGAGGTGCAGTCAGCATGTTGTCGAATTGCCATAAATCATCAATTGCCATCAGCTTTTCTGGTGTTAGGCTAATTTGCTGTTCGATTTGTGGCAGCTTTCTATGCATTGATTTTTTCATACGATCGAGCAAATACTTTTGATAAATTTTACCTAAGCTTTTGCGGATCACTTGGCAAGAGGATGACAAATCAAATGGTGCAGATACAACCGCAGCGCCATTTAAATTTGATTTACTACCTTGCTCACCTAAATACTTTGCCAGTACATTACCGCCCAGTGAAAAGCCGACAGCGAATAAAGGACGCTTAGGAAATTTACTTTTCAGATAGTTGATAAAAAAGCGTAAATCTTCGGTCTCACCACTATGATAAGCGCGAGCTAAACGGTTTGCTTCGCGTGAGCAGTTTCGAAAATGCATTAACACCACAGCAAAGCCTTGCTGCTTGAGTTTTTTCATCATGCCTTTGGCATAAAAACTATTAATATTGCCCTCAAGGCCATGCAATACAATGGCTAAAGGAGCGTGTTCGTTTTGAGGCGTTGCCCATGCCAGTTCTAAAAAGTCACCATCAGGCGTGTTAATTGTTGATAAGTCGTAGCGAGTATTATGAAAAGGGCGAAAGAAGCGCGGCATTATGGTTTGTAAATGGCGATTGCGCATCCACCACGCAGGCTTAAACTCAGGTAACATAGCTAACACTTTAAAGACAATACAGGCCGCTATTGTAGCAAGTTTTTGCATTTTTAGAACACTTTAGCAGATTTTGCTTATCTGCTGAAAATAAAAAGCCCCTAAACAATAAATTGGATAGGGGCTTTGTGCGTCGTGCTTAATTCTTACTTAGGAACTTCTGCGTCGTGAACTTTTTTAATAAAGTAACCAACATAGAAAAGGCATAAAACGATAACAACTGCCAATATGCCGAATGACATAAATAAAACTGGGTCGCTAAAAAAATCTCTAAAGAATACGTTCATGGTTGTGCCTCCTAATGTCTATGGGTTAATCATAGGCTGGCTTTGCATACCCTGACATGATCCAGATCAAGCATTTTTCCTGATGTGAAATAAGGCGATTTAATAGTTGATTTGGATCAAGTTTATTAGGGTAGGTTGGTTTGAGCGCAGCGAAACCCAACATAAACAGAAGTGCCGAATTAGAATCGTCCTTACAAATAGGTATGACCTCGACTCTTTAAACTTTACCCCAGCTAACTCGCTAGCTCGCTACCAAGATAAAGCCTTATATTTTTAGTATTTGTGTGCTGAGTGAATATCATGGTATTCGCTGTGTCTATTAGTAATTGTTGCTGTTGTTTTTCGAGTTTTAATTCTGCGCTAAGTAGCTCTTTTCGAATGGTGGGGTAGTCTGAAATCTCAGTTTGAATGGTTTTAAGGTAGGCGCGTGTGGCTCGTAGGGGCTTTAAAGCCTGTTGATCAAACTCGGCAATGCACGACTCAAGTTCACTCAGTTGAGAGAGTGTTACAGCCAGCTCTAAAGAATCAAGATAATAGAGCAGCAGGCAAAGGTTAACATTTTTACCTTGCTGGTTTTGATAGCCTAATAGCTTTGCTTGCATGCCATCTTCGCTATAAAGATGGCATGCAAACTGCCAAAACTCCTCGCTATTAAGCGGTTTCATCGGCAAAGGCCTGCTCTTTTTCTTCAAGCTCTTCAAGTGCCATGAGCAGCTCTTCTTCAACGTCATTAAGCTTTGGAGTTAAGCTTGCTTGCTTAGCGAGTAGCTCGGTTAGCTTGGTTTTATTCTCATCACTGTATAAGTCATTATCGGCAAGCGCGCTTTCGATTTCCCCAAGCTCTGTTGAGTACTTATCAAGTTGCTTTTCAAGCTTGTCGATTTGCTTTTTCAACGGCTGCACTGATTTTCTGAATTCGGCTTCTAAGCGTTTTTGCTCTTTGCGGTTAACGCTTGAATGGGCTTTAGGGGCGTTGTCTTCGTTGCTTTTAGCTGCTTCTTTGTTGGCGTTGAGTAGCCACTGGTAATAGGCATCAAGGTCATAACCAAATTGCGTTACTTCGCCGTTATCAACGAGGTAATACTCATCAGCGGTATTTTTTAACATGTGACGGTCATGCGATACAGTAACCATTGCACCTTCAAAACCTTGTAGCGCCATTACTAGGGCATGGCGCATTTCTAAATCTAGGTGGTTAGTTGGCTCATCGAGTAACAGTAGATTTGGCTTTTGATACACTAACATGGCTAACACTAAGCGGGCCTTTTCACCGCCAGAAAACGGTGCAACTGGCTCAAGCGCTTTATCGCCAAAGAATGCAAAACCACCTAAAAAGTCGCGTAATGACTGCTCTGTTGCCTGCGGATTTAAGCGTTGTAAATGTGTTACTGCGCTAGCTTTTAGATCGAGTGACTCCAGCTGATGCTGCGCAAAGTAACCAATGTTTAAGCCCTGATGCTGAAATACTTCTCCAGCTTGTGGTTGTAATTCGCCAGCTAATAATTTGATTAATGTTGATTTACCTGCACCATTTCGGCCAAGCAGCGCAATACGGCTACCCGGAACTAGGTTTAGCTTAATGCTATGCAAAATAGTGGTATCGCCGTAGCCAGCTTTAGCTTGGTCGAGCGTCATTAATGGATTTGGCAGAGCTGTAGGCTCAGCAAACTCAAAATCAAAGGGTGAATCAGCATGGGCGGGGGCCAACTTTTCCATGCGTTCTAAGGCTTTTACTCGGCTTTGTGCCTGCTTAGCCTTACTGGCTTTTGCTTTAAAACGCGTAATAAACTTTTCTAGATGAGCAATTTGTTCTTGCTGCTTTTCGAACATGGCTTGCTGTTGTAATAAACGCTCTGCTTTTTGGCGTTCGAATTGCGAGTAATTGCCTTTATAAACATTTATTTTTTGTGCGTCTATGTGCCAAATTTGGTCAACGACGGCATCTAAGAATTCGCGGTCATGAGAAATCAGTACTAGGGTGCCTGTGTAGGCACGTAAGAATCGTTCTAGCCAATAAACAGCATCAAGATCTAAGTGGTTGGTTGGCTCATCCAGCAGTAATAAATCAGCATCACGAATAAGTGCTTGTGCTAAGTTTAAACGCATACGCCAACCACCTGAAAAGGCACTCACCGGGTTGTCTATTTGCTCATTACTAAAACCTAAACCGTGTAATAGTTCACCCGCTTTTGCTTCAATGCTGTAGCCTTGAATATGTTCTAGACCAATATGTGCTTTTGCTTGCGCATCACCATCGTTATTTTGCTCGGCTTCACGGAGTGCGATTCTTAATGTGTAGTACTCAGGGTGACCTTGTAATACGTAATCTATGGCGCTTATTTCAAGGGCTGGTGTTTCTTGTTTAACAGAGGCTATTGACCAATCTTTTGGTATTTGGCATTCACCAGCATCAAGCTGTAACTCAGACTTTAATAGCGCGAACAAGGTTGATTTACCACAACCATTAGCGCCCACAAGGCCAACCTTATGTTCTGGGAATAAGGTTGCAGAGGCACCTTTTAATAAGGCGTTGCCACCTCGTAGTAGCTCGATGTCTGAAATTTGGATCATGAAAGTTTACTTGCACTGCATAGATTAAATTTTGCTTATCATAACACGGATCACATTAGGCTTCGCAATCGTATCAAACAGAGAATTATTAGGCTAAAATAGCCGCCTACATGCCACGGGAGATCATTTATGAGACAAAAGAAACGCTTTATCGCCGGTGCATCATGCCCTGAGTGTAAAGCTATGGATACTATGATGCTATACAAAGAGCACGATGTTGAAAAAGTAGAATGCGTACAGTGTGGCCATAAAATGACGCAACCAGAGAAAGCGGTGCAAGCGTCAACCCGCCAGTTTGAGCAAGTAATAGGTGTATTTAAGCCGGGCGAATAACACCCGGCTTGTAACCCTCACATTAATAGTGTGGCGGAGGCGGCTCTTGCATCTGCGACATCAATGAAGGCTGTTGTGCTTCTTTGATTTTTTCTGCCAGCAACTCAGTCTGGCGTTTCATTTTTGCCAGCTGCTGTTGGTGTGCTTTAAGCTCATCATTCAATATTTCAATTGTTTCATCTTGAAAAGCGACTTTCGCTTCAAGTTCCATTAGACGATTTTCAATTGTGTTCATTCGATTCTCTTAAATTAAAACTTTCAGCAAATCCGCTGGAGCTTTCGGTTAATAACGCTTGGCTGTTATCAGTAAACGCAACATCTAACACCACGGCCGATTTTGGGCGACTTCCCTCACGAGGAATGACCTGCCACGTTTGTAACTTCTTACCTGAGTTTAGCTGCCATAATTCGACGAGTCTATTTGGTGACCCAGTTGCAATTAAACTGCCTTCATCATTAAAGCGAGCGGCGGTAAAAATTTTCTGACGCGCAATATACTGCAGTTTGCTAACAAGATCACCTGTAGTCAGTTGCCATACATTTGCTTGCTTCATACTGTCTGCTGTAAATGCATAACGACCTTGTGGGTCAAGGGCAACTTGCGTGACGCGAGTCGGGTGATTAAAGCGGTGAATGACTTGCCCTGTACGGGTATCCCAAAAGTAGGCCACATAGTCATTAGAACCACTAATGGCGAAATGGCCGTTAGGGGATAAATCAACAACATTTACTTTTTCTTGGTGACCAAGGAACTCTATACGACGTCCGGTCTCTAAGTTCAGGTATACAACAACACCATCGGCGCGACCATATAAAACACTCTGGCCTTGATTACTAATTGCGATATCTCTGATTGTTGAGGCGTGTATTTTGTAATAACCTGAGTTTTCACCTGTGGCGATGTCCCATACAGCAAAGGTTGATTTTTCTGCGGTAACAGCATGACTGTTGTCATAGGAAATTGCCACGGTATGAACAAGGCTATCTTGGTTTTGCTGTTGGAACCATTGGTATTTTAATACGTGCTGTTGATTATCCCACAGCGCGACCCCATGGTGTATTGATGAGATTAAGCTGTATTTACCATCGTGCGAAAGTGCAGAGGCAAATGCTCCTTGTGCAGCATGCTCGTAGCGTGCTGTAGATTGCTCATGTTGTTCTGAGCAAGCAACAACCAAGCCAAGGCTCAGTAGATACAAAAAAGTACGAAATATCGACATATTACGGGTATTTCCCCTTAACTCTTAGTGATTGAGAGGTTAGACTAGGTCTCATGGAAGGCCTAGGTTGTTAGTCTAATCACTAGCTTATGCATTTGCATGACGTTTAGTTATTAGACAAGCAGCCTACCACGTAGGTCGTAACTCTTTAACTAGTAATAATACAATAATTGACAACTGCAAAGTGTGTCGGAGATATAAAATGAGAAAGACGATTAAATTGTCATTGATTGCAGCGTCAGTTTTAGCGCTTACAGCTTGTAATCAGGAAGCAAAAAAAGAGCAGCAAGCTGAGGTTAAACTAGAGACTGAAGCACAACAACAAGCATACGGTATTGGTGCATCTGTTGGTAACTTCTTAAACCAAGACCTAGCAGAAAAGAAAGAATTAGGTGTTGAGCTTGATGAAGCGCTACTTAAGCGCGGCTTTGAAGACGCACTTGCTGGTAATGCTAAGCTTGATGATGAAAAAATTCGTGAAGTGTTAACTGCGCTTGATCAAAGCATTCGCACTAAACAACAAGAAAAAGCGAAAGTAGAAGCTGAAAAGAGCAAAGCTGAAGGCGAAAAATTCTTAGCTGAAAACGCGAAGAAAGAAGGCGTTACAGTAACTGAGTCTGGCCTACAGTACGAAGTGATCACACAAGGTGAAGGTGAAAAGCCAGTAGCAACTGACGTTGTTAAAGTACACTACAAAGGTACTTTACTAGACGGCACTGAGTTCGATAGCTCTTACTCACGTAATGAACCAACTACGTTCCCACTTAACCGTGTGATCCCAGGTTGGACTGAAGGTTTACAATTAATGCCAGTTGGCTCTAAGTACAAGTTCACTATTCCATCTGAACTTGCATACGGTGAGCGTGATCTTGGTAAGATCCCAGCTAACTCAACGCTTGTTTTCGAAGTAGAATTACTTGAAATCCAAAGCGATGAAAAAGCAGTACCAGCTGAGTAATATTTAACTCAATAAAAAAGGGCCGAATGGCCCTTTTTTTATGCGCGAATTGGTATTAACTAAATGCCGCTTCTGTCATTTTTAATGTGCCACCATCTGCATCAAGCTCAACCAAAGTGCCAACAGGCAAGATAAATTGGCGCTTAATATGGCCAATCATAGCCCCACGATAAGCAGGAATCCCCAGCGGTTTAATATAGTCTGCAAAAATATCATCTAGGGTTAATGAACCATAACCACGACCTGGCCTACAGTCATTACAATCGCCAAATACAAAGCCTGCAATCTTATCAAGTGCGCCCATAAGTTTTAGTGTGCTCATCATTCTGTCAATTCGATAGGGTGCTTCGTCGATATCTTCTAAAAATAAAATTGCGCCGTCAAAATCGGGTAAATAGCTTGATCCCGCAAGTGCGGTCAGTACCGTTAAATTACCTCCAATTAACTGTCCTGTAGCCTTTCCTGAAGTAATTGTTTGGGTCAGGTATTGTGTGTTAACGAGCTCATCATCGGCTTTCGGCAAATTTTGAAAATGCATTAGTTTACGGGCTTCGAACATGTCTTTAAATTGCGCTACATGAAACGGATTCCAATCACTCGATGCATTGGGACCATGAAAGCTGATCAGCCCTGCTTTAGAGAGTAACGCGTTATGCAATGCTGTAATATCCGAATAGCCCATTAGAGGTTTTGGGTTGTTACGGATCATTGCGTAGTCGAGTAAAGGTAAAATACGGGCAGCCCCTGAGCCGCCGCGTAAACACAAAATAGCATCAACATCGTTATCACTAAATAAACTGTTTAAATCACCGGCTCGCATCGCATCAGTGCCTGCTAAATGCCCTCGTCTTGCCAAAATGTTTGGTGCAAGCTTAGCTTTGTAACCCAGTGCCTCTATAACGCCTTGTGCTAATAAAATATCAGCGTGCGCAGCAGTGGCGGCAGAGGGGCTACATATGCCAATTGTGCCGCCTTTAGGAAGAGCTTTTGGCTTAATTAATGTTTGGGTACTGCTATTCTGAGCAGCCATTAAGGGAGCGGATGTTAGACTTGCGCCAGCGGCAAGGATTGAAAGTGACTTTAAAAATGACCGTTTGTTCATAGCGAACCTCATGTTTTTATAATATGAGTATCGCATTGAAAGAATTATTTCAAATTTTTGTTACGAAATGGAATAGTTGATTCTTTTGGAGGATGAAGTTTTACCACCAATCAAGCCGTTTTTAGACTTATATGGCGCAAGGTATTTATGGTTGGGTGCAAATTACTAGTACTTTCAGCAGAGAAATGCTTCTCTGCTGTCATCGCAAATTAGCTTGTATGATTCGAATAAAGGTTATCGATTAACTCATCTTCTAATTCAAAGCGTAACTCAAGTGCCTCACCTAATGTAGACAAGTCTTTATCAAACTCATCAAGTAAGTCATCTTTGTCAACTTCAGCATATTTATCATTAAAGTCGAGAGCGACGTCAGTTGTTTCTGAAATACGCGGGTAAAGAGCATTTGCTAGGTTTTGGCTTTCAGGGCCTTTCTCTTTGCAGGCTTTTGCGATGTCGTCATATATTTCAAAGTGACCAGCAGAAAGATAATCCATTAGAATTTGACAAAAATTCTGAATTTGCAGTTGATCCGGTAGGGCGTGATCTTTCTTCTCGTACGGTGAAAAGCCAGCAATACGACAGAATAACACCAATAATTCTTGGCGCTCTGTTAGCCATTTGTCTATTACAGAGTGACTGCCACCCCATTTTTGTTGAGCTTTTTCCAAACGCGTCAGCATATTTCATCTCCTCGCTGAGTAGGTTTTCCTTTGTATATATAAAAAGGAAATATGACACAAAGATCAACTAAATTCTTAGTGTCTAATTGCAACAGATTGTAAAAGCCATCCTAAGCACGTAATTTTTTACAATGAAATTGCAACGCAACGACACCTGAGGCTAGCTTTTATGCTCTAACAGCAGTGTATGGGAAATAAATCAAAACTACTAGTGTTAATTTTGCATTACTTATCTAATGGGAGAAGGGGGTAATTTGCTGATTCTAAAAAGAAAAAACCACCTATAAAGGTGGTTTAATTCTTTTTCTATGACTTGTTAAAACAAGCGTTCTTATTGTTATGGGAAGATTATTGTTCTTCTTGTTATAAGATTTTTATTGTTGTTATTGTTAACGCGGGATAAGTTATACCAAGCTTTTTGGTATGTTGCAAATTTATTAATGAAAAGTTTTAAAATTATTTTATTTTCGCTCAAAAAACGCACTATAGGCTTAGGCTGACCTAAAAAACATGATCTATATCTAGCCATGATTATCTATCCATAGTGAGACGTGTAATATGGTGGTACAATCTGCACAATTTCATTCAGTTCTAGGATTCTATACGCATGAGCGAATTAAAAAACGATCGTTATTTACGTGCACTACAAAAGCAACCTGTTGATGTCACACCGGTATGGATGATGCGCCAAGCTGGCCGTTATTTACCTGAGTACCGCGCTACACGTGCCCAAGCAGGCGACTTTATGAGTTTATGTAAAAATGCTGAACTTGCTTGTGAAGTAACGTTACAGCCATTACGTCGTTATCCGCTTGATGCTGCTATTCTATTCAGTGATATTTTAACTATTCCTGATGCTATGGGCTTAGGTCTTTACTTTGAAACAGGTGAAGGTCCGAAATTTGAACGTCCGATTTCTTCATTAGCAGATGTTAAAAAAATCCCAAATATCGATCCAACTGATGAGCTTGGTTATGTGATGAATGCGGTAAGTACGATTCGTCGCGAATTAAAAGGTGAAGTACCGCTAATTGGTTTCTCTGGTTCACCTTGGACACTTGCCACTTATATGGTTGAAGGTGGTAGTAGCAAAACATTCGGTAAAATCAAAAAAATGGCCTTTGCTGAGCCACAAACACTGCACTTACTACTTGATAAATTAGCTGACTCAGTCATTGACTATTTAAACGCGCAAGTTAAAGCGGGCGCGCAATCGTTAATGGTATTTGACTCATGGGGCGGTGTATTAAGCCCACGTGACTACAATGAGTTTTCATTACAGTACATGCACAAGATTGTTGAAGGCTTAATTCGCGAACACGATGGTCGTAAAGTGCCAGTGACGTTATTTACTAAAAATGGTGGTCAGTGGATTGAAGCAATTGCAGCAACAGGCTGTGATGCAGTAGGTCTGGACTGGACTATTAACATCGGTGATGCAAAACGTCGTGTTGGCGATAAAGTAGCGCTGCAAGGCAATATGGACCCAGCAATGCTGCATGGCACGCCTGAGCGTATTCGCCAAGAAGTTGCCACTATCCTAGAAGACTTTGGTACAGGCTCTGGCCATGTATTTAATCTAGGTCATGGTATTACACCAGATGTTGATCCAGAAAACGCAGGTGTATTTATTAACGCCGTTCATGAGTTCAGCGGTAAATACCACAAATAAGCAACAGCTAATCGTAAAAAAGCCCGCATTAAGCGGGCTTTTTTATTTATTTAAACAAACGATTTAAACCATTTAATGCGGCTACGCGATAGGCTTCGGCCATGGTCGGGTAGTTGAACGTGGTATTTACAAAGTAATCAATGTTATTGCCGCCGTTCTTTTGTTCCATAATTGCTTGCCCGATATGAACGATTTCAGAGGCACGCTCACCGAAGCAATGCACACCAAGAACTTCTTTGGTATCAACATGGAATAGAATCTTTAAGCTACCTACCTCGGTACCAGCTATTTGCGCACGCGCTAAATGCTTAAATTGAGCACGGCCTACCTCGTAAGGGATTTTCGCTGCAGTTAGCTCTTGCTCTGTTTTACCTACTGAGCTCATTTCAGGAATTGTATAAATACCCGCTGGAATATCAATGATCAGCTTCTCATCGCAATTACCACATGCAATCGCATCGGCAGCAATACGGCCTTGGTCAAATGCTGCACTTGCAAGGCTTGGGTAACCAATTACATCACCTACAGCATAAATATTATCGACTTCTGTTTGGTATGTTTCATTTACTCTAAGCTGGCCACGACCATCCGCTTTTAGGCCCACGGCTTCAAGGTTTAACGTATCTGTATTACCAGTACGACCATTAGCAAATAAAATACAGTCAGCTTTTACTCGCTTGCCTGATTTTAAGTGCATCACCACACAATCATCACGGGTTTCTACTCTATCAAACTCTTCGTTATGACGAATAACAATGCCGCTATTCCAAAAGTGATAGCTCAGAGCATCTGAGATTTCCGCATCCATAAAGGCAAGCAGGCGGTCGCGGGTATTCACTAGATCAACTTTTGCACCTAAACCTTTAAAGATAGAGGCGTACTCACAACCAATTACACCTGCACCATAAATTAGTACGCGATGAGGGTCATGCTCAAGGCCTAAAATTGTATCACTGTCGTAAATGCGTGGGTGGGCAAAGTCTACACCAGGTGGACGGTAAGGGCGCGAGCCAGTAGCAATAACGATTGTTTGTGCAGTGATAGTTTCAAATGAACCGTCTAAGTGAGTCACCTTAATGGTGTGTTTATCAATAAACTCAGCATCGCCTTGATACATATGAATGCGATTACGCTCATAAAAGCTGCTACGTAAATTAGATTGCTTTGAGATGACGTTACTTGCATGGTGCAAAATATCAGGGAAAGTTAAGCGGTTAGGACGCTCGCTGATATTAAATAGCGGGTTTGCTTTATATTCAATGTAACGGCTTACTGAATGACGTAATGCTTTAGACGGGATAGTACCCCAGTGCACACAGCCGCCACCGACCGCTTCTTGACGCTCAATAACAGCCACTTTCTTGTTACTTTTAGACAGGTTCATGGCAGTACCTTCACCGCCAGGACCTGTGCCTATGATGATCGCATCATATTGATAAGATGGAGTATCTTTTTGCTTTACTTGTTGTTTGGCCACAGCCGCTCCTATGTTAACTAAAAGAGGCTTTTAACAACCTCGCATTTAGTGCAAGCCAAGCCTGCTTTTGGTTTTCCCAAGCGGCTTCAAGCTCGTGATATTGTGTCATTAATGCTGATTTTTCGCATTGTTTCATCATTTTGCTTTTCTTGATGTCTAACACGCGTTTTTGCAAAGCACAGAAATGCTGCAACTTCTTCAGCAATAAATCATATTCAGATTGTAGTAATGTAAGCTTATCTTGCGCTAAAGGCAATTTTGCAAGGCGAACTTGGGTTTTATTCATTAAGGTTTCGGCTTTGGCTTTTTCAATACGTTCCACAGGGGTGCGTTTTAGTTTTGAAGCCAGGCCTAGCGCTGCTAATGAGCGGATCATCCACTTCGTAGGATCATAGTGATACCACTTAATACCATTGCGATAGTCACTAGCAAAAATATGGTGGAAGTTATGGTAGCCTTCACCGTAGGTGAATAATGCTAAAAAGCCATTATCACGTGCCGTGTTTTTTTCGGTGTAAGGGCGAGAACCCCAAATATGCGCAACTGAGTTAATGAAAAAAGTAAAGTGTTGACTTAATACTAAACGCAGTAAACCGGCTAGTAATAACATTCCCCATACATCGCCAAGCATTAAACCTAGCAATAAAGGAATACCAAAATTAGTCGCAATAACTAATTTCATATAATGACGATGTTGCCACATTACTACTTTATTTTTTTGTAAGTCACGGCAGTTGTTGTAGTTACTGTATTCTTCACCTTGATAATCGCGCAGCATCCAACCAATGTGGCTATACCAAAAGCCATTTGTTGCAGCGTAAGGGTCTTTGATTGGATCATCAACTTGACCATGGTGAATACGGTGATCGCTACTCCAGTGCAACGCACTGTTTTGTAGTGCAAATGCGCCACCAAAGGCAAAAATCACTTCAATAACTGGGTGAACATCATATGCTTTGTGCGCCCATAAGCGGTGATAACCTGCAGTAATCGATAGTCCTGCATAAAACATACAGCCAACAAATGCGATCCAGTGTGTACTGGTAAAACCGTAAGTCAGACCATACCAAGGTACAAGAGTGATCGCGGCTAAAAATGTCAGGCTAAAAAAGAGGACGTTAGTCCAAATAATAGGTGGTTTTTTCATCTAAATTAATCTCGGCGTACAACTGTACGCTAAAATAGTATTTCAAACTCTTCGCGTCAAGTATTAGACTGTCTCATTAACCGAAAATCATTAAAAGTTCACGCTGGGAGTTTCCATGTCGGGTGTTAGGGCACAACAGAAACAAAAAACACGACAAGCACTAATTGAAGCTGCATTTAATCAACTAAGTGCAGATCATAGTTTTTCAAACCTAAGCTTACGTGAAGTTGCCCGTGAAGCAGGGATAGCGCCAACCTCTTTTTATCGCCACTTTAAAGATATGAATGAACTTGGTTTAACCATGGTTGATGAAGCCGGATTAACGTTACGTCAACTAATGCGTCAAGCTCGTCGCCGAATCGCCAGTGGTGGCAGCGTTATAAGTACTTCCATAGTGACTTTTATGGAGTTTATAGATAATTCAAGTAACCAATTTAGGCTGTTATTACGTGAGCGCTCTGGCACTTCAAAAGCATTTCGTGCTGCAGTAGCACGCGAAATTAAACACTTTATTTTAGAGCTTGCCCATTATCTTGAAAGCGAAACTCCTTGCGATGCGACTCATGCTTATATTCAAGCAGAAGCCATGGTTACGCTCGTTTTTAATGCAGGTGCTGAAGCGTTAGATATCGAAGGCCAGCAACGTGAAGAATTAGTAGAGCGACTGATCTGGCAATTACGTTATATTGCCCGCGGTGCAACTTTGTATGTACGTGATAACCATCAATCTTAAAAGTTAATCTAAACAATACAGTGATTGCTGAACGAATATTTAAACGCCGTTCTCATTAGTTTTGGATATTATATTCATTTTCAATGATTCTTTAGGTTTGTTTTTTCTGTTTTGTGTAAATAAAAATGTGATTTTTGAAAAAATTATGCTTGCAAGCTGGTTTTTTGAATGTTAAAAATACAGCTCACTGAACACACATTTAGATAAATACAATGCAAATGATTCGTTTAATTACATTAAAACTAAACCTCTTACTGCTTAAATCAGTGAGCGGGGCTTAGTGTATTTGCATTTGTAGAACATTAAAAAACCCCGCAAACGCGGGGTTTTTTTTATCTCGCTAATGGGTCATTGGGAACGAGGACAGTTTTATGAAAGATAAGGTTTGGATTTTTGACACAACGTTACGTGATGGTGAGCAAGCATTAAAAGCAAGCCTAACCGAAGACGACAAAATTCAACTTGCGCATACCATTAGCCGCTTAAATGTGGATGTAATGGAAGTAGGTTTTCCGGTATCAAGCCCGGCGGATTTTCGCTCAGTACAGCGAATTGCGACTGAAGTGAAAGGGCCAATTATTTGTGGCTTAGCTCGCGCTGTAGCAAAAGACATAGAAGCCTGTGGTGAAGCACTTCGCCCGGCAGAGCAAGGCCGTATCCACACTTTTATCGCAACCAGCCCATTACACCTTGAACACAAATTACGTATGAGCTTAGACGATGCAACAGCGATGGCTGTTAAGTCGATTAAACTTGCGCGTAACTACACGGATGACGTTGAATTTTCTTGTGAAGATGCTGGCCGCACACCGCATTGGGATTTATGCCGTATCGTTGAAAGTGCTATTGATGCGGGTGCATCAACTATCAACTTACCTGACACCGTAGGTTATGTAACGCCAGACGAATACGCTGCGATGATCCATCACTTAATGAACAATGTGCCAAATATCGACAAGGCGCGTTTAAGTGTGCATTGCCATAACGATTTAGGCTTAGCGGTTGCTAACTCAATTGCTGCGGTACAAGCCGGTGCTCGCCAAATCGAATGTACTATTAATGGTATTGGTGAGCGTGCAGGTAACTGCTCGCTTGAAGAAGTGGCGATGATCATGAAGATGCGTGAAGACCACTTAAAAGTGCATACTGATATTCGCAGTGAAGAAATATACCGTGCTTCGCGCCAAGTCGCGAAGATTTGTAATATGCCAGTGCAGCCAAACAAAGCAATTGTTGGTGAAAATGCCTTTGCACATAGCTCAGGGATCCACCAAGACGGCGTATTAAAAGCGCAAAACACTTACGAAATTATGTCGCCAGAAAGTGTCGGTGTACCAAATAACCAATTAAACATGACCTCGCGTTCAGGTCGTCATGTTATTGAGCATCGTTTAGAAGAGTTAGGCTATCAAAAATCTGATTATGATATGGATAGCTTGTATGAAAGTTTCTTAGCATTAGCAGACCAAAAAGGCACTGTGTATGACTACGACTTAGAAGCGATGATTTACTTTAATCAAATCAAAGATAAAGACGAGAAGTACCAACTTGAGTTTGTTAACTCGACGTCTAACTCGCAATCAGTGGCGAGCTCAACAATCGGCATGACAATTGATGGCGAGTCTAAGCAAGAGGCCGCAACGGGTAATGGTCCTGTTGAAGCATCATTCTTAGCAATTGAGCGCTTAACGGGTATGTCGGTCGAAATGATTGAATACAACCTAGAAGCAACAGGCCAAGGTGCCAGCTCACTGGGGCAAGTGAATATTATCGCTAAATACGATGGTCGCCCTTATCACGGCGCGGGCATTGCAGCGGATGTGGTTGAAGCGTCAGTACGCGCCATGATCCGCGTTTATAACTTAATTTATCGTGCACAAAAAGTGTCTGATTTAAAACAACAGAGGAAAGCAGGATGAGTCAATCGAATTACAGTATCGCAGTATTAGCAGGCGACGGGATTGGTCCAGAAGTTATGGCAGCAGCAGAAACCGTCTTGGATGCTGTAAGCGAAAAGTTTGGTTTTACTTTGACTCGTCATCACCACGCGATTGGTGGTGCTGCCATTGATGAGTTTGGTCAGGCACTGCCGCAAAGCACTCTTAGTGCTTGTGAAAATGCCGATGCGATTTTATTTGGCTCGGTAGGTGGTCCTAAGTGGGAAAACTTACCACCGAACGAGCAACCTGAACGAGCTTCGTTGTTGCCACTTCGTAAGCATTTTGGTTTGTTCTGTAATTTACGCCCAGCACAATTATTACCAGCACTAAGTGCTGCATCACCGCTGCGTGCAGATATCAGCGCACAAGGCTTTGATATCTTATGTGTGCGCGAGTTAACCGGTGGTATTTATTTCGGTGAAAAAGGCCGCAGTGGCGAAGGGGAGCAAGAAGCCGCTTTCGATACCCAAACATACTCACGTAAAGAAATTGAGCGCATCGCCCGCTTTGCATTTGAAGCCGCTAAGCTGCGTAGCAATCACGTTACTTCGGTTGATAAAGCGAATGTGTTAGCGTCAAGTGTACTTTGGCGTGAAGTGGTCACTGAAGTGAGTAAAGACTACCCAGAAGTGAGCCTTGACTACATATATGTTGATAACGCGGCGATGCAATTAGTAAAACAGCCAAGCCAGTTTGATGTACTACTTTGCGATAACTTATTTGGTGACATTTTGTCTGATGAGTGCGCGATGATCACAGGTTCTATGGGCTTATTACCATCAGCAAGTTTGAATCAGTCTGGCTTTGGTTTATATGAGCCAGCTGGTGGCTCAGCACCTGATATCGCAGGTAAAGGGGTAGCAAACCCTATCGCACAAATTTTAAGTGCTGCGCTTATGCTGCGCTACTCACTAGGGCAAGATGAAGCGGCTCGTACCATTGAAAAAGCGGTAGCAGAAGCAGTTGAAGCCGGTGTGGGTACGCCAGATATCTACCCAAATGCAGGGTATACCACCAGTGATGTTGCTGCGGCAATTGTGGCACGTATTTAATTAAAAATTGTTTGCGCTGAGCTCGTCACTCAGCGTAACTAAAATGAGGGAATAGCAAGTGGCCCAAACCTTATACGATAAAATCTGGCAAGCTCATGTAGTCGCCAGCATTAATGATCAAACCGATTTGCTTTATATCGACCGTCACCTAGTTCATGAAGTTACATCGCCGCAAGCCTTTGCTGGTTTACGTGAGAAAAACCGCAAAGTACGTTGCCCAGAAAAAACCTTTGCGACCATGGACCATAACGTTTCAACAAAAAGCCGCTCATTAGATGCTGCGAGTGAAGTGTCGAAAAATCAATTAATGGCACTGGATGCAAACTGTAAAGAGTTTGGTATTCAACTTTATGATTTAAATTCGATTAATCAAGGTATTGTGCATGTAATGGGGCCTGAGCAGGGCATTACTTTGCCGGGCACAACCATAGTGTGTGGTGACAGCCATACCTCTACCCATGGTGCATTTGGCGCACTAGCGCACGGTATTGGTACTTCAGAAGTTGAGCATGTTCTAGCCACTCAAACGCTACAGCAGAAAAAAGCCAAGTCGTTAAAAATTCAAATTAATGGTCGCCTGCGCCCAACCGTTACTGCTAAAGATTTAATCATGGCGGTGATTGGTAAATTAGGCACTGCGGGTGGTACTGGCTATGTTGCTGAGTTTTGTGGCGAAGGGATCGAAGCGCTGTCTATGGAAGCGCGTATGACGCTTTGTAATATGAGTATTGAAATGGGCGCAAAAGCGGGTTTAATCGCACCAGATCAAACAACTTATGATTATTTAAAAGGTCGCCCATTTGCACCACAAGGTGCTGACTTTGATAGTGCCGTTGCCTATTGGCAAACTCTAAAAACTGATGAAGGCGCAGAGTTTGATCATGTTGTTGAATTGGAGGCTGCTGACATTCAACCGCAAATTACTTGGGGTACCAGCCCTGAGCAAGTGATTGGCGTAGATGAATGCATTCCTGATCCTGAGCAAGAACCAGATCTAATCAAAGCTGATGCAATTCGTAGCGCACTAAAATATATGGGCTTAAAAGCGGGTGATAAATTATCTTCAGCGACTGTTGATACCGTATTTATTGGCTCATGTACAAATAGCCGTATTGAAGATTTACGTGCTGCCGCGCAGATTGTAGAAGGCAAGCAAGTTGCAGCGGGTGTTGAAGCTCTGATTGTTCCAGGTTCTGGCCTTGTTAAAAAACAAGCCGAAGACGAAGGCCTTGCTGATATCTTCAAAGCGGCTGGTTTTGAATGGCGTGAGCCGGGTTGTTCAATGTGCTTAGCAATGAATGATGACAGATTAGAAGCTGGTAAACGCTGTGCATCTACTTCAAATCGTAACTTTGAAGGTCGCCAAGGTCGCGGTGGACGCACGCACTTAGTGAGCCCAGCAATGGCTGCGGCAGCGGCTATTCATGGTCGTTTTGTTGATATCAGAGGAGAAGCCTAATGAGCGTATTTTTTAGTGGCTTAATGGCCCCGTTAGATAAAAACAATGTTGATACTGACCAAATAATTCCAAAGCAGTTTTTAACGTCGACCAGCCGTGATGGCTTTGATGCGGCGCTTTTTTACGATTGGCGTTATTTAGATAACGGCGAGCCAAATCCTGAGTTTATTTTGAACCGTCCTTGTTACCAAGGTGCGCAAATTCTTTTAACTCGCGACAATTTTGGTTGTGGTTCATCGCGTGAGCACGCGCCATGGGCATTAAAGCAATATGGTTTTGAAGTGATCTTAGCGGAAAGCTTTGCCGATATTTTCTTTAATAACTGCGGCAATAACCAAATGCTTGCTATCGCATTACCAGCAGAAACACTTGAGCAATTATTTGTGCTGAGTGAACAGCATGATGATATTCATATTGAAGTTGATTTAGAAAACCAACAACTTCGTAGCGATAAGTTTGACACTATTCACTTTGATATTCGCCATGATATTAAAGAGCGCTTATTAAGCGGCTTAGACTTTATCGGTGTGACTGAAACACTTAACAGCCAAATTGATGCCTTTGAGCAGCAACTTAAAGCTGAGCGTCCTTGGCAATAAGTAGGTTTTACATGTGGAACTTAAACGCGGCGAGAGCCGCGTTTTTATTTTTGGGAACATTTTAGCCAATAACTATGTAAGGTTATGATTGATAGAAGCTTTGCTTTTGGTGATTGGCACTCTTTATTAGTCTTGTAGTCAAAATAAAATAACTCAGCTGTTTAAATTGTCTGTGTTATTTCTGCAAATGATACTCATGTATCTAAATCTTTTAAGAATTAATGGTTTGGTTGTTTTGTATGAGCGCACTCATTTTTAGTAGTTGTTTTATATTGCAACTTGTTGGCGCTATATGAGCGTGCTCACCAGATGGTTTTAGGTTGTTTAGCTAATTTATTTCCTTTCTGCTTAGGGGCAGGCTAGGCTAGCGACATTATAATTCAAATAAAGGAGCACACCATGAAATACTTAGTGGCATCGATACTCGTAGCAGCATCATCAGTAGCGGCTGCACGACCTGCGCCGTTAGTGTCAATTCCAAGCCATGACGGCTTTTTTGATAACATTGCGGCCCATTGCGGTAAAGCTTACGAAGGTAAAGTGAGCGTTGATAACGCTGCAGGCCCTAGCTCGTTTGCGGGCAAAAAGTTAGTAATGCATGTACGTCGTTGTAACGAGCGTGAGTTACAAGTGCCATTTCATGTGGGTGATGATGCATCTCGTACTTGGATCATCACAAAAACGGGCAGTGGACTTAGTTTAAAGCATGATCATCGCCATGAAGATGGCAGCGATGACAAATCAACCATGTATGGTGGTCATACCCTTGATGCGGGTTTTGCTAATGCGCAGTCATTCCCGGCTGATCAATATTCAAAAGAATTGTTTGCAAGCCAAGGTATTCCCCAATCAATGGGTAACACGTGGCAAATGTATATTTATCCAAAGCAATTTACGTATCGCTTAGTACGTGAAGGACGTGAGTTTCGCGTTGATTTTGATTTAACTAAACCTATTACGCCGCCAAGCGCACCATGGGGATATGAAGACTAGTACTATTTAGCTTCGTCTTCACATTGCAAAACAACCGTTAAAGGTGGCTGGTAGGCACGTGGTTTAGTTGGAAAACGTTCATACTCCTGCACCCCATCAGTCACCCTTAACATAAACGGTTCATCTTTACAGAGCCGACTTGCGTGACGTAATAAAAAAACGCTTTGGTTTTTGAAGTGTGCGTAATCATCCGATTGAATTTCTAGATGATAGCGGCCATCTGCTAGTTTGGTTTGATAGTAGTGCACCTTTTCGTCGAAATCGTAGAGCTTTTCTGTTTCGTCTTTTGCTGCGTGCGCATTACTGCAAACCACTAACATTAAAAAGGCGCTAATTAATAGTGCTGGTGTACTTCTCACTTCACTCATAAACACTTAACTCCATGTGATTAAAACCTTGTTTCATAATGATGTTGAACCTGAATTAGCATCCATAGTCAAACTAAGGTAACGTAATGTCTTATACGTAGTCTAACACCCATAGGGGACAAATGTGATGCTCAACAAAATAAAACAACTTTTTTCAACTATGAGTGAGTCGCAATCTAGTATCAGTGAGCATGATCTCAAAACTGCTGTTGCTGCGCTGTTAATTGAGGTTATGCGTGCCGATGATGAATTACAGGATGATGAGCAACAGACCCTGAATGAGACCTTAAAAAAATATTTTTCTTTAACGGATGAAGCTGTTGAAGAGCTTATTGATGGTGCTTCACAAAGCTTAGATGATGCTATTGATTACTTTCAGTTTTCTAAGCAAATTAATGCTCAGTGCAGCGCCGAGCAACGTATTGATATCATCGAACTGTTGTGGCGATTAGCCTACGCAGATGGCAATTTAGATAAGCATGAGGAAATGGTTATTCGCCGCGTCGCAAGCTTACTGTATGTAACCCATGAAGACTTTATCGCTGCTAAGCTAGCAGCGACAAAGCTAAGCTAGGACGTGTTGACCTTTGTGGATTAAAATTTGTTCACTCTAGGGGCGATTTTATCGCGGCGCGAGATTTGTAACCTAGTGGGCTAAGTAAAAATCGAGCAACAAAGAGTTAATCGTCCCTAGGAAGAACCCGAAGGGCAGCGCGTGTTTGGCATTGATACTGCGTTATCGCCTATTTATGTGGAACAACCACACTACATAGGCTCTGCCTTGCCTAAATACCAAACACACTGCTGCAAAATTAATCATAAAAGGTCAACACGCCCTTATATTACTTATTTAATTTGCTCGCTACGCTGACAAGTTGCTGGGCAAGGCTAGCAACTTTTTCGGCTGTATCAGCATCGCTGATGCGGCCTTGCTCATCTAATTTAGTGTGGATAGCAGCCACTGCGAGTTGATCGGCAAGCACTAAACTACCAATACCCGATAAAATATCACGTACGTGATTTAAACCACGTAAGCCACCTAAGCCACCCGGCGAAGCTGCATAAAGTGCTGTAACTTTATTGCGAAATGCAGGTACTGCACCTTGCTCTGTTCGAGATGCCCAATCGATTGCGTTTTTAAGTGGTGCTGTAATTGAGCCATTATATTCTGGGCTTGCTAATAAAATGCCATCAGCTGCGCGAAGCTTATCTTTTAATAATTGTGCGCCAGTAGGTGTACCTTGCGCTTCAATATCTTCATCAAATAAAGGTAAGTCTAAATCACTTAATTTAATCACTTCTACTTCAGCACCACTTTCGAGGGCGAAGCGTGCAGCTTCATTAATCAGTTTTTGATTAAAGCTGTCTTTACGTAGGCTGCCTGCTAGGGCAATAATTTTTGGTGCTGTCATGATGGCTTCCTTTTTTAAGCTTCACTGTTGATATGCTCACTTTAGCAAAAAACAGCTTGCAGAAAAGCCAAATAAACGCAAAACTTATGTGCGTATATGCACACTAGGAGCCGTTATGGCGATTCAATTTGATGATTGGCAAGATGTAAAAGTCGCTTATGAGGTGGCAAGGCTCGGCACGTTAACCGCTGCTGCCGAATCGTTAGGTGTTCATCACAGCACAGTGCTTAGAAGAATCAACAATTTAGAAGATAACCTTGATGCGCGGTTATTTCACCGTCATGCTCGGGGTTATACAGTGACAGAAATTGGCGCTAAGTTGTTTGCCACTGCAAAATCGATTAACGCTGAACTTGAAAAGCTTCATAACGATATTGTTGCTGCAGATAGCCAATTGCGAGGCAGTTTATTATTAACTACGGTCAGTGGTTTTATTGATGTGCTGAGCGATGTGTGTGAGCAGTTTCAAAGTCTGCACCCGCAAGTGCAACTCGAAGTTATTCTTGATCAAAACCGTTTACGCCTTGATCACGGTCAAGCGCATATTGCTGTGCGAGCGGGCCCTCGCCCTGACGAAGGTGACTATATTGCCCAGCATTTAGCTGAGCTTTCATCAGGATTTTATGCTTCTAAGAGCTATATTGAAAAGTATGGTATGCCAAAAAACCTTCAGCAGTTGCAGCAGCATAGTTTTGTATCTGGGGTGGCTGGCTATAACGGTAAAGTCCCTTATTTTGCATGGGTAGATCAGCACATTGAGCCGGCGCAAATTAAGTTGCGGGTGTCTGAAACATCAGAAGCAACACGGGCGATTGTCAGAGGCTTAGGAATTGGTGGTCTACAGCATGAAGTGGCAAGCCAATACCCTGATCTGCTTCCAGTGCTTCCTAAAGAGCTAAACTGGCCAACAGACCTTTGGCTGGTGACACATCACTTGGTGCATCGCACAGCCAAAGTACAAGCATTTAGTCAGCTTTTAAAAGCGTATTTTAAAGCGTTAAAAGCTTAAACAGACTTTTTAACGCTAATGCCTAGCCGTTTGGCTAGGCGCACAAGGTTGGCTCTATCAACGCTTAAGCTGCGTGCTGTGGCTGCCCAGTTGAGGTTATTTAACTCAAGCTGTTGCATAATCAACTGATAGCTAAACGCATCGGTTGCCTCTTTCAGCGATAAGCGAGCGGTTTTTTGTTCGTTAACAGCAATTGGACTTGGTGTTGCAACCGCTGTTTTAGCAATATCACAATGCTCAGGCTCAATAGTAACAATGCTTTGTTGCCATTGCTGTTGCTTGGCTTTGAGTGCTGCGCGGCTGATCACATGTTCAAGCTCTCTCACATTGCCCGGCCAATTATATTGGCGCAGCAGTAATTGTGTATCGCTACTTAGCTTAAGTTGTTTAATCCCTAGTTTTTTAGACGTTTGTTCAACAAAAAAGCCTGCCAGTAAAATAACATCGTTGTCGCGCTCTTTTAATGGTGCAACATGCAATGGGTAGACGCTTAATCGGTGATAAAGGTCTGCACGAAAGCGTCCTGCAGCGACTTCTTGTTTTAAGTTTCGGTTGGTTGCTGCAATCACTCTAACATCGACATAACGGCTTTGGTCTTCTCCCACCGTTTGTACTTCACCACTTTGTAAAACGCGCAATAACTTACTTTGCATCGCAAGCGGAAGCTCGCCGATTTCATCTAGAAATAGCGTGCCGCCATCGGCAAGTTGAAACTTACCCTGGCGCGCAGTATGTGCGCCAGTAAACGCGCCTTTACTATGACCAAAAAATTCACTTTCGGCTAAGTTCTCTGGTAATGATGCGCAGTTTAAGTGGATCAACGGCATATCACGGCGTTTTGAGTTTAAATGGATATTGCGTGCAACCAGCTCTTTACCGACGCCTGTGTCGCCTTGTATCAATACGCTAAATTCTGAGGCAGCTACGAGCTGGATATCATTTTTAAGGGTCTGCATTGCTTGGCTATTGCCAATAATTTCGACACCTTCTCGTGTTAGCGCTTCAAGATTAAGCTGTTGTGCAACTTGATGACTGTGCTGTGCGTGTTGCATAAGATGCTGCAAGGTTAGGGCATGCTCAACATAGCCTGCTGCTAGCTGTTTTAGTTGATTGAGCTCGTTCACTGTTAAAGCGTCAAAGGCATGTTCATCTAAACTATCAAAGGTTAAAACACCGAGTAATTCAGTGTTGTCTTTGCTGCTCTGCAGCGGCACACCCATGCAGGCATGAACAGGAAAGTCTCCATGCTGGCTTTGTAATAAACCATCGTAGGGATCGGGTAGGCCACAATCTTTGGCAAATTTTAGCGGTTCACTGCCACGGCATATTTCAAATAAGCGCGGATGCTCCGCTATTTTAAAGCGTCTTCCTAACGTATCGTCCGACAATCCATGTAGGGCTACGGGCTTTAACACATCGCCTTGTTTCAATAATAAGGCAACTGCATCACATTCAAGCCAATCATTAATGCAACTCAACAAGTAGCTGAAATTATGATCAACACTGCTTGCTTTGGTAAGTGCAAGTGCAACATCAAGAAGGGATTTTTTGAACGTCATGTCAATTTGACCTGAATGTGTTTTATTGATGTTTTTAATGGTGTGTCATTTTGACTTGCTTATCAAGTGTTTAAATTTAATGCATTGATATTTAATGGTTTTTATTTTTGGCTTGAACTGTGCAATAGCTAGGGAAATTAAACGCTGAGAGCACGAATGAAAGTCATTAATTTAACTGAACCTATGCCAACTAAGATCAAATTTTATCAACTCAGCCAGTGGCCGTTATGGGCATTAGCATTTCGGCCTTTTTTCTTGGCGGCAGGTGCCTTAGCTGTATTTGCTATGAGTTACTGGTTTTTAATTTTGGCGGGCTATGCACAGTGGCACCTAACAATGCCCGCAACGCTTTGGCATGCTCATGAAATGCTGTTTGGCTTTGCAGGCGTGGTTGCCATGGGCTTTTTGCTAACCGCCGCACAAACATGGACAGGTGTGGCGAGTGTAAGTGGTATTAAGCTTTGTTTGCTTAGCATGATTTGGCTTGCTGCAAGGCTTAGTTTTTTTATTGAGATTGCAGGGGTCGAGCAGCTAAACCTTTATATTGTTAGTGCGCTACAACTCGTTTGGTGGCTAGCTGGAATTATTATCTTAGCTGACATGCTGATACAGGCAAAAAGCAGCCATAACTACTTATTTGTTGTCATCGCATCTTTGCTCTGTGCGCTCAATGTGATTTTTTTGAGCTTAGTTGTACTTAATAAAATGTCGCTGGCACTGGGGGTTGTTGATACCGCTGTACTTATCATGACACTGCTAGTTGGCGTTGTGGCTGGGCGAGTTGTGCCATTTTTTACCGCACGCGGTCTTAACTTAAGTGAACAAGTTAGCACCCCCAAACTCGATAAATTAGTCGTTGTTAGCTCATTTTTCGCCATTGCGTGGTTCTTTATGAGTCAGCTATTTTTTAGTGCAATGAGTACTGGTTGGATCTTTGCTTGGCTTGCTTGTTTACATGGGGCTCGGTGTGTTTTGTGGTGGCATAAAGGGATTTTAAAAGTACCTTTGCTATGGTCATTACACGTGGCTTATTGGGCTTTATCGGTTGGTTTAATACTCATCGCGCTGAGTTATTGCAGCCCTATTATCTTATTCAAAGATGCGCTTCATCTGATCACTGTTGGCACCATAGGTGTGATGATCATCGCCATGATGGTTCGTGTCTCTCACGGTCATACAGGGCGTGCATTACAAGCCCCTGCGTTTATTAGTTTGGCATTTTTACTCATTGCGTTAGCTGCCATTGTACGTTCGTTACTTCCCGTTTATTTAGGTCATCACCTTGCATGGCAGTTAAGTGCGTTGCTTTGGATTGCTGGCTTTAGCTTATTTTTATTTCATTGTGCGCCCATTTTAGTCAATCGTCGTGTTGATGGTCGCCGCGGTTAATCTCTCCAATAGGAAAAACTATGTTATCTGAAAAAACGATCCAGATTGTTAAAAGTACTTTGCCTTTGCTTGCACAAGCAGGACCTCAAGTGACTGAGTATTTTTATGATCGTATGTTTAGCTACAACCCAGAGCTTAAAAATATTTTTAATATGACACATCAGCAATCGGGCACTCAGCAATTCGCGTTGTTTAATGCTTTGGCGGCCTATGCTGCAAATATTGATAACTTGGCAGTGTTAAAAGGAGCGCTTGCGCGCATTAATCACAAACACACCAGCTATCATATTTTGCCAGAGCATTACCCTATTGTTGGTGGGCATTTGATTGCGACTTTAAAAGAGTTGCTGCCTGAGCAATTTACCCCTGAGGTCGAGTACGCATGGCGTGAAGCTTATTCTTTATTAGCGGATGTATGTATCACCGAAGAGATGGCGTTATACCAAACGACCAAAAAGGCGGCGGGAGGCTGGTTTGGTACCCGTACTTTCACCATTACAGAAAAACGGATGGAATCAGCGCAAATATGTAGTTTTACATTAACACCTGTCGATGCAAAACCTGTTGTGGCGTATTTACCGGGCCAATATTTAGGGATAAAAGTTTCGCCAGTAAACAGCGACTTAACTCAAGTTAGGCAATACTCATTGTCGCAACAAAGTAACGGTCGAAATTATCGAATTAGCGTGAAAAAAGAAGGCTTAGTATCTAATTACTTACATAGCTTAGCAGAGGGAGATGAGGTAGAGATTTACCCACCTGCTGGAGACTTTGTGCTTCGCGAAATTGATTTTCCTGTCGTGTTGGTTTCGGCAGGTGTTGGTCAAACCCCAATGATGGCCATGCTCGAGACATTATTAAGTAATCAACATAACCAGCCAATTCATTACCTGCATGCTTGTGACAGTGAGACGCAGTTTGCCTTTAAAGAGTATTTATTAAAACAACAGCAAGCGCACGCTTCATTACATTGTGTTACTTGGTTTAAAGATGGCAAGGGGGGAGATTTTGCGGGTTTGATGGATGTAAATCACATTGCTGCCAGCTTACCAATTAGTAAAGGTGATTTTTACCTGTGTGGTCCAATCGCATTTATGGCAATGATAAAAGAGCAGCTACTTAGTTTAGGGGTTGCAAGTGAGCGAATTCATTATGAGGTGTTTGGCCCCCATCAACAGTTATAAAACAACGAAAGGCGCAGTGTGTTACTGCGCCTTTATTGTCTATTCTGCTTCACATTCTACATTCGGTAGTGGTACTCGGAGCTCTTTTTTGGGGTAGTAAAGCTGACATTGCTCGCCCGCCTTTTGCAACACAAACTTCTCAGAAGGAATTGAATGAGCGCCCATAATTGGCAAGCCATCAGGCCCTTTATTTGTTCCATGATCTATCAATAGTTCAGCACTTTTAGTAAACACGTTATCAGCTAAAGTAACCAATGGGCCCCCTTTAGCTGATTGAATCGCTTGTTGTATTTCAGTGATTACGCCAGGATTTACGCGCGTTAACGTGGCGTTTTGTGGCTCCTCTGCTTGGGTGCTTTTACAGCCCGTTAAACTCACTAATAGTGCGCAAGTGAAAAGTGCTTTATTGTTCATTGTTGTCGTCCTTAGCCGGTGATGGACGTGTTAAGTCCATGTTTTCCTTATAAAGCGGTTGTTTATAAGAAAGTGGGATTCCACTGGCTTGTTCTGCTTGAGAGGCATAGCTTGGTTGTTTGATGCTATTTGTTTGTACAACAATTGGACAGCTGCCATTCTCAATATGATGTATTGCTGTTGAAAATAAGCGTTCTTGTGTATCACCTAGTTTGTTATCAAAATCATCAGCAACTACACAGCCTTTAACATCTGCATCAAACTGAGGTGAAGGAGTTGGTTTAAAACCGTCAGCATATTCCCCAAAGCCTTTATCATTAGCTCCAGAGAATTGGATAGTGTAGTAAGTGGTGGCGCAATTATGAGTGGGTGTAAAGCCATAAGGCTTGCCGCAGGTCGTATCACCAATAAGTATGACTTCTGCATCTATACCTTTTAAACCATTTATAAACGCTTCTGACGCAGAACAAGTTCCTGCTGTACTTAGTACATATACTTTAGATAAGTTGAGATCAGGAAGTCGGCTATTGGTTGTTTGAAATGTAGAGTAATCTATTTCACGGTCAATAAATGGGTAAGGAGCCTCTTGTGGTTGCTTGTCGTTTTTGATGGTTTGATAGTAGTAATAGTCATCAGTATTAGCTGGGCCGGCAACCATATAAGCTAGCTGAGATGATAACGCTAATAAGCCGCCACCATTATACCTAAAGTCAATTACTAGCTCGTCAATGTTATCGCTTTTAAACTTATTAACAGCGCTTATTAGCTCTGGTTGAGCAATACTAATAAAACTATTAAATTGCATATAGCCGACTTTTGTACCATTGGCGGTAGTGATGGTATTAACATTCTGAACAGGTGTTTGCGCGATATTGCCCGCTACAAGTGTGAATGATTTTTCACTGCCATCGTTACTGCGCACAACAAAGTTATGCGAATCACCCGCTGTTGGTCCAAAAAGCGCTTCATTTAAAATATCTACGCCTTCTTGGGTATTAGTGTTAATACTAACGCCGTCGACCATTAAAATAGTATCACCGCGCTGTAATCCGACATTTTTAGCTGGTGAATCATCTTCTAAATAAGCAATACGTAATTCACGAGGGGGGACATTGCTTAAAAATGCCCAGTTAATACCGTAGCCAGAAACCACGCCTGATTGTGCTTCTTTATAGTACTCTTCGGTTGGGCGACTGAAGTGGAAGTTATCTTTATATGCCCCTGAGTCAGTTGTTTGATATGTTTTTAATTGCGCAAAATAAGCGGCGACAGAGTTGAAGTTGTCTGGGTCGTTATCTTCAATCTCATCGTACCAAAGGTAAGTTTCATCACTCCATGAACGTAACCACATTTTTTCTGTAAACTCACTGCCAGCAGTATCTGGGTAAGGTCTATTATTATTGTAAGGGTCATTGCCTGTTCGAGGAACCGCACATTGGTTTTTAAATTCACTTGATGGGGCGAAAACTCCTGCCGTCCAAGATGGCTCAGAAGTTGTTGGCGGTGGCGGATTAGTTGTACTATCAGACGAGCCACTTCCTCCTCCGCATCCTGTTAATGAGAAGCCAGACACTGCCAAAAACACCGCTAGAGCAAGTTTATTACAATTAAACATATGAATTACTTTCCTGTAAATATTTGCTTAAAACGTATCAATAACTATAGTCCATAGCAATAGATAGCCGCCCCTTTTTTATGAACATTATTGCTCTAAACTAGAGTGCTTTACGGTCATTTACTTGAGCCACTTCAAGTCGTTGCCATGCCTCGAATAGCTGTCGTTGTTTATCAGAAATTTTTAATCCGTAGGTTTGCTGCATGTAGAAATAGGCATCAGCGATACGTTTTCGTGCATAAATAGGAGGCTCAAACACCCGTTGCTTAAAATCTATTTTAATAGGACAAGCACCGTATTTAGGACTATGGGATGTGACCATTCCATAGCGAAAATTAGAGCGATCAGCGTTGATTTCACCTATTGCAGGTGCCAGATTATTGATATCAGCTTCCATTTTACGGAACTTTTCGCTGACTTTTCGGCAATTTTTGCGTCCGCCGTTTTGCCAACATTGTAACTGATGGCCGAATTCCCACGCAGGTACTATGTGCTCCCACTCAATTCGTTTTGCGCGAACATTTTCTTTGCCTGAACGTGTCATTGCATTTCGAGGTATATAGCCACATCCACTAGGATCTGGGACAAGTTTCTTACCTTGGCGTTTTATGTCACATCCACAGTAAAGGCTTTTACTATTGTCTGGTAGGGTTTTTATTAAGTGCTTTTTGGCACTAGAAAAGCTTGAAAATTGCTCTGCATTTACAGAGAAATTGATTATTAAACAAAGGGTAAAGTAGAGAAATAAACGCATATCCATCACATCAGTGAACTACAGGAAAGCTCATTTTAGAGTGACTATTCTAAAAGGAAAAGTTTTTCAACTCAGCTATAGTTGTTAGGCCGTTTTTATTAAAGGAATTACTACTATGTTACTAGGTGCTTTTTCTGTGAGTTTAAATGTAAAAGATATCCATGCCTCTAAGCTGTTTTATGAAAAGCTGGGTTTTAAAGAGTTTGCCGGCGAAATAGAGCAGCATTGGCTAATTATGAAAAACGGTGAACATTTAATTGGTTTGTTTCAAGGAATGTTTGATAAAACCATGCTGACCTTTAACCCCGGTTGGGATCAAAATGCTAAAACGTTGGCTGAGTTTGCTACTTTTGAGCAATTAGCTCTGCATTTTCAGCAGCAAGGTTTAGCAATTCAAAAGGCCGGTGAAGCGAGCTTTATTATCACCGACCCAGATGGCAACCCTATTTTGATAGACCAACACGTGTAGCTGGTTTTTTACGCTTTATACGAACGTTTTGCAGTAACAAAACAATTCCGGTAATACAAAACAGCACGCTGGTGGCTGAGAAGCTGATAAGCAGTGGGTTATTAAAGTTTTCTCGCTCGTCGTAATCCATAATATGCAGCATCCAGAAAAAGTCGAAAATACGCCACAGGGTGCTGCGCACAGTGATGACTTTACCGTTTTGGCTGTCTAAATATATGGTTGTCGCAAGCCAATCATCGAAACGAACTTGCCATATGTTTTGTTTATGTGCAGCTTCGCGGGGTCCTTGTTTTAATTGCTGTACTTGCAAAACATTGGCATCAATCAGTAAGTGTGCTTTGGCGTTCGCGATAATTTCAGCCTCACTGGGTTTTGCCATGGGAGCTCCAGTATGACCATTAAAGCTGACAGTGCTTTGCTCAGTAGTAACTTCAATGATTGGTGCATTTAAAAAGTGACTATAGTTAATCGCTTTTATTTGTTGAAATTGGGCGGTTATCCGATCAACTGATGCTGTGTAATCAGCCATCATAAATGGATTATCTAAACTGCGTTTTGCTAAATGTTTACCATGGACTTTTTCGAGGGGGAGTGAACTCATTACTAAGCCTCCCGATAGCCATAGAAGTAGCTGAATGGCTAGCAGATAGCCAAGCCATTTATGCCCTTTGCGAGCATATTTGAACATGCGTTTATTCATCATTACTCCGTTATTATTGTTGTATGGGAGCTATTTTAGGTTGTTTAACTGTATTGCCAATGCGGCATAATGTCGCATTAACTGTATTCTAGATTTGGTATATATACAAAACTGAGTTAAAGTTTCAGTCGATATCAATAGAGGGTAAAAACGAGAGTATGTCGGAAATTCAATTTTTAAATGTGGATCTGGAGCTTGAATCAAAGCACGATATTAGTGCACTTGTTGCTGATTTAAAGAAAAATGCCATGGTTTTACATTACGACCAAGATGAATACCGTCAACTAGCGCGTATTGAGGCTGCTGCTGATATCAGTACACCAGACAAAGCGATTAATCAGTTGTGTGAATTAATTGAATCGTGTTCACGAAATGCTCTTAAGCAGTGGTTGTCGTGCTCTAAACGTACATTTGATATTGGCTTTGAATCAGGCGTTTCACCAAAATGTTTTAATCAAGCCCTGCATGCTGATACTTTGTTGCGTATTTCAGCGATTGGCGCAGGGGTTGAAATTACGATTTATCCAGTCGAAAAATAGCCTGAGCTTAGCGCTCTACAACAGCTGCTGTCATTCTTGATACGCAGCAAAGCTCTCCTGCGGCATTGGTAATTTTAATATCCCACACTGAAGTGCGCTTACCTAAATGAAGAGGCTTTGCTGTGGCCGTTAATACACCCTTACGAGATGCTTTCATGTGGTTGGCATTAATTTCTTGGCCAACAGCATAAAATTTATTGAAATCAACCACAAAGTTAGCCGCATAGCTTGCCACTGTCTCTGCTAACACAACGTTCGCTCCGCCATGTACCATGCCCATAGGGTTATGATGCTCAGGAATGGCAGGCATAGTCGCCACTAAATAATCATCACCAATTTCAGTCACCTCAATGCCCATGGTTTTCATTAAAGTACCTTGCCCGGTGATCCCTTGCTCTAAACTTTTACAAAGCTCTAGTGTGATTGGTTGATGCCAAATACTCATTGTATTTCCTTGCGTGCAAATTAAAAATAATACCTTATGGCATCTTTATACCTGGTTCAATCTTAGTTTTGTAGCAATATGATGGCGTTAATTTAAATTTGCGATTTTCAGATAACTGTATATACTCACAGTTAAATGTACTGTATGGAAAACCAGTTGTATGCGCCCATTAACAAAACGCCAATCGCAAATTTTAGAACTAATTAAAGTCTTTATTAAAGATACAGGCATGCCACCTACGCGTGCTGAAATAGCTCAAACATTGGGTTTTAAAAGTGCCAATGCTGCCGAAGAGCATCTAAAAGCACTGGCAAAAAAAGGCATGATCAAAATGAAGCCTGGGGCGAGTCGTGGTATTCAATTAATTGAAGAAGACGAACCTGAGCAATTAGGTTTACCTTTAATTGGACGAGTTGCAGCGGGTGAGCCCATTTTGGCGCAAGAACATGTTGAAAGTCATTGTCAGGTTGATCCTTCACTATTTAAACCTGCGGCTGACTTTTTACTGCGTGTAAATGGTATGAGTATGAAAGACATTGGCATCATGGATGGTGATTTACTCGCAGTACATAGAACGCAAGTTGCTGAAAATGGTCAGGTTGTTGTTGCTCGTGTTGATGAAGATGTAACTGTTAAGCGTCTTGAAAAAGCTGGGCGTAAAGTATTTTTACATGCTGAAAACGAAGAATTTTCGCCAATTGAAGTTGATCTTGAGCATGAATCTTTCAATATTGAAGGGTTAGCGGTGGGTGTTATTCGTAATGCCGACTGGATGTAACTGTTTCTAAAATAGTGCACCAAATTGCTGTAATTTGGTGCGTTGCTTGTTTTTTATTATTTAGCATCGATTTGTAAACCCTTACTCTTTGTATAAAGCCTTATATGGCGCAGTTTTTCACTCTTTTTTTACTCTCACTCTGCCTCTCATTTTAAAATAACGCGCTGATTATAGTTGTTATTTTTGCACCAAAATAAACATTTATTACTACTAAAACTTGCTTATTGCTCATTTTTTAACTAATTGGTTAATACAGTGTATTAACACCTGATTAATAAAAATACACTCAAATGTGCTAGGTGTTAAACATAGGGTTGGTATCATCGCTGGGTCAAAATGATACGTAGTCGCTCTGAACAATAAAAAAAACGAATGGGCACCTTGTTGTATCGCCTTTTCGCTTTGCGTCTTGCAATAGCATTAAAAGGAGCCGTCACATGGGTAAACTGCGTTATGCCTTGTGGCTTATATTACTCGCACCTGTGCAGTTAGCATTGGCAAATAGCCAATTTAATATGCGCAAAGGGGTGACTGATATAAGTAATAGTGTTTATGAATTACACATGACGATATTCATTATCTGTTGTGTGATAGGCATCATCGTTTTTGCGGTGATGTTTTGGGCTTTGATCCACCATCGAAAGTCGAAAGGAGCCAAGCCTGCACAATTCCACGAAAGTACCAAGGTTGAAATTCTTTGGACTGCCATACCATTTGTGATCTTAATCGCCATGGCAATTCCAGCTACAAAAACACTGATAGCGATGGAAGATGCTTCTAAAGCCGATATTACAATTAAAGTAACGGGCTCACAGTGGAAATGGCATTACGAGTACATGGGCGAAGACATTGCTTATTACTCAATTCTATCTACTCCAAAAGACCAAATAGATAACCAAGCTGACAAAACAGAACATTACTTACTTGAGGTTGATAAGCCTTTAGTACTTCCTATCAATAAAAAAGTTCGTTTTCTAATGACCTCAGATGATGTTATTCACTCATGGTGGGTGCCTGACTTTGCGGTTAAAAAAGATGCGAACCCGGGCTTTATCAATGAGGCATGGACACGCATAAATGAGCCAGGCATCTACCGGGGTCAGTGTGCTGAGTTGTGTGGTAAAGATCATGGTTTCATGCCTGTTGTTGTGCAAGCGTTGCCTGAAGACGAATTTGCTAACTGGCTAGCAGAAGCTAAGCAAGAAAAGGCCAATGCTGCAGCAGCTGATGCGGCTTTATTAGATCAAACACTACCGAAAGAAGAATTAATGGTTCTTGGGGAGCAAGTTTATATGGCAAGTTGTGCGGCTTGTCATCAGCCTACAGGAATGGGCTTGCCGGGAGTGTTTCCTGCTCTTAAGGGGAGTCCAATTGTGCTTGGAGATGTAAAAGACCACATCGACATCGTATTACATGGTAAGCCGGGTACAGCGATGCAAGCATTTGATAAACAGCTTTCAATTAAGCAACTTGCTGCGGTTATCACATATAAGCGAAATGCATGGGGTAACGACACAGGCGATGTGATTCAACCAAGTCAAATTCAAGCAGCTATCGATGCAGCAACGGAGGCGAAAGAATGAGCAACGTTATTAATGAACAAGCCACTGAGCATGCGCATCATGACCATCATCCTGCAAAAGGTTTCAAACGTTGGCTTTACACCACCAATCATAAAGATATTGGCAGTTTATACCTGATATTTTCGCTCACTATGTTTTTAATTGGTGGCGCGATGGCAATGGTGATCCGCGCTGAATTGTTTCAACCTGGTTTACAACTAGTCGATCCACACTTTTTTAACCAAATGACCACAGTGCATGGTTTGATAATGGTATTTGGTGCGGTAATGCCGGCATTTACAGGGCTTGCTAACTGGATGGTGCCTATGATGATCGGTGCACCCGATATGGCGCTACCACGGATGAATAACTGGAGTTTTTGGATATTACCATTCGCGTTTTTAATCTTGTTGGCTTCGTTACTTATGCCGGGTGGTGGCCCTGCATTTGGTTGGACTTTTTATGCGCCACTTTCAACGACCTATAGTAACGATAATACAGCCTTGTTTGTGTTTGCTATACATATCATGGGTATTAGTTCAATCATGGGGGCGATTAACGTTATTGTGACTATCGTTAATATGCGAGCGCCCGGCATGACATGGATGAAGTTACCACTGTTTGTGTGGACTTGGCTTATTACGGCATTTTTGTTGATTGCTGTGATGCCTGTTTTAGCAGGGGCGGTCACTATGGTGTTGACCGATAAATACTTTGCAACCAGCTTTTTTGATGCGGCGGGGGGCGGTGACCCTGTGATGTTCCAGCACATCTTTTGGTTTTTCGGTCACCCTGAAGTGTACATCATGATTTTGCCGGCATTTGGTATTATTTCAACCATCGTGCCGACCTTCTCACGCAAGAAGTTATTTGGCTACGCTTCTATGGTGTATGCGACCTCGTCGATTGCACTTTTGAGCTTTATTGTATGGGCACACCACATGTTCACCACAGGGATGCCTGTAGCCGGTGAGCTGTTCTTCATGTATGCAACCATGCTCATTTCGGTACCAACTGGGGTTAAAGTGTTTAACTGGGTTGCAACCATGTGGCGAGGCTCAATTAGCTTTGAAATTCCGATGATGTTTGCCATTGCCTTTATTGTGCTGTTCACCTTAGGTGGGTTCTCTGGCTTGATGCTGGCGATTACACCGGCAGATTTCCAGTATCACGATACTTACTTTGTGGTTGCGCATTTCCATTATGTATTAGTGACAGGGGCTGTGTTCTCAATTATGGCAGGAGCCTACTACTGGCTACCTAAATGGACTGGCAACATGTACAACGAAACACTTGCGAAATGGCATTTCTGGCTATCGCTGATCAGTGTCAACGTGTTGTTCTTCCCTATGCACTTTGTTGGCCTTGCGGGTATGCCGCGCCGTATTCCTGATTACGCTCTTCAATTTGCTGACTTTAACGCCATTATCAGTATTGGTGGTTTTGCCTTCGGTTTATCACAGCTACTGTTCGTGCTTGTTGTTTTTAAATGCGCACGAGGCGGCGAAAAAGCACCTGCTAAGGTATGGGACGGTGCAGAAGGTTTAGAGTGGGAAGTTGATTCGCCCGCACCGTATCACACCTTTGAAACACCGCCGGAGATCAAATAATGAACCATGCACCTTTGCTCAAAAAGCTGTTGTTAGCATGCTTAGGTATGTTTGCATTCGCCTTTGCATTGGTGCCACTTTACGATGTGTTTTGTGATGTCACAGGTTTAAATGGTAAGCCATCACTCGAACAAGCAAAAGAGAGTGAAACGGTAAGCATAGACCGTCAAGTTGATGTGAGTTTTACAACGCATGCGCAAAGTGGTGCGCCTTTTGATGTGCAATCAGCTCAGTACAGTGTGGTTGTTCAACCAGGAGCGATGCGAGAAGTAAAGTTTACAGCAAAAAACACCAGTAATAACGACAAAGTGATGCAGGCTATTCCGTCTGTATCACCGGGAAAAGCAGCAAAATACTTACATAAAATCGCGTGTTTTTGTTTTGATCAACAACCACTAAAAGCGGGCGAAGAAGTTGAGTTTACCTTGTTGTTTTATGTTGATACGGAATTACCCGACGATGTAGAAGAGCTGACATTGTCCTATACCGTGTTTGATATTAGCGGGCAAGTTGTGGCTAAAAACGATTAAGCCGCCAAGCTAATTGCTAATTGGGAGCAAACAAAATGAGTCAAAATTACGAAAAATATTATGTTCCGGCCCAGAGCCCATGGCCAATAGTTGGTGCGATTGCAATGTTCTTAATTGCTGTCGGGGCAGGCCTGACAGTGATGCAAGTAAGCGCAGAAGCTAGCAGTGGTCAATATGTGTTGTATTTAGGCATTGCGATACTATGTTACATGCTGTTTAGCTGGTTTAAAAACGTCATCGAAGAATCACACAGTGGTTTATATTCAGCGCAAATGGATCGTTCATTTAGACAAGGAATGAGCTGGTTTATTTTTTCTGAAGTTATGTTTTTTATGGCATTTTTTGGTGCTCTGTTTTATGCCCGTATGATTTCAGTACCTTGGCTTGGTGGTGCTGGAAATAATGCCATGACCAATGAGGTACTCTGGCCAACGTTTGAAGCAGTATGGCCGTTGTTAACTACGCCTGCAGGTGATACAACTCAAGCAATGGGGTGGCAAGGTCTACCTCTTATTAATACGCTCATCCTACTCACCTCATCAGTCACTATCCACTTTGCTCACGTTGCAATGGAAAACAATAAGCGTGGTGCTTTAAAAGCATTTTTATCACTTACCGTGCTATTAGGCGCAATCTTTCTGGGTTTGCAAGTGTATGAATATATGCATGCATACCAAGATTTAGGTTTAACACTGGATGCTGGCGTTTATGGAAATACCTTCTTTTTATTAACGGGTTTTCATGGCATGCATGTGACGCTTGGAACCATTATTTTATTTGTCGTACTGCTTAGAATTTTTAAAGGCCACTTTACGAGCGAAAAGCATTTTGCATTTCAAGCGGCTGCTTGGTATTGGCACTTTGTAGATGTGGTGTGGTTGTGTTTATTTGTATTTGTGTACGTGCTGTAGCTTTGTGAAGCGGCGACGGGTTGGTGTAAATAAAGCCCAATTTCATTGCGGCAATAATGAGGAGCAGCACAATACCTGAAAACAGCACCCGACGACCTAAGTAATGCGACATGGGTTTCGAGTGCTCTTTTGCTGACATCATCACAAACAGCGCTCTAAATAGATTGAACAGAATATAAAGTAATAACAAAACAATAATGATTTTAATCATATTAGGTATTCCAAATGCAGTTAATTTTATGGCGTAAACAAAAGCTTAGCTCAATTATCGCAATTTGCGTTGTGGTTATTGCAGTGCTTATTTGTTTACGACTAAGCGTTTGGCAATACCAGCGAGGCGAGCAAAAACAGCAGCAACTAAGCCAGTTAGCCGTTTCGAAAGAGCAAGGAGTTTTGAGCTGGCAAGAGCTGCAAAATTTACCTAGAGAGCTGAATAAAACGGGCTTGCAAGTCAAGGTCTCTGGCGAGGTAAATAAACAGCAGTACTGGTTACTTGATAATCAAATTTATCAGGGGCAAGTGGGCTATGACTTACTAGGCGCGATGACAATTGCAGGTGAAACCGCACCTTTAATCGTTAACTTTGGTTGGCTAAAAGCTCCAACAAACCGTAACCAGTTGCCAACCGTTGTGTGGCCAGAATCAACAAGGCTTACGGCCACAGTGCAATTGAAACAAGGCAACTTACAAGGTTTTACACTTGCCGATGATATTGGTGCAGAGCAAGGCTGGCCCAAGCGCATTCAAGGCATCGATTTAGCAATTTTTAGTGCTCAATTAGCAAAGCCCTTACAAGGCTTTATTGGTTATCGCAATGAAGCAGATGGTATAGCAACCCCGCATTATCAGAGTGTTGTGATGGGACCAGATAAACATTACGCCTATGCCGTGCAGTGGTTATTAATTGGCTTGGCTTGTGTGGTTATTGCTTATTTTGCGATGAGAAGGAGAGGTTATGAAAATAAACCCGCTTAGTTTATTCGTTTTATGCTGCTTTGTGCCGCTGGCACTTGCTTATGCAGCATTAAAGCTTGAGTGGTTACCGAGTGGTTCGAGTAATCATGGTGAGCTTTTAAGGGAAGAAGTGAAACTAGCTGATTGGCAACAAGGCGAGCCTAAACAATGGACTATTGCGCTCAATTATCCAAAAGAGTGCAGTGAAGTGTGTGAAAACCAATTAGCAAGTTTAGACAACCTATACGTCGCTTTAGGGAAAAATCAGCAAAAAGTAGATGTGGCGGTACTGACGAATCAACAGCAGGTATCGGCTAATTGGCGTCAATTAGCAGTAAGTCCAGCGCTCAGAGCGGGAGACTTATATTTGGTTGATCACATGGGCTTGGTGGTTTTGCATTACCCCTATACGGCTGAGCCCGAACAAAACAGACTTATTCAAAAAGGCTTACTTAAAGATTTAAAAAAACTACTTAACTATGCGCGTTCAAGTTAAACCTCATTAAGGGGATAAAGATGTATAAAAATTATAAATATTTAGTCTTAATTACGGTTTTCTTTTCTATTTTGGTTGTTGGGCTCGGTGCTTATACACGGCTTAGTGATGCAGGGCTTGGTTGTCCTGATTGGCCAGGGTGCTATGGGTTTTTGACTGTACCAAAACATGAAACTGCTCTGTTACATGTTGAACAAAACTACCCTGATATGATGTTTGAGGCAGCAAAAGCCTGGAAAGAGATGATCCATCGCTATTTTGCTGGTGCCCTTGGTCTACTGATTCTAGCTTTGTTTGTTTTTGCATGGTTAAAACGTCAATATCCAAATACGCCAGTTAAACTGCCATTAGCGCTATTACTGCTGGTGATTTTCCAGGCTGCATTAGGCATGTGGACAGTCACCATGAATTTACAACCCTTGGTCGTAATGGGGCATTTGCTAGGCGGCTTTAGTATTCTATCCTTGCTTTTTCTTCTTTATTTACGGCTAACAACAAAGCCGATTGCAGGAGGTGATGCAGGAGCAAGACCATATTATCGCTTAGCGCTTGTTGGTTTAGTGGTTTTGGTTTTACAAATCGCATTAGGCGGTTGGTTGGCTGCAAACTATGCAGCTCCTCATTGTAATGGCTTACCTTTATGTAGCTACGGACAACCGTTTTCGTTAAAGAGTGTGTTTCAGCTTCCACTTGAACATAGCACTTACGAGTATGGTGTGCTGTCACAACAGGCTCGTATGTCGATTCACTTACTGCATCGCATTTGGGCGTTAGTCACTTGTGTGGTGCTAGCGCTTATTATGTGGCGTATATATTCACAGAGTTTTTCCAGAAAAATTAAGCATTGTACAGTAACAGTATTAGTCGCCTTATTGTGCCAAATCTGTCTCGGCCTTGCTGTTGTGCATTGGCACTTTCCATTAAGTGTAGCGCTTGCTCATAACCTGATGGCTGCACTGTTATTGTTGAGCATGGTACGTCTGTGCTTTCATTTAAAAGCAAGAACTTAGGAGGCTATTATGGCGATATTATTAAGCACAGAGAAGTCGTTAATCAGTCAATCAACAGAGCGATTGAAGGATTATCTTGCCATTAGTAAGTTTAAAGTTGTTGCTATGCTCGTTTTAACTGCATGGGTCGGTTTAGCGCTTGCGCCTGATGTGGGGCGAGGGTTGTTTGTTCAATTAGCCAGTTTGCTTGGAATTGGCCTGTTATCTGCGGCAGCAGCGGTGATAAATCATGTTGTAGATAGTGAAATAGATAGCAAAATGGCGCGAACCCGTCATCGCCCTGTTGCTAAAGGACGTTTAAGTAAGCAGCATGCGCTGAGTTTTGCTGCGATAATTGGCTCACTTGGTTTCACTATGCTCATAGTCTGGGCAAATACATTAACTGCCGTGCTAACTTTATTTGCACTGGTTGGTTATGCCTTTATTTATACCTCTTTTTTAAAGCGAGCAACACCGCAGAATATTGTGATTGGTGGCTTAGCTGGCGCGATGCCACCGTTATTGGGCTGGGTGTCTGAAACAGGTCATATGGCAGCAGCGCCTTGGCTGTTGGTAATGATTATTTTTACTTGGACACCGCCGCACTTTTGGGCACTCGCGATTGCTCGAAAAAGCGATTATGAACGGGCAAAAATTCCAATGCTGCCCGTGACTCATGGTATTGAATTTTGTAAAACCTGCGTTGTAGCTTATTCAATATTGTTAGCCTTGGTCTGCGTATTACCATACCTGATTGGAATGTCGGGAGTAATTTACTTACTTGCGGCATGTGCCTTGAATACGGTGTTTATTTACAAAGCGCTGAAACTAAAAATTGCCCCTAAAGATGACACCGCAATGGATTTATTTCGTTTTTCAATTGTCCATTTAATGCTACTCTTCATCGCCTTATTTATTGATAAATGGTTAGTTTTATGATTCGAATAGGCGCTTTTTTGTGTTTGAGTGCGGTATTGTTTTTAACCGGTTGTGGTAAAAGCAACACCGCTCCTGAGGTCGAAGCACTGGTGTATGAGCAAGCAAAGCCGATTAGTCCGTTTTTATTAACCGATCAACATGGTGAGCCCGCTGATAACAGCCAGTTTATGGGACATTGGAATTTAGTCTTTTTAGGCTACACCAGTTGCCCAGATATTTGCCCAATGACATTGGCAAAGTTAACAGCAGTACAAAAGCAGTTAAGCCAAGATTACCAAGTGCAAGTGTGGTTTGTAGCTGTTGATCCAAAGCGCGATACCACTGAAAAACGAAAAGCCTATATTGATTACTTTAACCCTGAGTTTCTTGCTGTATCAGGCCCCCATAAGCAACTTTTCCCCTTTGTTAGGGAGCTTGGCTTAATTTACGCAATTAATGATAGTGATGAGCAGGAATATGCCGTTGACCACAGTGCCTCTGTGGTGATGGTTGATGCAAACGGCGCCGTTCGAGCTATTTTTAAGCCTGAGTTTAAGGCTGGTAGTGTGCCATTAATCAACGCCACGACATTGACTGAAGAGTTCCGAAAAATTGCAGATTATTACGTAAATTGATTTTTTTAATATTTTGTAAAAGTTTGCTCGAAAGAAAAGCTTTATTTTTTGCAATAAATGTCTAAGCTACTAAAAAATTTTACTATTTTTTGATTCAAATTATGGCATTTTCATTAACTAGGACTAAGCTTTTGTTATGAGTTGCTTTGAACGGGGAAAGTATTAAGAATGTTAAAGCTCCCTACAGAATTAGCTATTACTCAGGTCGAGTCATTACATCAAGATTTACTGCATGAATTATCTGCAAACGATGATATCTGTCTTGATATTAGTGAGGTTACTCGGGCTGACACGGCGTCGGTTCAGCTGTTATGTGCGTTACAAAAACATTTACTCTCTGTGCATCATAAAATTATATGGGTGGGCGAGAGCGAGCCATTGCAGCAGGCAATAAATAGTTTGGGTTTAGGCCATTATCTTGTGCTTGAAAATGCCAATTAAGAGGTTTATATGAAAAGAATTTTAGCAGTTGATGATTCAGCATCTATGCGCCAAATGGTTGGCTTTACGCTTAAAAAGGCAGGGTTTGATGTAACGGAAGCAAAAGATGGCAGTGAGGCATTAAGTATTGCCAAACAGCAAGGTTTTGATGCTGTTATTTCCGACGTTAACATGCCGGTAATGGATGGTATTACACTGATTCGCGAGTTACGCAGCTTACCTAACTATAAGTTTACGCCATTGCTAATGCTCACCACTGAGTCAGGTTTAGACAAAAAAACAGAAGGTAAAGCAGCGGGTGCTACTGGGTGGATTGTTAAACCTTTTAACCCAGAGCAATTGTTAGCGGTATTGAAAAAAGTGATTCGCTAACAATAGGAGCGAGGCATGAGTATAGATCTAAGCCAATTTTTTGAAGTGTTCTTCGAAGAAAGCTTTGAAGGACTTGATGCGATGGAAGCTGAGTTATTAAACTTGGTTCCCGGCGAAGAAGATCAGGAAACTATAAATACCATTTTCCGTGCCGCGCATTCAATTAAAGGAGGTAGTGGTACTTTTGGTTTTAGTGCTGTTGCAGATTTTACTCATGTCCTAGAAACTCTGTTAGATCAAATACGTGAAGGTACACGAGACTTAACAGCGGAACATGTTAATTTACTCCTAAAGTCAGTCGATTGTTTACGTGCATTACTCAGAGCCTTACAAGCTGAACAACAACCTGATTTAGCGGAAGCGGATGAACTTCGAATAAAATTTGAAGAAATCCTTGGTATGCGTGCAGCGAGTCAGGCATCGGAACAAGTCGAAGAAACAGTTGCCGAAAGCAGCTTTAATACTTACCAAATCGACTTTAAACCCCATCATCATTTATTCAAAACGGGTAATGAACCTCTTTATATGATCAGCGAGTTAGCTGAACTTGGTGAGCTTGAAACACATGCTTTTCAAGATGGTATTCCCGACATTACTAATTACGCACCAGAAGATTGCTTTTTAGCCTGGCGATTCTTCTTAACCACAGACAAAGAGCAAAGCAGTATTGAAGAAATCTTTGAGTGGGTCGAAGATGATGCCGATATCTCTATTACACTGTGTGGGGGTTTGTTTGGTGCTGAGGTAGAGCCATCATCAGCAAGTGAGCCGGCAAAGGAAACGAACACCAACACAGTTGAACCGATTGCTAAAGCAAGTACTGATGCTAAAAAAGCGGCGCCAGTAAAAACGGCGACCGCAAATGCAGAGTCAACGTCTATACGGGTTGGTATCGACAAAGTTGATTCACTCATCAATATGGTGGGTGAGTTAGTTATCACACAAGCTATGTTAAGCCAGCTTGGTGAGCAGGAGATAACCGAAGCAACGATCGCCTCGTTGCAAGAAGGTTTGGCTCAATTGGCACATAACACACGTGATTTACAAGAAAACGTCATGCGTATTCGCATGTTACCGATTAGTTTTGTATTTAGTCGCTTTCCGCGCTTGGTTCGAGATATCTCACAAAAGCTTGATAAACAGGTTGAATTGAAATTACTTGGTGAACAAACCGAGCTTGATAAAACAGTGATGGAAAAGCTGTCTGATCCTATGGTCCACCTCGTAAGAAACTCTCTTGATCATGGCTTAGAAACCGTAGATAAACGTGTTGCGGCAGGTAAGGATCCTGTTGGTACCGTGACACTTAATGCGTTTCATCAAGGTGGCAATATCGTTATCGAAATTATGGATGATGGACAAGGCCTAAATACTACCAAAATACGTGAAAAAGCGATTAAAAATGGTCTGATCTCAGAATCAGATGATTTATCTGACAATGAAGTTAATGAGCTTATATTTTTACCTGGCTTTTCCACCGCAGATCAAGTGAGTGATTTGTCTGGCCGTGGTGTGGGTATGGATGTTGTACGTCGCAATATTGAAGCACTGAGTGGCTCTGTTGAAGTGTCATCTGCCCCAGGTGTTGGTTCAACCTTCACAATTCGCTTGCCATTGACGTTAGCAATTCTCGATGGGCAATTAGTACGTGTTGCCGAGCACACTTATATTATTCCACTGATTTCGATTATCGAGTCACTGCAAATAGATATCACAAAAGTTAGCCGAGTTGGGAAAGATCTCGACGTATTGCGCTTACGTGATGAATACATTCCTATTTTACGGTTGTACAACATATTTAATCACCAAGGAGCGATTGAAACGTTGGATAAGACCTTGCTGGTGGTTGTAGAAAGCGATAACCAAAAAGTGGGCTTGTTAGTTGATGACTTATTGTCGCAACAACAAGTCGTTATAAAAAGTTTAGAGGCTAATTATCAAAAAGTAGATGGTGTCTCAGGGGCAACAATTTTGGGCGATGGTCGAGTTTCATTAATTGTAGATATTAGTGGCTTAATTAAATTGTCAGGACTGAGAAAACCTGGCAGCCAAGAATTAATCATCGAGTCAAAAGCGAATTTGGAGGCATCATGATAGCACAGCACGATGACCTGCATAACAAGCTTAATTTAGAACAAAATCAAGATGTAAAACAGTTTCTAACTTTCTTTATGGCTGAAGAAGAGTACGGAGTTGATATTTTAACGGTGCAAGAAATTCGCAGTTGGGAAGAGATCACTGTAATCCCTAACTCCCCAGATTTTGTTAAAGGGGTAATCAATTTGCGCGGCACCATAGTGCCTATTATCGATTTGCGACTTCGCTTTGGTATTCCAGCCATTGAGTATGGGCCATTGACTGTTGTTATTGTTTTAAAAGTAAAGTTAGAAAACGCGAGTAAAATTATGGGCATCGTTGTCGATGCTGTTTCGGATGTCTATAGCATTGCTGAGCATGAAGCTAAAGCGGTGCCGCATTTGTCAGACTCAGATAATGCGCAATATGTTGCGGGTTTGGTCAATGTGGGTGAGAAAATGGTTGCGCTATTGGACCTACAAAAAACAATGGACATTTAACTGGGTAGATTAACAAGAAGGTGAAGGGTATGGGTTGGTTTAGCAGTCCTAAAAATGTTGAGTCGAGCAATGATTTAATTGTTACGGCACTAAACAAGTCGCTTGCAGTAATTGAATTTCAGCCGACAGGATCGATTATCACAGCCAATGCTAATTTTTTAAGCGTAATGGGCTATCGACTTGAAGAAATTCAGGGACAACATCATGCTATATTTGTCGCTGATGATGAATCAAAAAGCCCTGAGTACCAGCAGTTTTGGCAGCGCTTACGAAACGGTGAATTTATTTCTGACGAATTCAAACGTTTTGGTAAAGGTGGCAAAGAAATCTGGATTCAAGCCACATATAACCCGATTATTGATGGTAACGGCAATGTCATCAAAGTCATCAAATTTGCAACCGATATCTCCGCACAGAAAGAGTTAGAAAAACAATCGAAACGTGATGCTGATCTGTCTAATGCATTACGAGTATGCCAAGCGAATGTGATGATTGCCGATAACGATCTGAAAATTATATTCGTGAATGAGCAAGTAAAACAAATGCTACAAGCACGCGAGTCGACCTTACAGACAGTGCTGCCAAGCTTTTCAGTGTCTAACTTAATCGGTACATGTGTTGACGATTTTCATAAACAGCCAAGCCATCAACGTGAGTTATTGAAATCATTAAAAGAACCTTATAAAACAACGTTACGTTTGGCTGGTCTTATTTTTAGCCTGATTGCAACGCCTTGGTTAAGTGCATCAGGTAAGCGTTTAGGAACAATTGTTGAATGGCAAGATATCACTGATCGAGTGAATAAAGCCGAAGCTGAAAAACGTGAAGCGGAAGAGAATTTGCGCGTACGTCGCGCACTTGACCGTGTAGCTACTAACACTATGATTGCAGACTCTGGGAATAACATCATTTATATGAACGAGGCCGTTCTTAATATGATGAAAATCGCAGAAAGTGATTTACGGAAAGACTTGCCGAATTTCAACAGCAATAATTTGATTGGTCAAAATATTGATGTATTTCACAAAAATCCGGCACATCAACGCAACATGCTAGCTAAATTAAGCAGTACTTACAGTACGGAAATTCAAGTCGGTGGTCGCACCTTTGGTTTGGTTGCGAACCCTATTTTCACTCCTGAAAATGAGCGTATTGGTACTGTTGTTGAGTGGGAAGATAGAACGGCTGAAGTCGCGATTGAAAAAGAGATTGCGGGTCTTGTTTCTGCTGCAGGTAAAGGTGACTTAGAAGCCCGTGTTGAAGAGACGGGTAAACAAGGCTTCTTCTTACGGTTAGCGCAAGGTTTAAATAGCCTTGTAAGCATTGTTGATGATGCAGTTAAAGATACAGGCAATATGCTGGATGCCATGGCGAATGGTGACTTATCAAAACGTATTGAGCAAGACTACCAAGGTTCATTTGAGAAGCTAAAACGTGATGCAAATGCCACGGCTGATAAGCTTACTGAAGTGATTAATCGCATTAATACCTCAGCAACTCTGGTTGCAAGTGGCGCAGAAGAAATCTCACAAGGTAATGCTGATTTAAGTCAACGAACTGAAGAGCAAGCTTCATCACTTGAAGAAACAGCATCTAGTATGGAAGAGATGACCAGTACGGTTCGCCAAAATGCGGATAACGCAAAAGAAGTGAACGAGCTGGCAGAAGAAACACGCACGAAAGCACAAAAAGGCGGTGAAGTTGTAAACCGTGCTGTAGTGAGTATGTCTGCAATTAACGAATCAAGTAAGAAAATTGCAGATATCATTAGTGTTATTGATGAAATCGCTTTCCAAACAAATTTACTCGCATTGAATGCTGCTGTTGAAGCTGCACGAGCAGGTGAACAAGGCCGAGGTTTCGCGGTTGTTGCTGGTGAGGTTCGTAATTTAGCGCAACGTTCAGCTGCTGCAGCAAAAGAAATCAAAGAATTGATCCGAGACAGTGTTGGCAAAGTTGAGGATGGTACATTACTGGTTAATGAATCGGGTTCAACATTACAAGAAATTGTTACGGCGGTGCAAAGAGTTACAGCAATGATTTCTGATATTGCTCAAGCTTCTGAAGAGCAAAGCTCTGGTATTGAACAAGTTAATAAAGCCATTGCTCAAATGGATGAAATGACTCAGCAAAATGCTGCTTTAGTTGAGCAAGCATCTGCCGCAGGTGAATCAATGGCTGAGCAAGCGAATGATATGAGCCGCTTATTAAACTTCTTCTCGTTATCAAATAACGAGATGGATATTACAAGCCGCGCAAGTTCAGCCCCAGCTCCTAAAACGCCAAGCTCACCTGTGCGTTCAGCGCCAAAAGGCAATAACTTTGTTGACCCTAGTGATGAGTGGGAAGAGTTTTAAAACTCTTCCCAACTAAATTCTAACTAGTTAATTGCATCTAATGTTACAGCTGCAGGGTCAGGCTCATGAAAGAGTTTTTATTAACGGATAGTGATTTTAAAGCTATTTCGTCACAAGTGTACGATGCTTGCGGCATTGTCTTAGCAGAACACAAACGCGAGATGGTTTACTCGCGTTTAGCAAGACGTATTCGCCAACATAAGCTTAAGAACTTTAAAGAATATTTAGACTTTCTTGAAGAGAATAAAGAGCAAGAGTTTAGTGAGTTTATTAATGCCATAACCACTAATCTGACTTCTTTCTTTCGTGAGCCACATCACTTTAGTTATCTAAAAAATACCATAGTCCCCAAACTGCTGATTAGTAATGCTAAACAAAAGCGTGTAAGGGTGTGGTCTGCTGGTTGCTCGACCGGCGAAGAGCCTTATACCATTGCTATGACCTTAAGCGGTTTATTCCCATCTGACTGGGATGTGAAAATCCTAGCTACTGACTTAGACTCAAATGTGCTTGCTAAAGCACAGGCTGGCACCTATACCGCTGCCAATGTGAATGGTTTAGACAAAAGCCAACTTAAGCGCTGGTTTCTAAAAAGCCATGACGGTCAGTTATATAAAGTAAAACCCGAACTACAAAAGAATATTTTCTTTAAACGTCTAAACTTATTACAAAGCTGGCCTATGAAAGGGCCGTTTGATGTTATTTTTTGTCGCAATGTAGTTATCTACTTCGATAAGCCGACGAAAGATACTCTATTTAAACGTTATTACGATTTGTTGACCGATTCAGGTCATTTATTCTTGGGGCATTCCGAAACACTGGGTAAAGACCATAAAGAGTTTAAGAATTTAGGCCAAACTATCTATCAAAAAGGTGGTCTATGAGTAGTCATTTTAAACCTGTACTTCCCGGTTTTGATCACGTTAAGCGGTTTTGGGATGGCAAGCGCCATAAAGTGGTTGCTAAAGTATTACCAGGCGAGTTTTATGTTTCCAAGTCTGATGAGCTAATTACAACGGTGCTAGGCTCATGTATTGCTGCATGCATTTACGATGAAGGATTAGGCATTGGTGGGATGAATCACTTCATGCTGCCAGCAGAAAAAGGCGTTGATCCGAGCAACGCACACAGCCTTAACTGTCGTTATGGCAACTGGGCAATGGAATACTTGATCAATGAAATCCTAAAAAATGGTGCTTCTAGACGCAACCTCAAAGTAAAGCTGTTTGGCGGCGGGAAAATAATCCGTTCAATGACAGATATTGGTGTTGGCAACATTCGTTTTGCAAATGCCTATGTACTTGAAGAGGGTTTGGATTTAGTATCCCATGATGTTGGCGGACCTTGGCCACGTAAGGTGATGTTTGATCCGCAAACAGGCAAGGCTCAGGTCAAAAAAATGCGTGAATTGCACTCTGATAAACTCGAAAAACGTGAAATTAAATACTTACACGATATTGAGCAGCAAGATGCAGAAACGGATATTGAATTATTTTAGGAGAGCATATGATCAAAGTACTCATAGTTGATGATTCTGCTCTGATCCGTGGTTTACTCAAGGAAGTTCTCGAGCAAGCGCAAGACATTCAAGTTGTTGGTGCGGCTGAAGACCCTTATCAAGCCCGAGATTTAATTAAGCGCCTTAATCCCGATGTCTTAACATTAGATATCGAAATGCCGAAAATGGATGGGTTAAGTTTTTTGAAAAACTTGATGCGCCTGCGACCTATGCCAGTGGTAATGATTTCAACATTAACTCAAAAAGGTTCACCCATCACATTGGAAGCCCTTGAAATTGGTGCTGTTGATTTTATTGCTAAGCCAACCATCAATGTTACAGAAAACCTGCAGCGTTATGCCCATTTATTACATCAAAAAGTTCGCACTGCCGCAGGTGCCAGAATACGCGCTTTTAAAGAAACAAAAGTTGAAGACGATAGCTCTTTAACAGCATTGCAATTTAAGGCCAATAGCGTACTAGCCATTGGGGCTTCAACGGGTGGCACCGAGGCAATTAAAGAAGTACTCGTGCGCATGCCAGAAAATTGCCCACCGATTGTAATTACTCAGCATATTCCGCCGGTCTTTAGTACTTCGTTTGCGATGCGCATGGATAGAACGTGCAAAATAAACGTTAAAGAAGCTGAACATGGCGATAAATTACAACCTGGCTGGGCGTATATTGCACCGGGCGATCAGCATTTGAGTGTGGTGAAAAAAGCCGGAGGCCTGTTTTGTCAGCTTGATTCGAGTGAGCTGGTTAATCGCCATCGCCCAGCAGTCGATGTGCTATTTAACTCCCTCGTTGTTGCTTGCCCTAAAGCGACAGTAGCGGCGTTATTGACCGGTATGGGCAGTGATGGCGCGCAAGGCTTATTAGCATTAAATCAAGCAGGAGCCTACACCATAGCGCAAGATGAATTATCGTCTGTGGTATGGGGCATGCCAAAAGCCGCTGTAGAGCTTAATGCGGCTAATGAAGTGGTTCGCCTAGATAAAATCACAGCGCAAATGCTAAAACAAGCGGTTAAGGTACAATAACCCAAGGTTGAGAGAACCAATAATAGCTGCCTTTCTTCGCGATAGAAGGGGCCGTGCAGTTAAAGCGAGAGCGGCCCTTTTTCAGCTTTTCAGGTGATGTGATCTTCACCGTATCTTTACTAAGCCAGGTTAAATCAGCTTGACCAATACCTGATACATAACAAGCAAACTGGCTTTTATGAAAGTCCTGCATATCAAATTGAATGCTTAAACTTGGCGGGTTTTCGTCCGTCACGCTATCTGAATAGCTGAGCTGTTTGATAGTGAATGCTTGAGAGTCGAGTTTAGTGGCAAGCGTATCAAGCTTTGAATAAAAGCCCGATGCCGGAAAGCGTGGTAACCGGGTAAAGTCAGAATGGATACCTACAGCCCCTGAATGCTGACCTATACCAACAAATCCTAGCGATTTTACTAGTTGTTGCAGTGAGTTATTAAACTCGCCATAAGGGTAAGCAAGGTATTTGTAATCATGGCCAATTTCTTCTTTAATGCGCTGCTGGGCAGATAAAATGTCTTCTTTAGTACGTGCAAGCCATACTTCTTCAGTCTCGCCTGGTTGTTTGCGGTGTAAGTAATTATGAACTTGTGTGTGGTTGCTAATTAAGGCGCCTTTTTTCGATAGCTCCTTTAACTGCTGCCACGTCATTACATAGCTTTTGCCTTCATCAATTAGCTCGGGATTTACGAAAATAGTGTACGGATAGTCAAATTTTTCTAAGATGGGCGCAGCTTCTTCATAGTTATTTTTGTAGCCATCATCGAAGGTTATTGCGACGGTTTTATCTGTTAGCGGTTGGCCTGCTTGTAACGAGGTAATGAGTTCATCTAGTGGAATAACGTTGAAGTTATTATCTTTTAAATATTGCATGTGTTCAGTGAATGTTTCGCTGCTGACACTGGTTACCGCAGGAAGGCTTTCACTGACGTGGTGATACTGTAGAATGACTGCGCCATGGGCACGCAAAGATAAACCTAACAGGACTGCAAATACTAAATGAAACATTTTCTTAAACGTCATAAGGCACACCATAAAAGTTTACTGTTATTAGCCGGTCCGATGATTTTATCAAATATTACCGTGCCAATGTTAGGTTTAGTTGATACCGCTGTAATCGGCCACTTAGGAAGCGCTCACTATTTAGCTGGTATTGCGCTCGGTTCAGCAGTTATCTCGTTATTATTTTGGCTAGCAGGCTTTTTGCGCATGAGCACCACAGGATTAGTTGCCCAGGCCTATGGTAAAAGCGATCACACCTTACTTGCTGAGCTATTAAAGCGCAGCTTGTTACTAGCAACAGCGGTAGCGCTGTTATTAATAGCGCTGAGTATACCTATTCAATCCTTAATGGCATATTTATCAAATGCGAATGAAGCTGTTTTAGAACAAGCAAATAGCTATTTTTCGATTCGTATTTTTAGTGCACCCGCTGCTTTGTGTAACTTGGTTTTACTTGGTTGGATGCTAGGTGTTCATTATGGTCGAGGGCCGTTTTATTTATTACTTATCACCAATATAACCAATATTGTGCTTGATATTTATTTTGTGGTGTTTCTTGATTGGGGTGTGGCTGGAGCTGCGTGGGCGTCTTTAATCGCTGATTATATCGCCCTTGCTTATGCACTTATGTTAGTTGCACAACTAGCTAAAAAACAAGGTGTTAACCTTGCTGTGAAAGCCTGGTTAAGTGTTGCTAAGTTACTTGATTTAGTAAGCTTAAATCGCGATATTTTTATTCGCTCATTAGCACTCCAGCTATGTTTTAGCTTTATGACTTTTTATGGCGCACGTATCGGCGAAACAACCTTAGCGGCTAATGCCGTGTTACTAAACTTTTTAATGTTGGTGAGCTTTGCGCTTGATGGTATTGCTTATGCAAGTGAGGCAAAGGTCGGTAAAGCGAAAGGTGAGCACAGCGCTAAGCAGATTAAGTTATGGGTTAATTTGAGCTTGTTTTGGGGCGGGTTATTTGCGTTGTTTTATAGCCTTATATTTTTATTATTTGGTGAGGCAATTATTCGCTTACTCACCGATGTGCCCGAAGTTATCAGCCTTGCAACGGTTTACCTTCCTTGGGTGATTATATTGCCTATCGCGGCGATGGGCTGCTTCTTATTTGATGGTGTATTTGTCGGTTTAACCCGTGCTAAAGACATGCGTAATACTATGCTATTTAGTGCTCTAGTGGGCTTTTTTGGACTGTTTTGGGTAGTGAGTAGCTGGCAAAATCATGGTTTGTGGTTTGCGATGACCAGCTTTATGCTAATGCGCGGGTTAACGTTGTGGTTTCGCTACCGTAAAATTGTCAATAATCAGCAATTATTAGATTAAATTACTTCCACAAATCAGGGTCGTGATTTTTGGGTGAAGAGCGCTCTAAAACTTGCGCAAAGCGGTTGGCAAAAATACCTAAGTAGCCCCAACCAGCAAAGAATAAAGCCACAGCTAGTATGACTAGGCCAATTAATTGAAATAGTGCGGGTCCATAGTAACCTATGGCAATAAAAATCACGGCTAGCACAAACAGTGCTAGGCCGCGAAGAAAGCGTTTTAAGCTTAACTTGGGGTCGCTGCCTAAGCGAAATACCCATTTTTTAAGCATGCTTAATATACCGGTTAGTAGTAAGAGTGCTCACCAGATTGGTGATCAGTAATGTCTCTTACACCGTTGATTTCGTCAAACTTGGCGATCATTTCTTTCTCGATGCCTTCTTTAAGTGTGACGTCAATCATTGAACAACCGTTACAGCCACCGCCAAATTGCAGTACCGCGATACCGTCAGCAGTAATTTCTACTAGGCTTACTTGACCGCCGTGGTTAGCGAGCTGAGGATTAACTTCGGTTTCAAGCATGTGTTGAACACGCTCTTGTAGTGATGCATCATCGCTAAGTTTACGTGCTTTCGCATTTGGTGCTTTAAGCGTTAACTGAGTACCCATTTTGTCAGTTACAAAATCGATTTCAGCTTCTTCTAAGAAAGGGGCGCTTTCTGCATCAACAACGGCATCAAAACCATTGAATGGTAGACGAATATCAGTCGCTTCAACGGCGTCTTCTGGGCAGTAAGAAACACCACACTCAGCCTGCGAAGTACCTGGGTTTACTACAAACACACGAATGTTTGTTTGTTCAGCTTGGTCTGCTAAAAGTTTAGCAAAATGAGATTGTGCAGATTCAGAAATAGAGATCATAAAACGGACTATACTTGACTAAATTACTCGGATACTGTGTATCATACTCCGCTCATCGTGTTGTCGCCAGTGTTGAGCGTAAAAAGTTGCATCTATTTTATCGAATGGTAGCGTTAAAACATCAAATAATTACGGGTGCTATCTATGCGTTTCATAATAACAATATTAACCATGCTAGTGAGCGTTAGCGCATTAGCAAAACCTCTTTCTTATTACTTTGAACAAGATGTGAAATTTGATCCAAGTATTCCGACTCCTGAGCAGGTGTTAGGCTACGAAGTGGGTGAGTGGCATGTACGTCACGATCAACTTGTGCAATATATGCAAATTCTTGCTGAAAAAAGTGACCGAATGAACTTTAAAGTAATTGGTCGCACTCACGAGCAACGTCCGCTGGTGATGTTAACGATTACTGCACCAGACAAGCTAGGCCAAGTTGAATCTATTCGTAAAGCTCATTTAGCGCGTTTAAATGGTGGTGCTACAGACTCAAGCAAACAGCCAGCGGTTGTTTGGATGGGTTACAGCGTACATGGCAATGAATCATCAGGTAGCAATGCATCGCTATTGGTTGCCTATTATTTGGCCGCTGCACAAGGGCCAGAAATTGACACCTTACTGAATAACACGGTTATTTTGCTCGACCCATCATTAAATCCTGATGGCTTAGCGCGTTTTGCAAATTGGGCAAACAGCAACCGTGGTATGAAGTTGTCATCAGATCCACAAACTCGCGAGCATATTGAAAGCTGGCCAAGCAGTCGTACTAACCATTACTTGTTTGATTTAAACCGTGATTGGTTATTGCTGCAACACCCTGAATCACGTGCACGTATCGCACAGTTTCACCAGTGGAAGCCAAATATTCTGACTGACTTCCACGAAATGGGCCCGAATAGCACGTATTTTTTTCAGCCAGGGATCCCAACTCGTAAACACCCAATCACGCCTGAAGAAAACGTTACGCTGACTAAAGCAATTGCAAATTATCATGCAAAGACACTTGATGAGCATAATGCGCTTTACTTCACTGAAGAAAGCTTTGATGACTTTTACTATGGTAAAGGCTCAACTTACCCAGACGTAAATGGCGGTGTAGGTATTTTATTTGAACAAGCAAGCTCACGTGGTCACTTACAAGAAACCATCAACGGCCCGTTAAGTTTTCCGTTTACGATTAAAAATCAGTTATTAACTAGCTTGTCGACGTTCCAAGCGGCGATTGATAACCGTGCTGACTTACTTGATTATCAAGCCAAATTTTACAACAAAGCGATAGATCTTGCTGGCGATGAAGACTTCAAAGGTTATGTTGTTAAAGGTGGTGCTGATACGAGTCGCATGCAGTACTTCCTTGATTTATTGAAGCAACATCAAATTAATGCGTATGTGCTCGAAGAGCCGTTAAAAGTAAATGGTCAAAGCTTTTCTGAAAAAAGTTACTATGTGCCATTAGCACAGCCGCAATTTCGTTTAATTAAAGCGATTTTTAGTGAGCAACAGCGTTTTGTCGATAACACGTTTTATGATGTATCTGGCTGGACTCTTGCGCATGCTTTCAATCTAGAGTTTGCAAAAGTAAGCAGCAATTGGGGCTTAAATGTTGCTAAAGAGCCTTGGCAACAGCCTGTAAAATCAAGCTATGCAGCATTACCACAAAGCTATGCTTATGCATTCAAATGGGATGATTATTTAGCGCCAAAAATGCTTAATAGCTTACTCGAACAAGGTGTCAAAGCGCGTGTGGCATTAAGCCCACTCACAGCAAAAACGCCTATGGGTGAGATTGCTTTTGAGCCTGGAAGTATCCTTGTGCCTGCAGGTCTGCAAACAGATAGCAACTGGGTTAGCTATTTAAACCAAGCACAAAACGAGTTTGGCATTGAAATTACACCAATTAGTTCAGGCTTAACGGTGAAAGGTGCTGACTTGGGCTCTCGTTCAATGGCGGTAGTGAAAGCGCCGAAAGTGCTATTAGTCGGTGGTGAAGGGAGCAGCCAGTATGAGCTTGGCGAGGTATGGTATTACCTAGACCGTTTCGTTGGCACAGCGCCAAGCATTGTTGAAATGCAACGTCTTGATGATATTGATCTTGAAAACTACAGCCATATCATTCTAGCGCACGGTAATTACAACCGTCTTGATGATGCAACGAAAGTGGCAATTAAGTCGTGGGTTCGTAAAGGCGGAGTTATTTGGGGACACAAAGGCGGAGCTAAGTTCCTAGCCGATCAACAATTATTAAAGGCTAATTACTTATCTCGTCGTGATGTAGCCAGCGCCTTTGATACAACAGGGCTTACCTATGCTGATAAGGATGACCTCGCTGGTCGTCAGCGTATTGCGGGTGCAATTTTTAATACTTCAGTGGACTTATCTCACCCACTGACGTATTCGATTAACCGTAATACATTACCTGTATTTAAGAATAGCACTTGGTTGCTTGAGAAATCAGACGCACCTTTTGTTAACGTACTTACTTACACAGACAAGCCGCTTTTAGCTGGCTTTACTGATGACGTAAACGTGGAGCAAGTAGCGGGTGCAGCAGGACTGATTGCACACTCATACGGTAAGGGTAGTGTCATTGGTATGACTGATAACCCAGTATTTCGTGGTTACTGGTACGGCACTAGTCGCTTACTGAGCAATGCATTATTTTTTGGTAACGCATTCTATGCCTCAGCTGACTAATCACCTTTAATGTGCACCTAACGGAGTTAAGCAGGTAAGCATAGCCCACACCTGTTTAGCTCCGGCTTCTTTAATGACCTCAGTCGCTGCATTTAAAGTTGCGCCAGAGGTCATCACATCATCAATGATTGCCACGGTTTTTGCAGACAAATCCTGCTGGCAAATAAACGCACCCTTTAAGTTTTTAATTCTGTTCGTTTTACTGAGCTTTGATTGTGCTTTTGTAGCTTTTAGCTTTTGAAGAGGCGAAATAATAGGCTCATTTTGTGTTTGGAGTACAGGCAACCATGTTTGACTGACTTGGTTGAAGCCACGGGTTAAAAATCGCTGTTTATGTAAGGGCATTATAATAAAAGCGTCTGGCCAGTGGATATTTACTTTGCGAGCAACTGCAAGTTGCTGGCTAATGATTTGTTGTAGAGCAATCTTATAATACTGTTGGTCATTAAATTTTAACTGCTTTAACCATTGATTTAAGGGCACTTGGTACCAAGCGCAGGCAATTAAGTGGTCAAACTGACAGTCAGGAAAAGCATCACAGACATCAGGCCTGTGTAACAGGTTTGGGTGGCGTTCTAAATCAAATAAGCTTAGATCTTGCAAACAATAACTGCATAAAGCATGGTTAGGATTAATATGGCTGTTACAGCCAATACAAAAGTTTGGAAATAATGTGTCTAAACCTAGTTTTAAAGCATGAGTTAAACGAGACATTGCATTCATTCCTTTAAACGCTATCATGAGCGCTAAGTGTGGTCCGGAATGATGAAATATGCAAAATGATATGGTGTTACTACATGGTTGGGGAATGAACCAAGGCGTGTGGCAAGTAATAATGCCTGAACTGGAATTTTTCCATGATGGTGAGGTTCGTTGCTTGGATTTACCGGGATTTGGTAATGCACAAAACTGCCCAGCCCCTTACACCTTGCATGCCGCTGCTGAGCAACTTAGTGAGCAATTGAATGAAGGGTCATTACTCGTTGGATGGTCATTAGGTGGATTATTTGCTTTGTACATTGCAGCTCATTGGCCAGAAAAGGTGGCTAAAGTTGTGCTTGTTGCATCAACGCCTTTCTTTGCCGAGCAGAATGACTGGCCAGGTATTAAACCGAATGTATTAAATACCTTCAAAGAGCAACTTGTTAGTCACCGCGAAAAAACCATTGAGCGATTTTTAGCAATCCAGGCGATGGGCAGTGAATCGGCCCGTGACGATATTAAACAACTAAAAACTTTATTAAATCAGTATCCAGCACCACAAGAGCAGGCTTTAAGCGCAGGTTTAGAAATTTTGCAGCATGACGATTTACGCTCACTGTTTGCTGAGCTAAGTGTGCCAGTATGTGGCATTTTTGGTCGCTTAGATTCACTGGTTCCTTATCGAGCAATTGAAAAAATGCATGCTTTACAGCCTGAGTTTGAGTATGAAGTATTAGATAAAGCATCGCATGCCCCATTTATCTCCCATAAAAAAGCATTTATAACAGCACTGAAATCAATGTGTTAATTTAAACTCGGCCATAGGCCACAAAAATAGCGGGATTTAGCTTTATTTTGCTCGTTTTATGAGCGATACTTAGCTAGTGAATCTCACTGTTGGAGGGTGTTATGCCAATCAGTTCTGTTTTTAATAATGCGGTAGAAGGTTATAACCGTGCAAGCCAAGGTATCGAAAAGGCGAGCGCTGAGATTAGCCGTGCCTCAATTGATCAGCAAGATGATGCCCAACTAGCTCAACAACGCCAATTACAAGCGGCAACTCCAAATGAAGCTGTAACTCCGCCAGTTTCACAACCTGCCCCAATCGATGAGTCGCTTGTTAATTTGAAAGTTGAAGAATTTAATGCAAAAGCAAACATCAACACCATTCAAACTGCTGATGAAGTGCTGGGTACGTTAATTGATATCAAAGTTTAGCACTTATGAATATCGTTACTCCGTTTCCCTCGATTAATATCAACACGGCGAATGTGCACACCGAAAGTGCTCGCCGTGATAATCAGTTACGTGAAGTAATCCCGCCACCTGCTGCTACTAAACCAAGTAATGCCGAAAATAAAACGCTTAGCGATGGTGATAAAACCAAGCAACCGGGTTCTGAGGCTGGTACTTATGATGCCAAAGGTCGTTTATCAGAAGATAAAGTGATTGAGGAGCGTCAACAAGGCAGTGAACAAGGCGATCCAGAGCAATCAGAACAAGACGCTAAACAAGAACAGAAAAAAGAGCAAAAGGTTGCTGAGCAAGAGCAACAAGACGCTGAACAAATAAAAGAATTAAAAGCGCGTGATACCGAAGTGCGTATTCATGAGCAAGCGCATGCCACAGTAGGGGGGCAGTATGCGGGCTCTCCTAGCTACGAGTATCAACGTGGCCCCGATGGTACAAACTATGCTGTTGGCGGTGAGGTGCAAATTGATGTTGCTGAAATAAAAGGTGACCCACAAGCCACAATCGAAAAAATGCAGACGGTGCGTGCAGCGGCACTTGCACCACAAGAACCTTCAAGTGCTGATCGCTCAATTGCTGCAGATGCCACACAAAAGCTTATGGCAGCGCAGGCTGAGCTTGCCAGCCAATCAGCTGATGGCGATGCTGACTCAGGCAAATCGACCTTCAAAATAAACAGTGAGTATGCCGAAGATAGCGCAACTCAAAGCAGTGAAACAAAAACAGCAAAGCGTGATGTTGAAGTAGATGAGCGTGCCGCACGTATTGCTAATTTTTATCAAGCAGCTACCTCGCCCACTAATCAAAACCAGTTCTCTGCTTTTATTTAAGCTTCTTAAATTAAAAAACCGCGTAAGTTAAACTCACGCGGTTTTTTATTATCGATTTACACCTATAGGGTATTATTTTTTCACTTTTGCATTGGCAAATGCATCAGCAAAGGCATTACCCATTGCTGCATTACCAAAATCACGTTTTTGTTTAGGTGCTGCACTTTTCGCTTTCGCAACTGCCTTAGGTTTGCTAGCTGGTGTTGCTTTATTACTAGTATCAACATCATCGTCTAAACGCATAGTAAAGCTGATACGTTTGCGTGCTGCATCTACTTCAAGTACTTTTACTTTAACAATATCGCCAGCTTTAACTACTTCGCGTGGATCTGAGATGAACTTGTTGGTAATAGCAGAAATATGCACTAAACCGTCTTGGTGAACACCCACATCAACAAAGGCACCGAAGTTCGCAACATTCGACACTACACCTTCTAGAATCATACCCGGTTTTAGGTCGTTGATGGTTTCAACACCGGCTTTAAATTCAGCTGTTTTAAACTCAGGACGCGGGTCACGACCCGGTTTATCAAGCTCTTTAATAATATCGGTAACTGTTGGTAAACCAAACTTTTCGTCTGTGTAGTCGTTAGCAACCAGTTTATTTAAGATATCAGAGTTACCAATTAAGCTATTTACATCGATGTTGTTCTTTTCGCAGATGCGTTTAACAACCGGGTAAGCTTCAGGGTGAACAGATGACTTATCAAGAGGATCTGTACCATTAGTGATACGTAAGAAACCAGCCGCTTGTTCAAAGGCTTTTGGCCCTAAGCGCTCTACTTTTTTCAGTTCAGAGCGTTTGCTAAATGAACCATTCGCATCACGGTAGCTAACAATATTTTGTGCTAACGTTTTATTTAAGCCCGATACGCGAGTAAGTAGTGGCACCGAGGCCATATTTAAATCTACACCTACTGAGTTTACACAGTCCTCTACAACGGATGTTAGCGTTTGTCCTAGCTGGCTTTGTGATACGTCGTGCTGGTATTGGCCCACACCGATTGATTTAGGCTCAATTTTTACCAGCTCAGCAAGAGGGTCTTGTAAGCGACGCGCAATTGACACCGCACCACGCAGTGAAACATCAAGGTTAGGGAACTCGTTGGCAGCAAATTCAGACGCTGAATAAACAGATGCACCCGCTTCACTGACCATGATTTTATTTAGTTTAAGTTCACTGTTCGCTTTGATAAGTTCAGCAACTAACTTATCAGATTCACGTGAAGCTGTTCCATTACCGATGGCGATTAGCTCAACTTTGTGCTGGCGACATAACTGCTCTAAGGTACGTAATGATTTTTCCCAGTGGTTTTGGGGGGCATGAGGGAAAATGGTTTGCGTGGTTAAAAGCTTACCAGTGCTGTCTACAACGGCAATTTTACAACCTGTACGTAAACCAGGATCAAGACCTAGAGTAGTACGCGGGCCTGCAGGTGCAGCCATTAATAAATCTTTTAAGTTTTTCGCAAAAACGTCAATTGCGCCAGTTTCAGCTTTTTCACGCATTGCGCCTAAAAACTCATTCTCAAGGTGAAGGCTTAATTTAATCTTCCATGCCCATTGCACCACACTCATCAGCCAGCTACTTGCAGCAGAGTTGCTTACATCTAAGCGATAATGATCGGCAATCATCTGTGCGCACACTTGGGCTGGGTTTTCTGCGCTTGGTTCAGGGTTGATACTGAGTTGTAAAACCCCCTCATTGCGAGCACGAAGCATAGCAAGTGCACGGTGTGATGGTACTTTCTTAAGTGGCTCTTGATGCTCAAAGTAGTCGCGGTACTTAGCGCCATTATTTTCTTGGCCTGCTATTATTGTGCTTTCTATTTGACCATGCTGTGAGATGTGGCTGCGGAATTTAGCCAATAACTTAGCATCTTCTGCAAAGCGTTCCATCAGAATAAATTTAGCGCCATCAAGTACAGCCTTACTATCAGCAAAGCCTGCATCAGCATTTATGTAATCAGCTGCGAGTTGTTCTGGATCGAGGTTTGGATCATTAAATAATGCATCGGCAAGCGGCTCAATGCCGGCTTCAATAGCAATTTGACCTTTCGTGCGACGCTTAGGCTTGAACGGTAAATATAAATCTTCAAGCTCAGTTTTACTGTCAGCGTTATTAATATCAGCATTTAGCTCTGCTGTTAATTTGCCTTGTTCTTCAATGGTGGCAAGAATAAAACTGCGGCGTTCTTCTAATTCGCGTAAATAAGATAAACGTTGTTCAAGTAAACGTAATTGTGTGTCGTCTAGACCACCAGTTACTTCTTTACGATAACGGGCGATAAAAGGGACTGTGGCACCTTCATCAAGTAATTTGATTGCAGCAACAACTTGTGTTTGCTGGGCATTTAGCTCGGTCGCTAAGCGTGCAGAGATATTGCTCATGCATAAACCTTTTTAGAAATAGAAAATCAGTAAAACTGAAGATTAATTGCCTGAATAATATCACAATAAGAAGGCCTTAAAAGCACTGCTTTTAAGGCCCGCAAAAATAGTTTTACACAACGCTGATTTTAGGCGTTAGTGTGGGTGGTCAATCTGCTGCATGACTTCACTGAAGCTGTTAGCTATTGGATTGATATTGACCGGAATATGGAGTTTCTTAGCGATTTCTCGCGCAGAAATCAAACCGCAAATTTCATGGTTTGCACTAGTCACTAATAAGAACATCATACCTTGATGCTCCATAGTTTGCAGTGCATCTCCAATACATGCATAGCTGATGCTCTGCAAGCTTACTCCCGCTAAATTGCTAAGTGGTGTCATTACATCGTGTAGTGTTAATTCATCACGGTGTAAGTTTAAACGCTGCGCAAGAATCATAATCTTTGAGCTTTGCAAGTCTGCGCTAGAGGTGATCCCGAGCAGTTTATCTTCGCCATCAATCACTAAAATAAAATCTGAACAGCAACTATTTGTTTGTTTTAACGCATCAACGATAGATGTGCCATAGTGGGCACGAAGCGGGTCTTTTTTAGTAAAGCTATTAAGTACTTTAAGTGCAGAAGAAGTGAGATCTAGTGTTGGCTCAACTTCATTTACTGCATTAGATAATGCGCCATTAGAGATATCTTGTAGACGTAATTCTTTGAATTTATTCATTTTGTTCACCATACATTTTAATAAAACTGAAATAGAAAAATTTGAGTTAATTAAAAAGCAGGTGGCCCTCGCTGGTGTGCGCTATAAACAGACGCCTTGTTACAAGGTTGAGCATACAACACAACACGTGCATCTGGCAGTGGTTGGGCTACATTGGCGATGTACGCAGGTGTATGTTTGTCTAGGTCGGTATCTAGATTGGCAGGGTCTGCACTATCACACGCAATAAAATGTGCGGTTGGTGTAACACTGTCTGAGTGGCTTTCTATATCGTTGGCATAAGATATCAAACTCACACTTATTAAAAGTGCGAATACAATTGCATTACTTATTATGCGTTGCATTGCGTTTGACATAATTACTACCTTCTAAAACTCAAGTAATGATTTATCTTGAGTATCTTTAGTTATAGATCACATTTTTAGACTAAACAATCATTAATTAACGCTTTCTGAATTTTCTGGGAAAAATTATTTTGCATCAGGATAGGTTATCTCATTGATGAACCACTCTTTTGTACCTTCAGGCGTGTTTACCGTAAAGTCATCATCGACCTGTTTGCCAAGCAGTGCCCGAGCCATTGGTGCATCGATAGATATGTAGTCTTTACGCTCGTAAATTTCATCAGGACCAACAATACGAAAGCGTTTTGTCTCGCCTTGTTCGTTTTCAATTTCGACCCAAGCACCAAAAAATACTTTGCCAGCTTGTTGTGGGTTGTAGTCAACAATTTTAAGGTCAGGCATACGCTTGCGCAAATAACGAACTCTGCGATCGATTTGTCGTAAAACACGTTTATTAAATTGATAATCGGCATTTTCAGAGCGGTCGCCCAAACTTGCTGCCCAAGTCACTATTTTGGTAATTTCGGGGCGTTTTTCATGCCATAAATAATCATGTTCTTGTTGTAATTGCTGATACCCTTCTCGGGTTATTAAATTTGTCTTTGCCATTTTATTCAGCCTAAAAAGAAAACCAGCCGCAAAGTATACCCTTTGTCGAGCAGGATTTTGAAATGTTCAGTAACAATCTAAGCGCGTAATTCGTTTTTTATTCTTAACTTTTTCATTTATATTAATAAGTAACATATTACAAAAAGAATGAAAGTTATGGGACACGAAACGACAAAAGTATTGGTTGTTGATGATGATATGCGCTTACGCAGTTTGCTAGAGCGTTACCTTGTAGAACAAGGTTTTATTGTTCGTACAGCAGCAAATTCAGAGCAAATGGATCGCTTACTAGAGCGCGAAAACTTCCACTTGATTGTATTAGATTTAATGTTGCCGGGTGAAGATGGTCTTTCAATTTGCCGTCGTTTACGTCAAAAAGAAAATGACATTCCTATTGTAATGCTCACAGCAAAAGGCGATGAAGTTGATCGCATCATTGGTTTAGAGCTCGGTGCAGATGATTATATTCCTAAACCATTCAATCCACGTGAGTTACTTGCGCGCATCAAAGCAATTTTACGTCGTCGTGCTAAAGAAGTGCCGGGGGCCCCTGCTGCCGAAGAAAACGAAATTAGTTTTGGTGAGTTTACTCTTAACCTTGCGACCCGCGAAATGAGTCATGGTGACAAAACAATGTCGTTAACCAGTGGGGAGTTTGCTGTATTGAAAGCCTTGGTAACACATCCTCGTGAACCGCTTAGTCGCGATAAGCTAATGAACTTAGCACGTGGCCGTGATTACAGTGCACTTGAGCGCAGTATCGATGTTCAGGTATCGCGCTTACGTCGTATGATTGAAGTTGATGCGGCTAATCCTCGTTATATACAAACAGTATGGGGCTTAGGCTACGTATTTGTGCCAGATGGTGAAAAATAATAGCAATGGGCATGTTTCCACGTAGTGCGTTTGGACAAACGGTATTTTTGGTTGCGGCCCTGCTGTTAATCAATCAAATAGTCTCTTATATCACGGTCAGTTTTTATGTTGTTAAACCAACTATAGAACAAGTAAACCTGATCCTATCTAAACAGGTGAAAACCGTGTTTATCGAATGGGAAGAGGGCGTTGAGGTAAGCAAAGAAGCCTCTGACAAGTTTTTTGAGATCACCGGTATCGAAGTGATGACCCAGCGCCAAGCGATGAGTGAGGGGTTAGCTGAAACTCGTGAGTACTCAATGCTATCGCGGAGCATGTCGAAAGAGCTTAATGGCTCTGCTCGGGTACGAATTAGTCAAACCGATCCACTGGTTTATTGGGTTGAAGCACCGCAAGCACCGGGTTATTGGGTGCGCGTGCCGCTCACCGGCCTGCAAGAAAACAACCTGAAGTTCTTAACCTTTTATTTATCGAGTATTGGCTTTTTAAGTGTACTCGGTGGGTGGTTGTTTGCCCGCCATCTAAATAGACCTTTAAAAGCATTGCAACAAGCTGCTGTGAAAGTCGGCGTGGGTGACTTTTCTACCAAATTAGAAGAGCAAGGCTCTACTGAAGTGATTGAAGTAACCCGTGCGTTTAACCAAATGTCGCGTGGTATTGCAGCTCTTGAGAACGACCGTCGGTTATTAATGGCAGGTGTTTCCCATGACTTGCGCACGCCGCTTACACGTATTCGCCTTGCCACCGAAATGATGTCGGACGATGAAGATTACCTTCGTGAAGGGATCATTCATGATATTGAAGACATGAATGCCATTATTGACCAATTCATTGAATATTTACGCCATCACAAACGTGAAGAGCTTGAGTTAGAAGATTTAAACGCGATCGTTTCTGAAGTTGTCGAAGCTGAACAAAAACATCACCGCACTATTACCTTTAAAGAGAACCCGAGCTTAAGCGAAGTGCCAGTGAGTATGGTAGCAATAAAGCGTGTTGTTACTAATATGATTGAAAACGCAATTCGCTATTCAGATGGTGATATAGAGGTTGAAACCCGCGTGAGCAGTAATAAAAAGTTTGCCATGGTCGTGGTTAACGATCACGGCCCAGGTATTCCCGAAAGCGAACTTGAAACTGTATTTGAACCGTTTAAACAAGGTGATGCCGCTCGCGGTAGCGAAGGCAGTGGCTTAGGGCTTGCGATAATAAAACGTATTGTCGATATGCACGGCGGCCGAGTACAACTACTTAATCGCCCAGAGGGAGGCCTCAGCGCGCAAATCTATTTGCCTTTTTAAAAGTATTTAGCTTTAAGCCTTAAGCTATGAGTTTCAAGCAGCCCGAGTGGGCTGCTTTTTTATTGCCATAAAAAAACGCGACATCAAATGCCGCGCTCTTTTTTACTTGAAGCTTAAAACTTACAGCTTTTAGCTTAGATTGCTTTAAATCGAATCGCTGTGCCGCCGCTGGTGGCAAGCTTTAATGTTAGCTTATCATCAGCAGTCACTATGCGTTTTTCTACTTTTAAGTCGTAAGGGTTATTTACCCATTCAGCTTTGTCGCCGTCACGGTAGATTTGCGCTTCAAACTTTTTACCTTTATCTAAGAAGTCTAACTTCACTTCTAAAGTGCGAGCTTTTTCGTCTGTAACAGCACCTAGATACCAGTCGTTACCTGAGTATTGATCACGCTTGCGTTCTTTACGTGCAAATACAACGAAATCGCCAACTTCACCTTGTAGTGCAATACTTTGTTGCCAATCAGTTGGTACATCCTGAATAAACTGGAATGCACCTGGCTTCGCTAAATAATTACTTGGTAAATCTGCGGCCATTTGAATAGGGCTGTACATTACAACGTATAGCGCTAATTGCTTCGCTAGGGTCGTTTGTGGGCGGTTGGTATCAGCACCTAAACCGTTAAAGCCCATATCAAAAATACCTGGAGTAAAGTCCATTGGGCCTGCAAGCATACGGGTGAAAGCTAGCATTGGAATGTGCTCTGGTGGGTTCGGCGGTGTACCCCATGCGTTAAACTCTTGACCACGGGCACCTTCACGAGCAATCCAGTTCGGGTATGTACGACGTAGGCCGGTATCTTTCACAGGCTCATGCGTGTTGATACTAATTTTATGTTTTGCAGCAAGTTTTACGTTGTGTAGGTATTCATTAACCATGAACTGACCATCGTGCCACTCTTTGCGGACAATGCCGTTCTCATCGATGCGCTTGATGTTACCACCGTCAGCGACATAACCTGTTTTAACTTGGCTTACATTTGATTTTTCGTATAACGCAAATGCATCTTCCATTTGGTTACGGTAGTTGGTCACATTGCCCGACGTTTCGTGGTGACCAATTAATTGTACGCCTTTTTCTTTGCCGTAACGTGTCAGCTCTTCAATATCAAAGTCGTCGTAAGGTTGTGTGAAGCTAAATACGTCACCGTTATAAAACCAGTCGCCATCCCAGCCAATATTCCAGCCTTCGACTAGCACGCCATCGAAGCCATATTTAGCAGCGAAGTCCATGTAATATTTAGTGTTTGCAGTGGTTGCACCATGAATTTTACCGCTACCCCAAGAATTTTCTTTGATGTGCATACCCCACCAAATACCTACGTATTTACCCGGTTTAACCCAAGATACATCACCCAGTTTATTTGGTTCGTTTAAGTTTAAGATGATATCTGAGTTGATTAAATCAACGGCTTCATCACCAATTTGAATTGTACGCCAAGGAGTATTAAATGCGCCTTGTTTTTTGACCGCTACACCGTCTGACCAAGGTGTTAGATCGGCTTGGAAGGTACCATCACGACGTTGATTTAAAACCATGCCTGCATAATCAACAAGGGCAGCTTCGTGAATACTGATATGCACACCCTCTTTATTTTTTATAGTAAATGGTGTGTGCACAAGTGCCGCTTTATGAAGTGGGGTGGTGTTATAAACATATTCATAACGGTTCCAACCACGAGCGGGGATCCACCAAGCTGTTGCATCTGATGAATCTGTAATAGCAAACTCTGTAAGCTCTTTAGTGATTTCTACATCATCATAACCAGCTTGTTTTGGTAATTCGTATCGAAAGCCGACACCATCATTAAAAGCACGAAAACGTACCGTAAACGTGCCACCTTGTGGTTGTGGCTTTTTAAAGGTAACAGCGACTTCGTTATGGTTATCAACCACAGTTTGGCGTTCACCCCAAGGTTGCTCCCAGCTACTTTTTACCGAATCAGTGGTTTGGCTGCTAATTTTGTAACCTTCGCTCATTGCTGGTTGTTGTTTAAAAACAAGGCCTAACGAAGAGTTAGCAATGACTTGTTTACCTGCAAAGCTGATTTCGTAGCTAGGTGTGTGTTGTTCATCTGAGATAGTTACTTTGATCTGCCCATCAGGTGAACTGACGGTTGTGGTTTGTGCTAGGCAAGTACCTGAAAAGGCTGCTAACATTAAGGCAGTTAATCGCATTGTTGTTCCTTGGCGGCTTATAGTTATGGATTGTTGTCATGTATTCACATATATCCTTAAAGCATAAAGTGACTTGCTGGTTAATACGAGAGATCTGCATACGTATTCAACAAAGTGAACGCGGCGATATCCAGCCCAGCACCTAAAAAGGTCTAGCAAAATGACAAGAATTACCCTGTTGCTACTACTATTGTTTAGTCAATGTTTATTGGCGCAGCAAATACAGATAGTTGATAAGCAGAATCAACCTGTCAAAAATGCCGTGGTTTGGCTTAAAGGCTCTAAACAACTTACATCTCTTGATAGTCATTACACTATGAGCCAAAAAAAACGTGCCTTTGTGCCTCATGTGTTGGCAGTGCCACAAGGGGCTAATGTTGAGTTTCCTAACCTTGATTCAATCATGCACCACGTTTATTCATTTTCTAAAACAAAGCAATTTGAGTTAAAGCTTTACCACGATAAACCAGAAAAGCCGATTAAATTTGCACAATCGGGGGTTGTTGAGCTTGGCTGTAACATTCATGACTGGATGCTGGGTTACATTGTGGTTGTCGATGGGGGTATTTATGGGCAAACAGATGAGCAAGGTATGGTTGAGTTAAGCTTACCAGAAGGTAAGTTTACTTTGGCAGTTTGGCATGACCGCTTTAATGATATCAGCATACCAGAAACCATCGATATTACTAACAATGCAAAGCCATTAAGCTACCAGCTAAAACAAGCCTTATTACCAAAACTAGAATTAAGCAGTGACGAGTTTGATGATTATGAATAAATGGCAAGCTTTAGCATTGGCGAGTGTTTTTGGGTTGCCCGCAGTGGCATTTGCTGAGCATGATGGGCTGGTAACAGTTTCGGTTGTGCGTGGTGACCAACTAGCTAGCTATCAGCGCAAAGGTATAGGCTTATACCGTTATGACCAAGAGCATGATGGTGTTGTGATATCCCAAGCTATGCTGAGTAGCCGTTTTGAGTTAACGAGTGATTGGTCTGCGCATACAGTGCTTAACGCCCATCCTGATCCTGAACTAACAGTCGGTTTTACTCAGGCTTATTTACAATATCAACCTCTCACTGCAAGTCGTTACAAATGGGCTGTTAAAGCGGGTGGCTTTTATCCAAAAATGTCACTTGAAAACCCACAAAGTGGTTGGATGTCACCTTATAACTACACTAATTCTGCTATTAATAGCTGGATTGGCGAGGAGGTGCGGGCCTTTGGTTTAGAGGCAAACATCAAGCGCCCAGGTAGAAAATTTAGAAGTAACCATAGTTTTGAAGGCTTTGCTGCGGTTTTTAAAGGTAACGATCCTGCTGGAACACTCCTGTCATGGCGAGGATTCGCTATGCATGACAGGCAAACCACGTTCAATGAACAAATCGACTTTGCTATTCCACATTCTTTTGAGTGGACGCAGTTAGATAAGCAAGCTGAGTATGTGGAGCCTTTCGAAGAAGTCGATGGGCGCTTTGGTTATTACGTCGGTGCACATTGGGATTATCAAAAAAAATCGCAATTACGTGTTTATTATTATGACAACAATGGCGATCCAGGTGCGTTGAATACCCGTACTGGTCAATATGCGTGGGATACACGTTTTTTAAGCGCGGCATGGTTGTATAAGTTTAATAAGCAAACCCGCATTATTGTACAGATCCTTAATGGTAAAACAGCGATGGGTACAAATCGTGGGGTAGACAATGATTTTTATAGTCATTTTGTTCTATTAAGTCACAAGTTGGACCAGCATCGTCTCACAATTAGGTATGATTATTTTAAGGTTAGCGATCATGATGATTGGCAATTTGATCCTAACCAAAGTCGTGGAGAAGCTTTAACCGCATGTTGGCGTTATCAACTGTCGACCAAGTGGCAAGTAGGTGCTGAATATTCAGTGCTGAGCAGTGACGCTCAAAATAGACCCGGTATGGGATTTAATGAGCATAACTCGCAGCAGCAATTGCAACTTTCAGCGAGTTGGCACTTTTAATTTCATACACTTTTTCAGTTTTTCTACTAACATTCTAATGAACGTGCTGATTAGAATTTAAATTAGGATAATGTATGAAGTTACAAAGCATTCGCGTCAAAAGTTCTTTGCCTATTGTGCTACTCGGCATTGCTATCGTCATTTTAATTGCTGGCTATACCTATCTAATTAACCTTCAAAAAGAAGCGATTGATGCACAGTCAGAACGCTTCTTAAATGCGGTTTCTGTGGTTGTTAATGCTGACCGAGACTTGTACCAAGCTAAAGTGGCAGAGCTGCAACTGGTTACCCAAATGAAAGGGAATAAGGGCCAACTTACTGACCATCAAGAAAATGCCGAGCAAGTTAAAGAGCGATTTAAGCAATATTTATCTTACATGTCGCCATACTCTGAGGTGACTGGTCAGTTTCGTAACTTTGATAGCGCATTTGATGCTTGGTATGGAGCATCAACAGCTTATATTAATAACCCAGCAAATGCTTCACAAAAACAAGCGTCGGAGCAAAGCTTTTCGGCACTACGTGATATTTTAGATAAAGCCGGAGAAGCGGCAGACAAAACCTCTCAAGCAGAAACAGAAAAGCTGATGGATAAAGTAATGGGCTTTAAAGTGATGCTTATGGTGATGATTACAGTGGTTTTAGCTGTTGCTGGTTGGTTTAGTTATTTTGTGCCGCGCCAGCTTACAAAACAAATTAACTTTGTCACAGAGCGGATTAACGAAATAGCCTCTGGAGATGGTGATTTAACAGGTCGTATCAATGTTAAAACGCAAGATGAATTTGCCGAGTTAGCAACCGCATTTAATCGCTTTTTAGATAATTTGCAGCAGTTAATCAAAGACATTTTAGAGCAAGCGAAAGAGCTACATAATCTAGGTAACGATTTAGATAACTTTGCAAATCAAAACCATCAAGTTAACCAAAAGCTTAGTCAAGCTTCTGAGTCGATAGTCAGTGCTGTACATGAAATGAGTGTAGCAAGTCGCGAAGTAGCCAATGTAGCGCAAAACTCATCTCATGAAGCTGATAATTCACAGCAGCTAGCTAAACAAGGTTTAGCTGCGGTTGATAATTCAAGCCGTAAAATTATTGCGCTATCAGACAACATGGATCATGCCAGCCAGCGTTCAACTGAGTTGCAACAAAGCTCTGATAACATCGCTAAAGTGCTTGAAGTTATTCGTGCTATTGCCGAGCAAACTAACCTACTTGCACTGAATGCAGCAATTGAAGCGGCCCGCGCCGGAGAACAAGGGCGAGGTTTTGCGGTAGTAGCTGATGAGGTTCGTACCCTTGCAACTCGCACGCAAGAGAGTACTAATGATATTCAAACTATGGTGGAGCAGTTTGCAACCAGCGTTGAGCAGTCACTGCAAGCTATTAACAGTGGTAAGCGCTATGCCGATGAAGCGGTTGAGTCATTCACACAAACCAATGATGTGCTTAACTCAATGCAAGAGTCATCAGTTAAGGTAAATGATATGGCGATGCAGACAGCGCAAGCGACTGAAGAGCAAACTGCTGTAGCAGATGAAATTAGCCAAAATTTATCAGACTTAAATGACCAAACCCAACAAGGGGGCGGCTTAGCAAGTTCAACACAAGAAGTGGCTAATCGTATGAACCAACTCACTGATGAGCTCAATCATTTAGTGAATCGATTTAAAGTCTAATCATAAGCCAACAAAAAAGGGCTCAATGAGCCCTTTTTTACATCTAACTAAAACGCTTACTTTTTCTCAAAAGCACGTTTCATATAATTTGGTGTCGCTAATGCGCCGTGGTGAATACCTGCATTATAGTACTCAGTGCTTTGTGCAAGTGTATTTGCATCATCTTCACGAAACCCTGCGAATTCTTCTGACTTACGAGCAAGGGTTACTGACCATAAACCGCTTGGGTAAATTGGTTGTGGGAAAGGCAGTGTTTGTAGGTCAACAAAACCCACTTCTGTCATTGCATCACGCATTTCTACTAATAGTGGCATATGCATAAGTGGTGATTCACTTTGCTGAATTAAGATGCCACCCGGGCGAAGTGCAGTTAAACAGCTAGTATAGAAAGCATGGTTGAATAAACCTTCGCCTGGGCCAACTGGATCTGTACCATCGACAATCACCACATCGATTGATTCAGGCGCTGCTTCACGCATGTATTTAATGCCGTCGTCAAACATCACTGTAGCGCGAGGATCTTGGTTTGATTCACATAGCTCAGGGAAGTACTTAAGTGACATTTGCGTCACAACTTCGTCGATATCGATTTGTGTTACGCTTTCAACACCAGGGTGTTTTAATACTTCGCGTAAAGTACCGCAGTCACCACCACCAATAATCACAACGTTTTTAGGGTTTGGGTGTGCAAGCAATGCTGGATGACTGATCATTTCGTGATAAAAAAAGTTTTCACGGCTACTTACCATCGTACAACCATCAATAATCATAAGATTACCGAAGTCAGTTGTCTCGTACATTTCTACTTTTTGAAATGGTGATTGCTGTTCATCAAGCTTTTTAGTTATGCGTAGTGAAAAGGCGCTACCATCACGGTCACTAATTTCAGTAAACCAGTTGTTTTGATCTAAATTGGCCATCTTGCTTATACACTTTTGGTTAATGGTAAAAAAGGGGTGCAATTCTGCCAGTGCTTGGCCAATTGCTCAATCAAATTTTAATCAGTATAGCGAATATTTTTTATCACTTTGGCATAGAGTGCATTTTTTGTTAGCGTGGGCAGCTCGGGCGTATTAAAATGTGCGTTTATATTTATTGAAATTACAGAAGACATTGCCATGACTTGGGGTTTAGACAAAGCACGCGAAACATATAATGTTGCTCATTGGAGTGACGGCTATTTTGATATTAACGCACAAGGTGAGCTGGTTGCTTATCCTGATGGCGATCAAACAAAAGCTGCGGTGTCTTTATCTGAACTAACCGAGCAATTCAAAAAGCAAGGTCTTACTTTACCTGTACTAGTACGCTTTACCGACATTTTACAAAATCGTGTTGATACCCTAACGAGTGCTTTTACCAAAGCTTGTAATGCCCGTGAATACCAAGGTAGTTATACCTGTGTTTACCCAATCAAGGTTAATCAGCAGCGCTCTGTGGTTAGTAAACTACTTGCTCATCCAAGTGGTTTAGTCGGCCTTGAAGCCGGCTCAAAGCCTGAGCTTATGGCGATTTTAGGTGTAGCACAAGAGCCAATTACCATTGTTTGTAATGGCTACAAAGACAGTGAGTTTTTACGCTTAGCCTGTATTGGTCAAGGTATGGGTCACAAGGTTCACATTGTTGTTGAGAAGCTCTCTGAACTAACCACTTTACTAGCTGAAATTGATGACTTAGGCATTGAGCCATCGATTGGTATTCGTATTCGCTTAAACTCAGTTGGTAAAGGTAAATGGCAAAATACCGGTGGTGAAAAAGGTAAGTTTGGTTTAACCGCAGGGCAAGTGCTGTCTGCTGTTGAGCTACTTAAGTCGCGTAATAAACTACATTTAATGCAATTAGTGCATTTCCATATTGGCTCTCAAATAGCCAATATCCGTGATATTCACCGTGCATTGCGTGAATGTGCTCGTCACTTTGCTGAGTTAACGCAGTTAGGTGTACCACTTAATACTGTGGATGTAGGTGGCGGTTTAGGTGTTGACTACGAAGGTTCTGGTTCTCGTAGTTCGTGTTCAATGAATTACAGTGTTGATGAATATGCACGTAATGTCGTTAATGCGTTTGCTGAAGTGTGCCAACAACATGACCTTAAACACCCAGCCATTATTACTGAATCAGGCCGCGCGTTAACTGCGCATCACGCGGTATTAATTACTGATGTTATCGATGTTGAACGTGCACCTAACCATGCAAACCCAGCTGCGCCTGAGGCTGGCAGTGTATTGGTGCTCGATGAAATGTGGCAGTGCTTACAGCGGTTAACTCCGCGCATGGCACTAGAAATTTATCACGATGCAATGCACTTATTTAGTGAAGCACATGATCAATACGTTCACGGTTTGCTGACTATGATTGAGTGGGCGAAGTTAGAGCAGTTGTACTTCACTATCTTACACCGTGTTCGTGCTTCTCTCAGTGAAAATGCCCGTGCCCACCGTGAAGTATTAGATGATTTAAACGAAAAACTGGCTGACAAGCTATTTGTTAATTTCTCATTATTCCAGTCACTGCCTGATGTTTGGGGTATTCAACAGTTATTTCCTGTAATGCCAGTTGAAAACTTACATAAGCCGTTAACGCAACGCGCTATTATTCAAGACATTACCTGTGATTCTGATGGTCAAATTCGTAACTATGTTGAAGGTACAGGTATTGAGAGCAGTTTACCTATTCCTGAGTACAAGCAAGGCCAGCAATACCACATCGCGATGTTCTTAGTGGGTGCTTATCAAGAAATTTTAGGTGATCTACATAACCTGTTCGGCGACACAGACTCAGTGCATGTAGAGTTAACAGATGCAGGCTATCAGTTAACCAACGCAATTAAAGGTGACAGCGTTAAGGACGTATTAAAGTTTGTTGATTATGATAGCGACATCCTTGCTGAAAACTTTGCAAAACGGGTTAACTCACTGGCAATTGATGAGCAATCTAAGGCACAATATTTATCAGAACTAAATGCAGGCCTTGCTGGCTACACGTATTTTGAAGATTAAGCGTTAAAGGAATAAGTAGTAATGTCCATGATCCGTTGTGTGTTCAGTTTTTTATTTTACACCCTTAATACACTTTTTTGGTTTGTGCCTATCTTTATTTGTGGTGTGATTAAACTCATACCAATCAAACCGTTACAAAAGCTCATGAGCTGGATAGCGAAGCAATGCGCCACTATGTGGGTGAGTTGTAACAGTATTAATCAAAATCTATTTGCTTCATATAAGCTGAACGTAACGGGTCTTGAGCAACTAAAAGCGAAAGACTGGTATTTAGTTATCGCTAATCATCAAAGCTGGGTAGATATTGTTGTGATGCAGCGTGTATTTAATCGTCGCATCCCATTTTTGAACTTTTTTTTGAAGAAAGAGCTAATATACGTACCTTTCTTAGGTCTTGCATGGTGGGCACTGGATTTTCCATTCATGACCCGCACTAGCAAATCACAATTAAAGAAAAACCCTAAATTGCGCGGTAAAGATTTAGAAACCACACGTAAAGCATGTGAAAAATTTAAAGAAATGCCGGTAAGTATCGTTAACTTTGTTGAAGGTACGCGTTTCACTGCTGATAAGCACGCGCGTCAGAATAGTCCATTTACGCATTTATTAAAGCCAAAAGCGGGCGGGGTTGCGTTTGTGATGCAAGCAATGGGTGAGCAAATTTCTAAAGTGGTGAATGTAACTATTCATTACCCAGACGGCATACCTAGCTTTGTGGACTTTGCTAGTGGGCGTGTAAAGCAGGTTGATGTGAAGGTTGAAGTCATGGAAGTGAGCCCTAATTTAATTGGTGATTATACAGGCGACGCTGATTTTAGAGTAAACTTTCAAGCTGAACTTAATCGTCTCTGGGATGAAAAAAATCAGCAACTAGCAGAGTTTAAAACACACGCGAAGTAGTTGCAGTTGACGTACTCGAGAGCACACATATGTTAAAGAAGTTTTTACCAAATTGGTTAACAGGCGTTCTAGTAAGCATTGTTTTGTTTGCCAACGTAATTATTTGGGGCACGCTTGTGCTGCTTTTTGGTGTGCTTAAATTACTACTGCCATTTAAAGTAGTTAGCGATATTCTGCACGGTGCTTATCGAGGTTGGTGTAAAGGTAACCGCTTAGCACTGTGGTTAGGTTGTGAGAATATCGATATTAATATTCAAGGCAGCGTTAGTAGGGATGGTTGGTACTTACTTATCTCTAATCATATGAGCTGGCTAGATATTGTCGTACTTAGTGCGATAGATGTTTTACCCGCACCAAAGTTTTTCTTAAAAGATGAATTAAAATATGTGCCCTTCATTGGCACTGGTGCATGGGCCATGGGCATGCCTTTTATGAAGCGGGTTAGTAAAGCGCAATTGGCAAAAAATCCAAAGTTAAAGGGCCTTGATGTTGAGCGTACCAAGCGCAGTTGCCGCGACTTTCGTAATCATCCAACAACTATTATCAACTTTGTTGAAGGCACACGCTTTACGTGCCAAAAACACAAAAAGCAAAATAGCCCATTTAGTTACCTTTTAAAGCCTAAAGCGGGCGGTATTGCCTTTGCTCTTGAGGTGTTAGGTGAGCAGTTTGATGCATTATTAAATACCTCGATTATTTATCAAGGCGAGGGTGATCACATCTGTCGTAACCTGATGCGTGGCCGCTTAAACGTGATTAAAGTGGATGTGCATTTACAAGCAATTAGCGCAGATATGATTGGCGATTATCAGCACGATCGTGCATTTAGAACGACTTTTCAACAGTATGTCAATAATTTATGGTTGCAAAAAGATGCGCAGCTACTAAGTTATCATCAGGCTAAAGAAGCGGATTACATTGCTAATATCAATAAAGAGGTTGAAGCGCCATGAAGCAAACTCACCTGCAAGAATTAGTGATGCCTTGGTTTGAATCAATGCCAGACGCGACACTTGTAAGTGCATTAACGGCGACAGCTATCGGCGTTGGCTCATTACTATTAATTTATATGTTTACCCGTCGTTTATTGTTGCCAGGCATTCAAAAGGTCGTTACTCGTCTGTCACCTGAGCGTATTGGTGCGCTTGCACCAATGCTCAATAAACTAAATCGCCGCTTTGCTGGTGCTTTGTGCTGTGTCCTTTATTTAGCAACTTTCGATTATGTTTATCCTGTTCATGATGTTGCTGCACTCGTTTTAAAAACAGTAGGTCAAGTTGCGCTCATTATTTATGGTGGCTTCATTTTAAGTAGTGTAGTGAGCATTGCCGGCGGTATTTATAATCAACTTGAATTTGCTCGAGACATTCCGATTCAAGGGTTAATCCAAGTTGTTAAACTGATCACTTTTATGGTTTGCGCCATTCTCATTGTGAGTATTTTGCTGGAGAAGTCGCCAACTTATATTCTCTCAGGCTTTGGTGCAATAGCGGCAGTGACCTTACTCGTATTTAAAGATACTATTTTGGGTTTTGTCGCCAGTATTCAAATTGCAGCTAACCGTTTAGTGACCTATGGTGATTGGATCCAAGTAGATAGCTATGGTGCTGACGGTGAGGTTATCGACCTTGGCTTAAACACGGTTAAAGTGCGTAACTGGGATAACACCATTACAACCATTCCAACCTACATGCTGGTTGCTGGGTCATTTAAAAACTGGCGTGGCATGCAAGAGTCTGGCGGTCGTCGTATCAAACGCTCTTTAAACATCGATATGAATAGTATTCGCTTAGTTGACGATGCGTTTCGTGAGCAAATAGACACAGCTATTCCACTGCATGACTATATTCGTGTTTCTAGCTTGCCAGATCCGGTAACCAACCTTGGCTTATTTCGTCGCTATGCAGAAGGTTATCTTAAGCAGCATGAAAAAATAAATCGTGATTTAACCCTTATGGTGCGTGAGCTACAGCCAATGAACCATGGTTTACCAATCGAATTCTATTGTTTTAGTGAAGACAAACGCTGGATTTCTTATGAGCACTTGCAAGCAGAGATAATGGATCATCTACTTGCAGTGTTGCCAATTTTCGCGCTTAGACCTTATCAGAGTGTTACAGGCCAGATAAGTGCGAGTGAGCCACAAACAGGGCTAAAGCCAAGTATTAAGGTTGCTAATCCTCCGCGCGAAAAAGCTTAAAACTGACCAATCAGTACGCTAAAAGCAATAAAGCCTAACAATAGCCACCAAATTGGTGGCTTTGCCATTCTTAGCCAAGTAAATGCGGCAACTACCAAGCCTACTTGCCACAGATTTTGCACTGCCGACTGCCAAATTGGTGAATAAAGGGCGGCGGCTAAAAAACCTACCACGGCGGCATTTAATGCTGCGATACTACCCGCAAAGCGTGGCTTATCAGCTAATTGTAACCAGCTTTTCATAAACGCTAACATTAATAAAAAGCCAGGTAAGAAGATTAGTAAAGTAGCAACAATCGCACCTATGAGTGGCGTATTTGGAGAAATCTGTGCGCCTAAGTATGTGGCTATGGTAAACATTGGCCCTGGTATGGCTTGCGCACTGGCATAAGCAGATAAAAACTGCTCGGTTTCAAGACTCGGCACACCCGCTTGTAAAATGGGTAACACAACGTGACCGCCGCCAAAGACCATGGCGCCAGTTTGATAGAATGGGGCAAACACAGAAAACCACTCACCTAAAGGTAAAAAGCTAACCAGTAACAAAACAGTAAATAAACCAAGCGGTAACCAAGCAATTTTGACTGATTTGTGTTGTTGATTCTCTGGTAGTTTAAGTTGAGGATAAAACCAACCTAAGGCTGCTGCTGCAATAAGTACTATAATTTGGCTCGATAACTGTGAAAACACAATCAGCGCAACGGTGCTCAGTACCGCGATAAGTTTGTGTAAGTGGTTTTTGCAAAAGCTCATTGCCATACTGTAGGTTGCATCGGCAACAATCACCACCGCAAAGAGTTTAAGCCCGGCTATCACCGCAAAGTAAATATCACCAAATTGGTGAGCACTAAGAGCCAAAAAGAACATAATTAAAAATGAGGGCAGGGTAAAGCCAATAAAAGCACATAGGCCACCTAATAAGCCTCCTTTTTCAACCCCCATTGCAAAGCTAACTTGGCTTGATCCGGGGCCAGGTAACGCTTGGCTTAGGCTAATAAGTTGCGCATAGCGCTCAGCGGTGAGCCATTTTAAGTTATCAACAAAATGACGTTTAAAGTAACCAAGATGTGCAGCTGGGCCGCCAAAGCTCATGCAGCCCAATAAAAAGAATTGTTTAAAGATAACAAATAACATTACTTTTGCCGTTACAGGATAGTTGTTTCTATTATGACAAAATTGTATGACATTTTTGTGGTTTTTATGACACTAGGCCGTCTACAATATAGAAAACGAGTGAACGTAGTTATGAGTATCACTATGAAGCAGTATTTTACAAGTTTGTTGTTACTACTGGCTAGCTCCTTTGCATTTGCAACTAATTTTGAAAAAGTTGTGGTGGCTGTTGATCATGCGCCGCCTTACGGCATGGTATCAGAGTCAGGCCAAGTTAGTGGGGCGATAGTCGATATCATGCGCGAAATGCAAAGCAGCCTTCCCATGAAACTTGAATTTGTCGCTTGCCCGTTTTCGCGCTGCTTAAAAATGCTCGAGCAAAATGAGCTAGATGTGATGGGCGGGCTTATCCGCACAGAGGCTCGTGAGCAAAAAATGCAATTTTTAACCCCACCCTACATGATGTTGTCATCTTCTTTTGTTTTTTATGCAAAAGCTGATAGCGAGTTTGCAGTAAATAACTATCAAGATTTAGTTGGTAAACGAATTGCGGTAATGCGAGGAGCGGCCCATTTTTCTCGTTTCGATAAAGATAAAACACTCACCAAAGTTGAAGCCTTAAGTGAACACAATGCCTTTGAAATGTTACTGAAAAATAGAGTTGATTTGGTCATTGCTGTTGAGGAAACCGCGGATCATTCAGCAGCCATTTTGCAAAGGCCATCACAAAGTGTAAAAAAGATGTCGTATCGTTTTGATGATGTGATTTTTGGGCACTTAGCATTAAGTAAGCAATTTGCTGAGTCTGAGTTTGCTCAAAAGATTCAAACTCAACTGAACAACCTAGTTCTCGATGGTCGCCTAACAAAAATAGTGGCGGAATATAACTTACCGGCTGTTTCAGCTGCGGCTATTGATAATTAACTCTTTCTTCATAGTTTGTTCATTGTTGTTTAATTATAATGGATAATAATTCGAAATTAATATTGCCATGGAGAGACACATGACTATTAGTAAATCAGTTTTAACAGTGGGCGTTTTGGCCGTTTTATTAACGGGTTGTGAAACAACTAACACAGGTAAAGGTGCAGCAATCGGTGCAGCAACTGGCGCTGTATTAGGTAAAGCAACAGGCGACCATGACGATAAACGTATCTTCATAGGTGCTGCAATTGGTGCATTAGCAGGTGCAGCAGTTGGCGATTACATGGATAAACAAGAAGAAGCATTTCGCGATGAGTTAGCAGGCTCTGGTGTTGAAGTGGTTCGTGAAGGCGACAATATTCGTTTAGTAATGCCATCAAACATTACTTTTGCGACTGATCAATCTTATATCTCGTCGGGTTTTCACAGTACTCTTGATGCAATTGCGCAAGTGATGAACAAGTATGAAAAAACCTACTTAAGTGTTGAAGGTCATACCGACAGCACGGGTAAAGATAGCTACAACATGACGTTATCTCAGCAACGTGCGCAAAGTGTAAAAGATTATCTAGTTAATCATCAGATCATATCTGCACGCATCAGCACGCGAGGCTATGGTGAAACCCGCCCTGTAGCGAGCAACGATACAGCTAATGGTCGTGCTTTAAATCGCCGCGTAGAAATTCAGATCGTACCGAATACACAAGGTTAGATATTACATCTAGATTTGTGGTCAGGTTTGATATGCCCTTTCAAACCTGACATTTCTCTTCTTATATCGACTCGCTTAATTAATCTCGATTAAACTGTAATTCGCACAATTGTTTATACAATGGGTTAGTCTCAAACAACTGTTGATGCGTACCCGTTGCAATAATTTCTCCTTTATCCATTACAACAATCACATCAGCATGTTTAACTGTTGCCAAACGATGAGCAATAATCAGGGTTGTTCTGTCTTTCATTAGATGCTCAAGGGCAGCTTGTACATGAAATTCACTTTGTGCGTCGAGTGCACTAGTTGCTTCATCAAGTAATAAAATTGCTGGGTCTTTTAAAATTGCTCGCGCCAGTACTATACGTTGTTTTTGCCCACCAGAGAGCCTGACCCCTTGCTCCCCCAAAAAGCTGTGATAGCCATCAGGAAGTTGCTTAATAAACTCATCGGCATGAGCATATTTAGCCGCCGCATATACTTGCTCGTCAGTGGCGTTTGGGTTGCCATAACGTATGTTGTGCATTACGTCTGAGCTAAATAAAATTGGGTTTTGTGCCACCATCCCCATTTGCTGGCGTAAGCAATCAAGAGAGAGTGCTTTTATGTCTATGCCCGCCAGCGAAATACTTCCTGAGCTTGGGTCGTAAAAACGTTGCAGTAATTCAAACAATGTTGTTTTACCAGCGCCCGATGGGCCAACGATTGCAACAGTTTGCCCTTGTTTTACTTGTAAGTTAAGCGCATTTAAAGCGGCTTTATCTGGCCTTGAAGGGTAATGAAAAGACACATCATTAAACTCGATAGCAGGGTGATTAAGCTTGTTTGTCTCAAGTTGTGCATCATGATTTTTATCTGGGCTTTTGATCATGCTTTCAACGGCAAGTAGCTCTAATAATCGCGCTGCTGCACCTGCGGCTCTTTGTAACTCACCGTACACTTCGGCAACCGTTGCTACAGACATCGCCACCATAATCGCATAAAACACGAAAGCACCGAGCTCACCACCTGTCATGGTGCCAGCTAATACGTCACTGCCGCCAACCCAAAGCATCACGCTAATAGCACTAAAGGTCAGAAATATAACCGCTGCAATCAAAAACGAGCGTTGTTTGATGCGGCTTTTTGCTACTTGAAACGCCTTGTTGGTTTCTTCGTTAAATGCTGCTTTTTCACGTTCTTCATGACTATAACTTTGCACGACTTTTATATTTTGAATGATCTCGCCTGCGTAGGTGCTGATATCGGCAATGGCATCTTGGCTTGAGCTTGCGAGTTTTCGTACCTTTCGGCCAAAAATCATCATCGGCAGTAATACCACAGGCACACAAGCAACAACCACAAGGGTTAGCTTTAAGTTAGTGATAAGTAGCATAGCCAAGCCACCGATGAGCATTAAGCTACTGCGTAATGCCATCGAAAAAGAGGAACCTATAATAGATTGCAACAAGGTGGTATCAGTGGTCAGACGCGACATCAGCTCGCCGCTGCGGTTTTCTTCAAAGTAGCTTGGGTGTAATGTAACGATGCGGTCAAACACGGCTTTACGAATATCGTTACTGACTCGCTCGCCAATCCATGACATTAAATAAAAGCGACAAAAAGTACCTACCGCTAATAAGCTAATTAAACCAATCAGTACCATCACTGCTTGCTGTAGCTGAGCTTGTGAGCCTGCAATAAAACCATGATCAATAACAAATTTAACACCTTGTCCAAGAGATAAGTTGACTCCGGCGGTAAGCAACAAGGCGCCAAGTGCTGCAAACACTACCCATTTATAGGGTTTTATAAAAGCTAAAATCGGTAATAAGCTGCTAAATGCGGCCTTTTCTTTATTGTTAGACATGCTAGATTCTTGTTGGTGAATAGGGTATAGATATGGTTATCAATGCTCTAAAAATCAACAGTTATTAAGGGATTAGTATGGAATCTACAACTATCAGCGGGCAATTCACTGTAAAATTAAACCCTATTGGCGGCTATGCAACAGGTAAGGATGGCGTTAATTTAGGACGCATGTCGATTGATAAACAGTTCTCAGGACCATTAGAGGCAACAAGCCAAGGCGAAATGCTCAGTGCCATGACTGCGACTCAAGGTAGCGCAGGTTATGTAGCGATTGAACAAGTTGTTGGTAGCTTAGAAGGTAAGCAAGGTAGTTTTGTACTGCAACATTTTGGCACCATGGATAAGGGGACTGACCGATTGATTTTAGAAGTGGTGCCAGACTCCGGCGCAGGAGAGCTTGAAGGTCTCAGTGGTAAAATGGCAATTCGAATTGAATCGGGTATTCATCATTATGACTTTGAATACCAACTGATGGACTAACATGCAAAAAGTGGTTGAGTTTAAAAAGAAGCGCTTTTTCGGTGGCATCGATATTGAGGCATTAAATCAACGGGTGTTCGAGTTAGGCCAAGCTGGTTGGCAAGTGAAAACAATTACCACTGCCACTGGGTTTTATGGTCAGATAACATCCGTTTTATTACTAATTGAGAATAACGAATAATGACACTAACTGAGTGGTTGAGTTTAGTTTTAATTTGCGTGATGGGTGCGATGTCGCCAGGGCCGAGTTTAGCTGTAGTATTAAAACATAGCCTACATGGCGGCATGAAAAACGGCATGTTAGCGGCGTTAAGCCATGGTATTGGGGTTGGTTTTTATGCGTGTGCCTCGTTACTTGGCCTAGGTGCGCTGATGACGCAGCTACCAACGCTTTATCAAGTGCTGGTATATGGCGGTGCAGCATACCTGGCATATTTAGGTATTCGTATTCTGTTAGCTAAACCTAGCTCGCAAACACTGAATGTTGAGCAGGCTAAGCCTAGTCCCCGCAGCGCGTTGCAAGATGGCTTTGCCATTGCCTTTTTAAATCCAAAACTAGCAGTGTTCTTTTTAGCGCTGTTTTCGCAATTTATTGATCCAGAGAGCCTGACTTTGCAGGTTGGCTTAATCATGTGTTTAACGGTATTTGTGCTTGATACAGGCTGGTATCTACTTGTTGCACTGTTAACTGAAATATCAAAAAAGCGTTTTGGTTTTACCAAGACAAATCCATGGCTCGAAAAATTGCTAGGGATAATCTTTATTGCCTTAGCTGTTCGCGTCGTTATTACCCTGTAAAACCCTCTATATTGCGATTACATCACGAATTAAAAAAGGGTTGTGATCGCTGCTTTCCCCAGCAAGCTCCTATTGCATACGTATTCATCACACAATATTTACCTTTTGGTTACACTTTATTGGTTGTTTTTTGACAACAACAATAACCACAAATACAACACTTCCAACGACAACAGGGTGGGAATCCAATGGGGAAATTCAAGCTAAGTGCACTTATGCTGGCTTTAGTGGCAGCAAATAGTGCAATGGCGGCGACGGAAGAAGAACGCACATCAGCGAAGGAAATCGATCCTGAGCTAGAAGTAATCGAAGTGCGCGGCTTTAGTCGCAGCTTAATTCAATCATTAAATCAAAAACGTTTTAGTGATACTGTCTCTGAGCAGCTATCAGCCGATGATTTAGGCGCATTGCCTGATGTGTCTATGGCTGATGCATTAACACGTCTGCCGGGGATCTCAGCGGTACGCACTGGTGGCCAAGCTGCCGAAATCAACATTCGCGGTTTATCAGGTGGATTTGTTTTTTCGACATTAAACGGTCGTGAGCAAGTATCTACCAGTGGTAGCCGTAGTATTGAGTTTGACCAATATCCGTCTGAGTTAATCAGCTCGGCGGCGGTGTATAAGTCGCCAAAAGCCTCACTCATTGAAGGGGGCGTAGCGGGGACAGTAGAGCTACAAACAGCCAGCCCATTGGATAACGACCAGCAACACAAATTTACTGCGAATGTACGTGGTATGTATAACGACCGTGCTTCAGAGGTATTTGATGCCACCGAATACGGCGACCGTATTAGCTTTTCTTATCAAGGCAAATTTCTTGACGATACGTTAGGTGTGGCATTGGGTTACGCGCGACTATTCCAGCCAAGTGTGGCGACGCAGTTTATCGGTTTTGCTTACAACGGCAATAAAGATGTTGATGGACTGGCCAATGATACTGATGGCCCAGTAGATAACCCTGCTAATGAATATATTAGCGAGGGTTTTGAGCTTCAGCACTTAGGTGGTGAAGAAACCCGTAATGGTTATTTAACCTCAATTGAATGGGCACCAGCCGATAACTTTAAACTAAAAGGGGATGCGTTTTTATCGCGTTTTGATAGCGAATCATTTGCCCGTGGTTTTCGGGTTAAGTTTGGTGGTCCTTCTGCGGTTTATGCTAACCCAGTACTTGACGGTAATGCGGTGATTGGTGGCGCGATTAACCGCACATCAAACAGCTTTACCCGTGTTGAAATCGTTAATGATGATAACCAAGACTTTGATGAAGTAGACAGCTACGGTATTAATGCCGATTGGCAAATTACTGAGCGTTTGAATGTCAATGCTGATGTGTCGTTATCTCGTGCTAAGAGTAATTTCCGTAATGGTTTACTGTGGGCATTGGTTGCAGAAGATGCCACCGTTGAGAACCCAGTGTTCGATACCAATGTATCGCTTAACTATCAATTAAACGGCTTAAACTTGCCTGATGTAGGTTTTAACCAAGCCGACGCATTTAGCGATATTGACCGCGTTATGGTGAGTAAATACGGTATTTATCCGTATGAAAATGAAGATGAAGTTAAAGCGTTCCGACTCGATTTTAAATATGAGTTAGAGAATAACTGGTTCAGCTCAATTGAATTTGGTGCGCGTTATTCAGACCGTGAATACAGTAATAATCGCTCTGTATTTGAGTACGGTAACGACGGCGCATTCTCTTCGACTCAACCACCGCTTCGCCTTACTGATGACATGGCTACAGTGGTAGATTGGCAAGGTGAGTTTAGCTATTTCCCATCATACCTAGCGATAGATTTAGATAAAGCGCTCAACGCGTGGTTCCCAAGTGGTATTCCGCAGCCAGTACAAACCTGGGGTAATGCCGATGGTGTTGTTGATTTAGATGGTGATGGTGAGCCAGATGCACAAGGTTATACCACTAACTATTCATGGACCATGTTACAAAGTGGTTCAGTGTATGAAGAAGTGGTATCAGCCTACCTGATGCTTAACATTGATACCGAAATTGGCACTCTACCAGTCACAGGTAACATTGGTATTCGCCGAGTAGATACCGATCAGTCAGCGACGGTACTCGAAAACGTCGGTGGCGATCCGCAACTCGGTGCGCAGTATATTGTTGATGACAATGGCATTGTTAACGACCTATATGCACCAAGCGTGTTAGGCATTAAATACACAGACTACCTGCCTTCATTAAACCTGAACTTTAAAGTGAGTGACGCGACACAAATTCGTTTTGCTGCGGCAAAAGTGATGGCGCGTGCTCCGATTAACCGTTTAGCGGGCGATGCCAGTGCATCGGTTAACAATGACGGCGAAATTAACGGTTCAAGTACCAATAACCCATTCTTAAAACCTTTCTATGCTGATCAATACGATATCTCGTACGAGCAATACTTTGAAGACACCGATGGTGCACTGGTTGTTGCTGCGTTTTATAAGAATATCGACTCATTCATAGATACGGTGGCCATAGAGAACTTTGACTTTAAAGGTAATGGTTTTAACGTACCAGAATACATAGTCGACCCAGTCAGCGGTGAGCAAATCGAAACCACTAATGGTGTGTACACCACTGCGGTTAACAATGCTAAGGGTGGTTATATTCGTGGTATTGAGCTTGCCTATACGCAAGTTTTCTCTTTTTTACCCTCACCGTTTGAAGGTTTAGGTATTAACGCTAGTTACTCATATACAGAGAGCGAAGTGCAGTCTATCACCGATTTAGGTGGTGATTCTGTATCGCAAGACTTACCTGGCCTTTCAAACAATGTTTTTAACGGCACACTTTTTTACAGCTATGAAAACTTTGAAACACGTTTGAATGTGCGTTATCGCGATGATTTCGTATCAGAGCAAGTTGCTGTCAATGAGCAAGTGGTGAATTTTGATGCGGAAACGGTTGTCGATTTCCAAACATCGTATCAGTTCACAGATTCATTCGGCATGTTATTACAAGTGAATAACTTAACCGATGAACCAACACAAAGCTACTTTGGAACAACCAGTAAAACAGGCACCACGCAATTCTTTGGTCGTCAGTTTTATCTAGGTTTTACCTATAACCATTGATCAGTGAGTTGGAGATAAAAATATGAAAATAATAGCTAATTTTAGCCGCTTACTGATTGCATGTAGCATGGTATTGCTAGCTGCATGTGGTGGTGGCGCAAGTAACGATATAGATTCAGGACAAGTATTATTGACCTGTAGTGTCCCACAAGTTCCCAATGAAGCGGGGACTGAGTGTGTTGATCCGCCACCGATTAGTTGTCCGGCACCAACGGTACCCGATGAGAATAATGAAAGCTGCGTAGTAGGCGCTGATCCCACTTTGCCTGATCCTGTGGTTTTCCCTGCAGATGACGAAGCCATCTTATTCTATAACCGCACCAGTGATGATGCCTACGAAGGTTATCGATTACACTCATGGAATAACGATGACTGTGATGCGTACGCAGCGCCGTTTGATGCCACTGATTGGGCCAATGGGCATGAATACGATGGTATTGATCCTAACTATGGCGCGTACTGGATTGTAAAACTAAAAGAAGGTTACAACGAGTGTGCTAACTTCATCGTGCATATTGGTACTGAAGGTTCTGGCAAAGCGTTTGGTGATGTTGATTTAAAAATGCCATTGATGCAGGACGATGAAAAGTTCCAACGTATGAACTTTACCATTCATGGTGAACCATCAGTATTTGAATATCCAATTGTTAGCTTAGGTGAGCGCCCGGTGAGTATTTCTGGTGCTTCAGCGCACTGGATTGATTTATCAACTGTGATTTACCAGCCAAGTAATGAGCTGACAAGCATCATTAAATTACACTCATCAAACAGTGCAGATTTAGCTGTCGATGAAGATACCGGTGAGTTAAATGGTCAAGTGCTTGAGCTTACATCGACATCTTTGAGCGATGAACAAGTCGCTAAAGTGCCGCACCTTGCTGGATGGAATGCATACCAAGGTAACTGGGATGCAGCCGCTGCAAAAGAGCTTATTAAACAACAACTGGTTGTGGCAGGCTATGATGCTGATGGCAAGCTTATTGAAGCCACTTATGTGCAAACCGCTAAAGCCCTTGATGACTTATACACCAGTGGCGAAAGTGACGCTAATGAAGCACAACTAGGTGTGCATTACGCCAATAATGGCATTGATGTGTCGGTATGGGCACCGACTGCAAGCAATATGAAATTAGCGCTTTATGATGCTAATAAAACAGAGCTTGAACAACTTGCTATGACCTTTGATAGCGCAACGGGTATTTGGTCTAGCAATGTCGATATCAGTCACGATCGTCATTACTACCGCTTTATGTTTGATGTTTATCATCCGACGACTAAGCAAATTGAAAGCTTATGGAGCACAGATCCTTATTCACTCAATGTTTCAACCAATGGTTTATATAGCCAATTGATTAACCTTGATGATGAAGATACTAAACCGACTGGCTGGGATGAGCGTATGGTGCCAACAATTGATTACCCGGAGCAAGCGGTAATTTATGAAGGCCATGTGCGTGATTTTAGTGTACGTGATGAAACCGTCAGTGAAGCAAACCGTGGTAAGTATCTTGCGTTTACTGAGCTTGATAGCGCACCAATGCAACATCTCAAAAAGCTGGCAGATAATGGCTTAACACATTTCCATTTACTACCACTGACAGATATTGGCACCATTGATGAAGATGCCAGTCAGCGTGTTGATATTACTGCAACCTTAGGTGATTTATGTAGCCGCATTGACGATGATGCCGATGCATGTAAAACCGAAGATAAGAGCGCTTTAATTGTTGATTTAATGGCGTCTTACCTACCTGGCTCTGATGATGCTCAAGCACTTGCTAATGCAATGCGTGGTGTTGATAGCTTTAACTGGGGTTATGATCCGCATCATTTTATTGCGCCTGAAGGCTCTTACGCTTCATCGCCTGAAGGTATTGCACGAGTCAAAGAAACGCGTGCGATGATCCAGTCTTTACAAGAAATTGGTTTACGTGTCGTGCTTGATGTTGTTTACAACCACACGACCTCATCAGGTGTTTGGGATAAATCAGTCTTCGATAAACTGGTACCAGGTTATTACCACAGATATAACGAAACATCAGGCGATATTGAGCGCTCAACCTGTTGTGAAAATACAGCAACAGAACATGTCATGATGGATAAGTTTGTTGCTGATTCTATGGTAATTTTAGCCCGTGACTTTGGTTACGATAGCTTCCGCTTTGATGTGATGGGGCATATGCCAAAAGCGTCAATTATGACCGCGCTTAGTGCAGTGCAAGCGGTTGACCCAGATACTTACTTCTACGGTGAAGGGTGGAACTTTGGTGAAGTCGCAGATAACCGTTTATTTGTGCAAGCTAAACAAATGGATATGGCTGGCACTGAAGTAGGCACCTTTAATGACCGTATACGTGAGGCAATTCGCGGTGGTGCATTCTTTAGCAATAATGCCACAGATGGCAATTTATCTGAGCAAGATACGTTGCGTTTATCACTGGCAGGTAACTTACAAAACTACATTCTTAAAGACTTTAAAGGTAATTCAGCAAAAGGCAGTAGCTTTAGTTGGAGTGGTCAGCCTGCGGCTTATGCACTCGATCCGGCTGACAGCATTAACTATGTCTCTAAGCATGATAACGAAACATTGTGGGATCAGCTGCAATATAAACATGGCACTAACTTAAGTATTGAAGAGCGTGTGCGTGTTCACAATATGGCTTTAGCTATGCCGCTGATGAGCCAAGGTATTCCATTTATGCAAATGGGTGCTGATCTGCTGCGTTCTAAATCAATGGATCGTAACAGCTATGATTCTGGTGATTGGTTTAACTTTGTTGATTTCAGTAAAGAAACCAACAACTGGAATGTAGGTTTACCGCCTGCGCAAGATAACCAAGCGAAGTGGGGCGAAATTGCACCTATTTCGGCAAATACGAATGCGCAAGCGATGGCTAGCGACATTGAATACGCAAGTAATGTATTTACTGAGTTCTTAGCAATTCGTAGTGCCAGCCCATTATTTAGTTTAACCACAGAGCAAGACATCTTAGACCGCGTTGGCTTCCACAATATTGGTAAGCGTCAACAACAAGGTTTAGTGGTGATGAGTATCGATGATGGTGTTGGTTTGACTGATCTAGATAGCCAATACGATGCCATTGTCGTGGTGATGAACGGCACTGAGCAAAGCTTATCGCATACGGTATCAACGGCTGCGGGTTTTGAGCTTCATCCTGTTTTAAAAGCGAGTGTTGACTCTAGTATGTCAGCGGCAAGCTTTATAGCTGGTGAGGGCGAAGGTACCTTTAATGTTCCGCCATATACTGTTGCTGTGTTTGTGAAACCACAAGCTGATGCACAAGGCGAAGGCCTAAGTGCCGATGCGACTGTGGGGGCACCTGATATCGTACCATTTGGTAGCACAACAGTTTATGTTCGTGGCTCGTTAAACGACTGGGGTACGGCAAATAGCTTTGAATATGTGGGTAATGGCGAGTACAAAATTGCCATTCCTCTAACAGCGGGTAGTTATGAGTTTAAAGTCGCTTCAGAAGATTGGTCTACCGTTGATTTTGGAGCGCTTTCTGCTGATGTTGCTGAGGTGATCGAAGGTGAAGATGAGCCGCTAACACGCAGTGGTGCCAATATGATCTTTACGGCGGCAATGGATGCTGTTTATGTGTTCTCATTCGATGCCACAGACACCGATAACCCAGTACTTAAGGTTTATAACGAAGAGCCATTTGTTGGCACTGCAATTTATGTACGCGGTAGCTTAAATGATTGGGGTACCAGTGACGAGCTGATGTATCAAGGTAAAGGTATTTATACCTTCACTAAACAGCTAACCGCGGGTAGCTATGAATTCAAAGTAGCCTCTGAAGACTGGAGTACGGTGGATTATGGCTCAGGTGAAAGCAGCGCGGCAGTCACTGTGGGTACAGAAAAATTGCTCGCAGTAAAAGGTGCAAACATGACAATGGATATTGCAAGCGATGGTCAATATCAGTTTGTGTTTGATGCCAGCAACCTTGAAGAGCCACTCATGAGCGTATTCAATCCAGAAATGTTTGGCGCAACTCAGGTTTACTTACGCGGTAGCGTTAATGGCTGGGGCACAGATAACCCACTGATTTATGCTGGTGATGCGATGTACAGTACCACCATGACATTAGAAGCAGGTGACTATGAGTTCAAAGTCGCTTCTGAAGATTGGAGTACCGTAGATTACGGTGGCAGTGGTGATGCCCCTGTTGCTGTGCTTGGCGAAGCTGCTTTACTAGAAGCGGTTGGCGCCAATATCGCCCTTAGTATTGCAGCTGCTGGCGATTATCGTTTTACAGTGCAAGGACCTGATCTGAGTAAACTAACAGTGACGGTTGAAGCAGTGGAGTAGCTTTCCCTGCAGTACCCTTAAGCCGGGCTTTTGCTCGGCTTTTTTTGTATTTAATGAAAAGTTTGTATATTGTCATAACTACTTATCAAGGAGCCTATGATGACAGAAACCAGTTTATTGAGTGCCAGCTTTGATCCAAAAGTAAAACAGTATTGGTTATTACTGGGTATTTTTACCTGTGTGATTAGTATGGTAGGTATCCCTTTCATTCCCATAGTTGCGTTAATAATCTGGCTGGTGGCAGGGCGTATTTTAGCGGCGATGTCAGCCACGTTGCTAACGCGTAAGTTAGTGGTAAAACGCGGTGTATTCTTTAAAGAAGAAAAATCGATCCCACTTGAAAAAATAACCGATGTGGCACTTAGCCAAGGTCCTTTGATGCGTCAATTTGGTCTTTATCGACTGAGTTTTGAAACGGCAGGTCAATCAGGGCAAGGTGCATTGGTATCATTACTCGGAGTGGTTGATGCAGAGGCCTTTCGCGAAGCAATCTTGAAACAAAAAGATGAGATGACGCAAAGCAGCAGTGCTAAAGCTGAGCATAAACCTGAAGATAGTCAGTTAGAACTGCTGCGTTCACTTACTTATAGCGTAAAAAACATTGAGCAAATGTTAGTTACGCTATTAGATGAAAAGCGTTAAGCCAGTTGTAAAGTAGGGTTACCAGCTTGTACGCTGATCGCTTTTTGACGCTCGCTAAGCAGTGTGTAATCGGCTGTTTTAACGCTACTTACATAATGCCACTGGGCAAGCGCTTGCTGTTGAGTAAAGGTGACCGTTAAGTAACCGCGTTCCACTAAATTGTTGTAAGCTAAGTCGTTAACCAGTAATGCAATAACTTGCTCAATTTGTGCGACAGCTTCGCTTGGTTGCGTATTCAACGCTAAGTAGTTCTCAAGACCCGGAGAAGAAACCGAAGATGTGGCAAACTCAACACCAGCTGCAGCTTTTGCAGAAACAGGGTTACTAGCATCAGTGACTAATTGTCCTGCCCAGCTGTTATGCGTATCACCCGCTAAAACCACCAAGTTCTTTTGCGCTGCAATTGCAGTCCCAAGTATTACCTCACGTTCATAAGCATAGCCATCCCATGCATCAAGATTATAAGGCGCTGTTGTTTCTACGCGTGCTCGCTGCTCACTAGTAACCGTTGGATCGCCAGCTAATACGCGCCCTTTAATTTGCGCAAGCTCACTAAATAACGTGTTTGCTTGAGCAAGTAATGCAGATGGGTCAGCACCGCTTGCTTGAGTCACTTGAATATTCATAAGTAACTGCAAAATCTCAAATGGCAAATGCATTTTGGTCATCAGCACTTGTTGCCCAAGTACTTGCCATTGTGTTGTTGCTGTTGTTAAACCATCAGTTAGCCATGTAAGTTGCTCGTTACCTAATAGGGCACGAGTCGGTGAGCTAATTGCTGCAACAAAGTCAGTTTGTCCTTGGCTGCTGGTTAAATTGAAATCTGCATAATTAACTTGCTCGTCGCGAGCTAAAACACGGGTATCGAGCATGTGTAACGACACTAAATTACCAAACTCGAAGCGTCGATAAATACGTTCTTTATCGGCTACATTACGGATAGGCATCCATTCAAAGTAGGCTTGTAGCGCATGCATTTTGCGCTCGCTAAATTCACCTTCGCCGTCGTTGTGATTTTCAGCGCCACTGCGCCATGTATCATTAGTTATTTCATGGTCGTCCCAAACAGTAATAAATGCACAATGACTATGGGCAGCTTGCAGGTTTTCGTCTTTACGATAATGGGCGTAACGTTTGCGATAATCCGCTAAAGAAATGATTTCGTCGCTATTGTCATCAGGTAATAAACGGCCAAGTTCGGCGGCATTTTCAGTGGCATAACCTGTATTACCATATTCGTAGATGTAGTCACCTAGGTGCAGTACTGCATCTAAATCGGTTTGTTTTGCGATTTCACCATACACATGAAAGTAGCCAGCAGGATAGTTAGCGCAAGAGACAACGGCAAATTTTACTTGTTCTATGTTGTCGGTTGGAAGCGTTTTACCTGCTCCAGTAGGTGAGGTTTTACCATTACTTATGAAGCGGTAGTAATAGGTAGTGTTAGCATCGAGACCTTGCAGATCAACTTTTAAGGTGAAGTCGGTTGCATCGCTTACCTGTGTTTCGCCATCATGGCTAATGGTTGTGAAGTTAGCATCTGTTGAGGCCTGCCAAACAACGTTAACACTCGTGACGTTTTCAAGTGGTGTTATGCGAGTCCAAATAATGAGACTGTCAGCGAGAGGGTCGCCACTGGCAACACCGTGATCAAAGCTGACAGGGATTTGCTTTGTGGTTTCGTCATCATCGTCATTAAGACTACAGCCCGTTAAACCGAAAGATAAAACGGCGGCTCCAAAACCAGCCGCCGATGCTTTTAAAAAGCGTCTGCGTGTAAAAGTCATTGCTCTGTACCTATAAGTAGAAAAGTACGAGCTTATCCGACCAGTGTTACTGTTCTATGAAGTTAAAACACCTGACAAATTTGTTCTGCATTACAGGTGATTACAGTGACATTTTCGTAGCCAACACGAGTCAAAGCTTCAGCACTGAGTGTGGCACGAGCACTACTTGCACAGTGTAAGTAAATGGGTCTTGCAGGATCTTTTTCAATTTCCATTAATTTCATTTCAAGTACACCGCGTGGGATATTAATTGCACCTGTTGCTGCTTTAGTTGCGTGTTCAGCAGGCTCACGTACGTCTATTAATAAACCGTGGTTTTCGCTTAATTCTTGTTTTGCTTGGTCAGCACTAATGCGGCGCTGGTTTGGGGCAACAATTTTCATTAAGTCAGGAATTGGTGTCAGCATACTAATCCTCCATGCCAAGTTTGCGTAAAATGGTGATCATTGGGCACCATTTCGTGAATGCCGATTGAATTAAGTTTAGAGCAATAAATACCGTAAACCAAATCCACAGCGGACTGTGAAACTGTTGTAGCAACAATGAAATACAGATCATTACACCAGCAATTAGGCGAAGCGCGTCATTTAGTTTCATAAAAAGACCTCGATAACAGAGTGATGTATTTAATATATTAGATAATACTACATTAGTAAATTCTAATATTAGACTTTTCTAATATATCAATCTATACTTTAGCGGTATTTTAAGAATATAGAGTAGTGTGATTATGAACATCGATTTTGCGGCTATGGCCGACAATGTGGAACAAGCAGAGCAAATGCTAAAGATATTGGCGAATAAAAATCGCTTGATGATCTTATGTTCGCTGCAAGATGGTGAAATGAGCGTGAGCGAATTAAACGAAGCTGTGCCGTTGGCGCAGTCAGCATTATCGCAACACTTAGCGGCACTAAGAAAAGCTCAGATAGTCGCGACTCGACGCGAAAGCCAAACTATCTATTATCGCGTGGTCGATAAAAGTGTTATGGCAATCCTTGAAACCCTTCATGGTTTATTTTGCAAAAGGTAGTTAAGCAATGAATGCTATCGATAATGCAGTAAAAAACAGCTTGAGCGGCCGCCTCCCTGTCATTATTTTTATTATGTCGGTGCTGCTTGGTTTAATGGCATTAAAGCAAACCCCTCGTGAAGAAGAGCCGCAAATTGTGGTTCCTATGCTTGATATATATGTGGCAGCACCAAACGTTGAAGCGCCAGAAGTAGCAAGGCTGGTAACTGAACCTTTGGAGAAGTTATTGGCGCAGTTAACGGGCGTTGAGCATATTTACTCGACCACACAAAGTAATGCTGCTGTTGTTACTCTTCGCTTTGAAGTCGGTCACGATCGCGAGCAAGCCATTCTCGACACTTACGCTAAACTCTATAGCTATCAACACACTATGGCGTCAGTGATCAGCTCATGGCAAATACGTCCGGTTGAAGTGAACGATGTACCCATTGTGATGCTGGGCTTATTTAGTAAAGATCCAAAACTTTACGATGATTATCAACTAACCCGCTTTGCTAACGAAATCGCTAACAGTTTACAGCGCATCGAAAATACCAGCGAAGTGAAAGTGATTGCAGGTAGAACTCGTCAATTAACGATTAACCTTGATGCAAGTGCTCTTGCTGCACACCAAACAACATTAACCGATGTGTATTATGCGCTTAGCGTATCTAACCAATTAGTGAATGTGGGCAGCGTTGTTGAGGGTAAGCAGCAAATTGCCTTACAAGTGGGTGATGTTTTACGCTCTCAATCTGCGATTGAACGGCTTGTTGTCAATGTGGTTAATGGTAAGAGTGTTTACCTAAGTGATGTCGCCGAGGTGAGTGATGGGCCAAGCGAAGCACAAAGTTATCAATGGTTGGCTAAATCAGATAATCAGCAACAACTTCCTTTAGTCACTATTAGTGTCGCTAAACAAGCAGGTACCAATGCGGTAGCTGTAGCCAATGAAGTGCACAGCATGATGGATAGCTTATCGGCTAATCTACTACCAGATGAACTGGGCTACACCGTACTGCGTGACTATGGCCAAACCGCGAATGAAAAAGTAAATAACCTTACATCGAGCTTAGTGTTTGCGGTATTTACCGTGGTTATTTTTGTTGGCGTATTTTTAGGTTGGCGACCAGCGATTGTTGTGGGGCTAGCGGTACCTATTTGCTACGGCATCACCCTGACACTTGATTTTGCCTTTGGCTATACGATTAACCGAGTCACGCTGTTTGCATTAATACTTTCTTTAGGTTTATTGGTTGATGATCCCATTACTGGGATAGACAACATAAGTCGCTTTTTAACAAAAAAAGGCGATAAAAAACAACGCATAGTTGATGCCATGAGCGAAATTCGTGTGGCGCTGTTTATGTCTACATTGACCATTATGGTGGCGTTTATCCCACTTGCGTTTATCACTGGCATGATGGGGCCGTATATGGCACCGATGGCATTTAATGTGCCGGTCAGTGTGATGGTTTCGACCATAGTGGCATTTTTTGTCACGCCATGGTTGGCCATGAAATTACTTAAAGCGCCAGTCGATGACAGCATGCAACTAGAAGCTAATCCCCATAGCTTATACGAGCGCATGTTATCGCCATTACTTGAGTCTAAAGGCCGCGCCAAACTCGTTCTATGGACCACATTAGCTTTGTTTGTCGCCAGTGCCATGTTACCCGTAATGCGTGCAGTGCCTCTAAAGCTATTACCGTTTGATAATAAAAACGAGTTGCAAGTTTTAATTGATATGCCAGAAGGCACAAGCCTTGAGCAAACCGCCGCTTTCACTCGACAAGTACAAACCATCACTTGGCAATTAAATGAAGTAAGTGAGGCGGCAGCCTATGTTGGTCAGCCATCAAGCATGGACTTTAATGGTATGGTGCGTGGTTATTATCGACGTGAAGCTGCTAATTTAGCTGAACTCAGAGTATTACTGCTCGATAAAACTGAGCGTGATCATCAATCTCATGGTGTGGTCATGCGCTTGCGTGCCGCATTAGCGCCACTGGCAACCGATGGCATTGTAATTAAAGTGGTGGAAGTGCCACCAGGTCCGCCGGTTTTAAGTACCTTAGTGGCTGAAGTTTACAGTGAGCCATTTGTTGATACAGACACGCACTATCAAGCAGCCCTTGCTGTTGCTGCAAGGTTAAAACAAGAGCCGCATGTGGTTGAAGTTGATACCAGTATTGCTGCCAATGCGCCGTTACAGCGTTTTGTTACCGATAAAAGTAAAGCGTCATTGTCGGCGGTGTCTACGCAAGATATTGCCCAGACCTTAGCCATTGCCTCACATGGACAAAATGTTGGGGTGTTATATGTTAGCGGCGAAACAGACCCTGTCGATATAAAGTTACAACTGCCTTATCAAGATCGTAACCAATTTGCTCAATTGCTGGCATTACAAGTTCGTGGTGATAGGGAGCTTGCAAAAACCAGTGATGAATTTGGGCTGCAAAGTGCACCACGTCCGCTGGTGGCGCTATCTGAGTTAGGTGAATTTCAGCATCAAGATGTTGCCAAGCCAATTATGCGTAAAGATCAGCGTAATGTTGTGTATGTAATGGCTGAGCTAAATGGCCGTACACCCGCTGAAATTATTGCTGACGTTAATGCCGACTTAGGCACCAGCGCTGACGAATTTAGCCAAACAGATTGGCAAAGTAGGCACTTTTTCAACAATGGTGGTGGCCAAGCTTGGCAATTACCTGCTGGCACTGACGTGACCTTTAGTGGTGAAGGTGAATGGCGAATTACCATTGATGTATTCAGAGATATGGGTATTGCCTTTGCGTTTGCGCTCACTGCAATTTTCATCATCTTACGCATTCAAACAAACTCTGCGAGTTTGTCACTGATCATCATGTCGGCTATTCCATTAACCGTAATAGGGATCATGCCGGGCTTTTGGCTATTAAATCAATTTGGAGAGCGCAGCATTGCTGGTGCTCCAGAGCCGGTGCTATTCACCGCAACAGCCATGATAGGCATGATTGCACTTGCCGGTATTGTGGTTCGTAACTCACTTATTTTAGTTGAGTTTATAAATCAAGCTCGCGGCCAAGGTATGGCAATTAAACAGGCTTTAATCGCCGCAGGCACCGTGCGTATGCGCCCTGTGTTACTCACAGCGGGAACCACCTTATTAGGTAACTTGGTGATCACCCTAGATCCGGTATTTAGCGGTCTAGCGATCGCAATTATTTTTGGTATTGTGGCATCAACATTGTTCTCATTATTTGTTGTGCCGCTGGTTTATTATTTAGTGTTTGCAAAGGATGCAGCCAAAGAGGAACAAGCTCATGCAGGGTAAATCGAAACTTATTGGTTCAATCATCGCGTTATCAGTGATTATTGTGGCGGTACTTTACATGGCGGGCAGTTTTTCTGATAAGCAAGCTGCAGGCATGAAAAACCCATCGGCAAATGATTACACTGGTCAGTTAGTGACTGTGACACTGGCAGATATTGCTCGTGATGAAGTTGTACCGGGCACCGTGATTGCAAAACAAAATACGCAAATCTCTTCTCGTGTAATGGCACAAGTTGAGCGTTTAAATGTACGCGCTGGCGATACTGTAAAACAAGGTGACGTGCTAATTACCTTGCAGCAAGATGACTTTAAAGCAGGACTTGCTCAAAGCGAAGCACAAATAAATGCTATTAATGCATCGCTAACTCAAGCTGAGAAACAACTAAAGCGTATTAACGACTTATACAAGCAAGGCTTGGTATCTGTTAGCGAATACGACGATGCAAAAGCAAGGTTCGATAATTTAACTGCGAACCTAGCGATTGCTAAACAGCAGCAAACACAAGCGCAAGTTGCACTGAGTTTTACGCAAATTAAAGCGCCGATTTCAGGTGTTGTGGTTGAGCGTTTTGCAGAGCCTGGCGATACCGCAACTCCTGGCACGCCATTACTCGCACTGTATAACCCACAACAATTGCAATTAGCATTTAATGTCAGAGAACAACAAGCAATTAAGTTGAATGTTGGTCAAACTCTAACGGTTAAACTACCTGCTTTATCTACGTCAATGCCTGCCACAGTGACAGAAATTGTGCCTGTTGCTGATAGTGCTGCGCGTAGTATGGAAATCCGTTTAGAAACAGATGCCCAAACTGGGTTAATGCCTGGCCTTTATGCACAATTACAATTACCGCTCGCCACTGAAAAAGGGGTGTTGATTGACTCAGGCTGGGTGCATCAATATGGCCAATTGAGCATGGTCTATTTACTTGAAAATAATCAGATAGTGCGTCGCTATGTACGCCTTGGCGAAATGGTCAATGGACAGCAGCACATCGTTTCAGGTTTAAACCCGGGTGATGTGCTGGCTGTTGATTTTAAAACTAAATAAAGGTCGCTATTTCGTCCAGCGACTTTTTCACTAAGGCATGCTCAGGGATGGTTGCATCTGTGCTTGGGTAGCCTGCAATAAGCAGCATGTAAGGGCGCTCATTATCTTTATCGCGGCCACAAATTTCGGTCAAAAAGCTCATTGGCTTTGGTGTATGCGTGAGGGTGGCAAGGCCAGCTCTGTGTAGTGCTTGAATTAAAAAGCCGGTTGCTAGGCCAACAGATTCATGAACATAGTAATTGGTATTTTTGTCATCGGCAGAAATACCGCCTTTCTTTTGACTAAACACGGCAATTAGCCAAGGCGCATGCTCAAGGTAGGGCTTACTGGCATCGGTGCCAAGTGGTTTTAAGGCATCTAACCATTCTTCACCCGCGCGACCTTCATAAAATGAGCGCTCTAGTTTTTCAGCGGCTTCTCGAATTTGTTTTTTCACATCGCTGCTGTGTATTGCTACAAAGTGCCAAGGTTGATGATTGGCACCGCTCGGTGCAGTGCCAGCCGCTCTAATACAGGTCTCGATTATTTCTTTTGGCACTGGGCGGTCGCTAAAACTGCGAATACTGTGGCGACGCTGACTCACGGCTAAAAACTCTTCGGCGCGTTTAAGCATCTCGTCATGAGGGTACTCAATAAAGTCATTGAGTGGTTGGTTTTTGTGTTCTTGCATGGCTTTTCGCTTCTTGTGTGTTGATGATTTTAATTATGAATATGTTGGTTTCGGCGGTACTCTTTTAATTCATTGCTTAACCAATCTTTTGCATTGAGTAACGACCCATTGCTGAGTCTTACTTTATAAGGCTTACCGCTCCATGAGCTTTTGCTCGCCAGATTTTCGATAAACTTTTCGGCGGTTTTTGCATAGCGGGTTGCTTTTCGATATTTCATAGCAAGGTGTTCGGCAGCGTCTTCGCTTGAGTGCTCTGTGCCGTTGCGAATAAATATGGCATCACTTTTAGCAACAAAATCAATAAGGTGATTTATCTCTTGTTCTGGGGTCGCTGCATAACTGAATTGGCTAATGCTCAATAACATTAACGCGATTAACCAATATTCTTTTATACATAATCTCATAGCGTTTGATGCTCTATCGTCAGGGTTGCAATAATTGGGTTATGATCAGAGCTTGCAAGCTCAGGCACAACGGTTGTTTCTATTTTGACACCGCGAACCCATACTTGGTCAAGCGCTAATCCAAATGCTTTGGTACGTTTATCATCTAAATAAATAGCTTCGTGTAAACCTAGTTGGGTTAATGTTTGCTGTAATAAAGCTTGGCGTTCATCACTCCAGGTATTGAGATCCCCTGCAAACACGATAGGTCCCTTGTGCATGCGCATGATACTAGCTGCATCGTCGAGCTGTTGTTTAAAGTCACTAACGCCAAAAGTAAAGTTGATGCCATGCAGGTTAATGCTCAGCAATAACTGTTGATCTGGCAGCGCATATTCAACGATATTAGTGGCTTTTGGGCTACGTAGCCAAGGCTCAACATGGGTGAGGGTGCAATGCACCGCGGCAGGCCAACGGCTGAGCGTCATAACCCCTGATTGCACGCCGCCGCTCTTATAGCCTTTAGCAAAGCGCCAGTAAGGTTTGAGCTTTGTAAGCGCAGGCTCTTCGATAGCTTCTTGCAGTAACACTATATCTGCATTGTCATTTAGCTTTTGCAAATCTGTGAGTAAGCCATCTATTTGTGCTTTGTAAATATTCCAACTCAATAATTTGAACTGATAAGGCAGGATATAATGTTCAGCGTAAGTTTGCATGCGACTTTGTGCTAACTGCTGTTGGCAATTAGCAAGGTCCACAGCGGTTTTGGTTATACCTTGCTGCTCATCTGAGCTAGGACCGCTTGAAAAACTATACCAAGACAGTGCACCCAAGCACACAAGTAATAAAAATATACGCAGATATGACGTCATAATGACCTTTATTTACTTTTCTTAAGAATTAGTCTTAGTTAGCCCCAGTTTAGTTCAAAGACTAAATGTTAGAAACTGTAGTATTTTCTACAATTTCTATACGCTTTCTTACCCAAAATAAGTACTCATGTTCTTATACTTACTGAGCTTAACAACTCAGACAAAGGAACTACTCATGAAACAAATGGCCTGTATGCTGCTTGCCTTATCGGTGACAGCGTGTTCATCAGTCACCATAGTGCCAGAAAAAACAACCAATAAATTAGCCACTAAAGCTGATTACCAAGATAGTCGCCCATTCTTTTTGTGGGGCCTCGTTGGTGAAGAGCGTGTTGATGTTAAGGCTATTTGCCAAGATAAAAAAGTTGCCCAAATGCAGTCACAACAAACAGTTGTAGATGGTGCACTAGGGTTAGTCACTCTCGGAATTTATGCTCCTCACACAGTAAAAGTATGGTGTGAGCAACAAGCACAGGAGCAACAACTATGAAAAGCCTACTAGTAACAGCTGTGTTAGTGGCAACCTTAAGTGGTTGCACAAATATCTACTTTGATAATGGCAGTGCTGCTCAAGCTAATAAAGCACCTGCGACAGAGCAATGGCATCATAACTTTGCCGCGGCGCTTTACGAAGGTTCAAAGCCTGTCGACCTATCTGAAGAGTGCCCAGACTCTGAGTGGCAAACCGTTCACACTTATAAGTCGTTCACCAATGGTTTAGCTGAAGTTGCAGTAAACCAAGTTGGGCCTATTTGGTACCCGAAAACAGTAGAAATAAGCTGTGCTCAAGTACCTTATAAGCCAGACTAGTTATTCATAACGTAGTGCATCAATTGGGTTTAAGCGTGCCGCTTTAATAGCGGGCGCTAAGCCAAACACAATACCAATCAATGAAGTAAAGCCAAATGACAGCATAATCGCCCAACCCGGTATGTAGGCATCTGGCATGCTCGGCACTAACACTGATATTAGTGCCGCAGCACCATACCCTATCGCTAAACCAATTAAACCACCAAAAAGTGATAGCACCACCGCTTCAACTAAAAATTGCAGCATAATAAAGCCAGGTGTTGCCCCTAATGCTTTTAAAGTGCCGATAACACGTGTGCGTTCTGTTACCGAAACCAGCATGATATTCATCACACCGATACCACCAACTACGAGGCTAATACCTACGATCCCCGCGGTAATAGCGGTTGCACTTCCGGTAAACTTATCAATATTAGCACGAGCTTTTTCGGCGGTTTCAAACTCAAAGTCGTCATCTTCGCCGTCTTTTAGTTTATGTAATTGACGTAAGATGCGGCGAATTTTAGCCAGTACTTGCGCTTCGTTAGCATCGTCTTTTAAACGAAACATCATTTGCACATTGGTATCAACACTGCCGCCTTCTAGCGCACTCATGGTACTTATCGGTATATTAATGTAATCGTCTTGGTCAAAACCTAATAAGCTACCTTGTTTTTCAGCAACGCCAATAATGCGAAACCACTCACCACCGAGTTTGATATATTCACCTACAGGGTTTTCAGGCAGGTTGAGCTTTTCGATAATTGAAGGGCCAATAAACGCCACTCGACGGCGTTTTTCATCATCTTCTGCGCGAATAAATCGGCCGAGTTCTGGGTAGGTGCGGTAAGCTTTTTGGTAGTCTTGCTCGGTGCCCATTACCCGTGAAGCATGACTTTTATTGCCATACTCAGCTGCACCAGAAAAGCGCCAAGTAAACATCAGCGCAGTAAAGGTTTCGGCTTCTTTAACGCGTGCTTTTAGGGTTAAAAAGTCGCTGTAGGTTAGCTTTGCTTGTTGGCCTACCATTTCTTTTTCTACGCTAGTGTAAGGCTTTATATTTGTCACATCGGGAGACATATCAGCAAGCTGATCATTAATTTGCTTGGTAAACCCTTGCATTACTGCCACTACGGTCACAACCGCTGCAACACCAATAATTATGCCTAAGCAGGTAAGGGCGCTGCGCATTGCATTGGCTTTAATTGCCATCAGCGCCGCTTTAGTGCCTTCCATAACAGCGATAGCAGATTTAAACATGTTGTTTTTCTCCTTCGCCTTTACGGGTATCACTAACAACCTTGCCATCAACCAAACGAATAACCCGTTGGCAGTGATCAGCAATATCTTGTTCGTGAGTAACCAAAATAATGGTGTGCCCTTCGTTATGAAGCTCATCAAACAGCGCCATGATCTCAGTGGTGGTTTTACTATCTAGGTTACCGGTAGGCTCATCACCAAGTAGAATGTGGGGCTTAGTAACCAATGCGCGAGCAATAGCGACACGTTGACGTTGGCCACCAGATAGCTGGCTCGAAAGGTGGTTTACCTTATCGCCAAGGCCAACCCGTTGTAATGATTCGAGCGCTTGTTGCTTTCGCTCTTTGGCAGCAATAAATCGATACACTAAGGGCTGCATGACATTTTCAAGGGCGGATGCTCGTGGTAATAAATTGAAACTTTGAAAAATAAAGCCAACACTTTCATTACGTTGATGAGCAAGCTCCGTTTCGGTCATGCGCTTTACTAGCTTATCTTTTAAATAGTAGTCACCACTGGTGGGAGTATCTAAACAGCCAAGCAAGTTCATCAGGGTTGATTTACCAGAGCCCGAAGGACCAATGATGGCAACATACTCATTTTGAGCAATTTCAATATTAATATCATCAAGGGCTTTGAAAACTTGTTCGCCCATTTTGTATTGTTTATTGATATTACAGAGTTTGATCACCGCAGACATTAGCTAGCACCTTTTTCAGGGCTGTTTTTAACGGCTACCGTATCACCCTCTTTTAGTGAGCTAAGTGGTCTAGCGGGGCCGATAACAATACGGTCACCCTTTGCAACTCCACTGGTTAGTGCTTGTTCGATATCTGACGAAATACCTACCGTTACCGCTGTTTTAGTTACTGTGTTATCTGCGTTAAGCTTCCAAACAAAGTAGCTATCATCCTCTTTTTGAATAGCTTCAATAGGCAGCTTTAAGCCATTTTCGGCAATGCTGGTAGCGATCTCTGCGCGGCAGCTCATTCCGGCATAAAGTTGGCGGTCAGTGGCATCAAGCAGTACTTTTACTTTAAATGATAAGCCTTGTGAACCTGCTTGATTTTTTGCCGATGTTCCAATGTTTATCACTTTGCCAGTGAAAGGTTGATTAGGGTAAGCGGCGGCATAGATGTCTGCATGTTGGTCTAGTTTGATACCGGCGATATCGGTTTCATCCACTCGAAGTTCGGCTAATATTGCGCTTGGATCGGCTACTAGCATCAAGTCTGAGCCAATAATGTTGGTTGTTCCCGCAATAACGGTTTCACCTTCTTTAATATTTACCGAAGCAAGTAGGCCACTCATTGGAGCGCGAAACACGCTTTTATTTAAACGGTCTTCAGCAATCAATAATGATGCTTGGGCTTGGTTGTAAGCTTCACGTTTTGCTTCAATATCTATTTTTGCTAAATCGCGGGCATTTTGTAGGTTTTCATACACTTCTTGGCCAGCAAGGCCAACTTCATAAAGCTCTTTTTGGCGGCTTAATTGACGCTCGATATTTTTTAATCGGGTTTCGCTATGCTTAATGTCGATTTCGGTCGCGCGAAGCACGGCTTTGTTGCGGGCAACTTCAGATTCAAACGCGGTCGTATCTAGGCGCATTAAAATATCGCCCTCAGTGACACTTTCACCTTCTTCTACAAACACTTTCGCAACACGGCCGGTCACTTCTGAGCGCAGTTGCACTTGGGTGTTAAAGACTAGGTTACCAGAGGCTAAAATTGAATCGGCAATATTACCTTGCTCAACTTCTGCAATATGCATTTCTGGTGCATCTTTATTGCCTGTGACTTGCTTTGATACTAGTAAAGCGACAAATGCCGTAACAGCTAGGCCAATAATAATGGCTTTTTTCATGTTACTTCCTTGGTGGTTAAGAGCGGCATATTGCCGCTCAAAGCAGAATTAAACGAGAGCGATTACAGTCCAAATACCATAAATAACAATACTTGGTAGAGCTGCAAACAGTAGCGCTTTATTGAAAGTGAAATTAGTCCAGCACTTTAAACCGATAGCTGCGATGAAAATGCCCCAAATAGAAAAGATATTGAGACTTTCCAATAAGGTGTACAGTGGGTGGCCAATTTCTAAACCAATTAAAAGTTGGTTAATTGAAGCATAATTAAATAATGATTGTGATATTTGGTCAGTGCTTGCAGTTAACACTAAGATGAGTAAACCAAGGCTTGAAATAATCATTGGCATCATGGTCCAAATGCCAAAGCCATACCACGCGCCATAGCCGTAGTTAGCTTCTGGGTCTTGCTTTGATACAAATAGGTAGTAACCTGCCATCAGAGCATTGATAATAGCTAAACCAATAATGCCACCAAACATTGCAAACCAAACTTGCATATCTATGGTTTGCTCCATGCTTTGGCGAATCATTTTTTGTTCTGCAATAGTGGCATCAACACTGGCTACAGCGACTTGTTGATCGATTAAATATTGCGGGTCAGCTTTATTGTAAAAAGCAAACATGCTGGCTGCGAGAATGCCGGCAAGTAAAATAAAGGCAACAAAAGACCAGCCTTTTGCTTCTTTTAAACCATTAAAGGCTTTACTCGGGCTGATAAAAATATCAACCAAAGCGGTCATAACATTTGATGATTTCATTTTTTATTCCTTGTTTTATAACATTTGTTTTTAGGTACTAAAATATCCTGTTTAGTAACAAATTAGCAATTTGTTTTGTAACTGTATGTTAACAGATGTGATTAGTAAATCTGTGATAAGGTTAAGCGGTTAATTTGAGTCGAGTTTATTAGGAAAAGTAGGTCGTTATGGCGAATTGTAATGTACGTTGTATTGATGAGTTGGTATTGGGGTTTTGGCGTTTGTTAGATTGGCAGATAACGCCACAGCAATGCTTAAGCTTTTTAGAAAATGCAATCGATATGGGGGTTTCACATACCGATCATGCTGACATTTACGGTGAATACGGTTGTGAAGCTGAATTTGGCAAAGCACTTAAACTAAAACCAAGCATTCGTGATGAAATCAAAATAATCACCAAGTGTGGTATCAAGCCTGCCTTTGCAAGCCTAGGGTTGCAAGGCAAAGCAAATCATTATGACTCAAGTGCCGCGCATATTATTGCCTCAGCACAGCAGTCACTTAAAAACTTCAATACTGATCGTTTAGATGTATTACTTATTCATCGTCCTGATTACTTGATGAATGCCGATGAAATGGCAGAAGCATTTAATACCCTAAAAGCAAATGGTGATGTGATTGATTTTGGTGTGTCTAACTTTACGCCATCGCAACTTAGCTTGTTGCAGTCGCGTTTAGACTTTGAGCTTGTGACTAATCAAATTGAGTTTTCACCTTACGAAATGAAAGCGCTTGACGATGGTAGCTTAGACCAATGCCAATTGCTTGATATCAAACCTATGCTTTGGTCACCATTAGCAGGGGGTCGTTTATTCTCAAGTGATGATGAAAAAGCGGTACGTTTACGTGCAGTGTTAGAGCAGGTTGGTGCTGAAATTGGTGCTACTGCCATTGATCAGGTTGTTTATGCTTGGCTGTTAATGCACCCGAGTGCACCGTCTGTGGTACTCGGTACGGGTAATATTGAGCGTGTTAAATCAGCTGTTGAAGCTAAGCAGCTTACTATGAATCGTGAACAATGGTATCGCATTTGGCAAGGCTCAACCGGTCATAGTGTGCCTTAAAACGTAAAGTCCAAAACGAGAAAAGGGCCTTACGGCCCTTCGTGTTGCAGCAAGTAACACATTCTTTATAAAGTGAAGTCAACCGCGTAAGCGACGTACACTTTTACATCTGAACCATCAATATCGTTGTCGGCAAGACCAAATGTAAAGCCATCTTTAGATACTGAAACACCGTAGTCGATGATGTCATCATCACCGATGAAATCACCAGAGTAATGGCCAACATGAAGAGCCATTTCTGCGCCAGTACTTCCTACTGGGAAGCTGTAGTCAGCATTTAAATAAAGTGAATCACCAAAATCTGTACCGTCACCGCTTGCTGCTGATGTTGCTAATATTGCTGCACCAAAGGTGAAGCTGCCCATGCTGATACTACCGTAGATTTCTGAAAAATCAGCATCAGCAGATGATGCTGCATCTGGATACGCATAATATATATAACCAACGTCATAGCTAACGGTTTCATTAATGTCACCGCCAAAACCAGCATAAAGATCTAACTCGTAAGTCATGTCTTCAGCCCAGCTTGCATTCGATACCCAAGTACCTGCATAAAAGCCTGATTCATTAGCGTAATCGATGCCGCCTTGGATAGCTGCATCGCCGCCTGTTTGTTCTTGGCCACGCCACAAGTAGTTAGAAGTCGCTGCTGCATTAGCTGTTACTTCAGCATAAGTATATGTAGAGCTTAACGTTAATAGCGCAATTGCGCTTGCTGCGAACGTTTTTTTTAGTTTTAGCATGTTTCTGTATCCTGTTGTTATGTTGATTTTGCCCTAGTTCAGGTTGCAGCCTGATTATTGTTTGCGGACATAATTATGTGTTGTCTGGATACGATGTAGCACTGGTTGTGCCAAGTTACTTTTGGAAGGGATATTTTATGCTTAACTACTTTAAAAACAGCCTATTAAGCTTACTATTTTTTAAAAATTAGTTTTCTTTGAATTATTCATGCGCACTTGCGTGGTGCAAAAAATAACCTGGTTGCACAATTGCGAAGCAACCAGGTTTTTCTTGTTTGAGAGTGACTTAGCCAAAAATTGCGCGCATTAAGCTAATAGTCTCTTCAACGCTACGACCTTTTTCAACTTCGCTGATGATAGAGTCACGTTTAGCCTTGATATGTTCAGGGATATCGTCACTTGCTAATGCACGGTCTACCAGTATCTCAGCTGATTCTTTGCCACGGCGTACCGTCTTTTTACCTGCTGAGCTCGTTGTACTCTTAGGTTTGTTTAACAACTTAATATAATTAGAGTTATCTGCGGTGCTCTTATCTGCATAATAGAAGAAGCTCGGTAATAGGGCTTTGATTTCAACTAAAGATTGCTCAAGCTCGTTTGCTGCGCTGGCCATTTTGAACCAAGGCATACTATGAATTGCTTCGACTATATCTTGCCAGTAGCGCTCAAAATCGCGGTTATTTAGCTTTGTAATGCCTAATGCCGCACAAAGGGCATCAAGTTTACTATTTACGATTGGTGTAAACACGTCAGGTCGGCGCATCGCAAGTAAGCGAGTAGCAGGAGCAAGCGTTGGTTTTTCATCGCTGCCATTAAATGCCATGAAGTAGGCAATCATAAAGTGTTGATAATGTTCTTGAGTTACCTCGCCCTCAAGTGGAATGTGTGCAAGAGCCTCATCGAACGCACCAGGTAAATCACTCAACATTTGGTGGAAACCTTTTGCGTTCTTGGTAGAAGCAAACCATTCAACGTCGAAGTTATAGCTGCTTGGGTCAAGTGAGGCACTGTGTTTACCTGAAAACGCTAAACGGTCTTCTGGGATCATCTCTTTCAGTGATTGCGATTTAATTGCAGCAATGTAATTAGCTAAGCGTAGTTGCTCATCAAGTGCTATTAGCTCTTTATGCTGCTCGATGAAGCCTGCGATAACCGGCCATGGCGCAACCCTTAAGGTTTTTAACTGCAAAAAGCTGATTGCAGAAATTAATAAGTCATGAAGTTTTTTTAGCGTAGGAAGTTGCTTATCTTCTAATAGATCGTAATTAATGCGATCGCGGCTTGCACTTAATAGCTCATAGCACCAACCTAAAAAGTCTTCAGGATGATTTTCTACTTTAACTGCCATTAGGTTTAAGCTGATATCAGAGGCTTGCTTGAGGATGTTTTGATAAATTTGACTTTCTTGCTCGCCAAGCGCCATTTTTGACGGTGAAATAAGCAGTTTCTTCATGCTTAATCGATACTCCAGTTTTGACCAAGTTGGGTTGTTTAATTTTAGTACACAGGGTGCAAAAACAACAGGGTCGTGCATCATACCGAAGTAATGAAATGATGCAATCTTACTGATAATTTATAAGTAAGATTGCCACTGATTTTTAGATTAATCGTTGTCATCGAGTGTAAATAATTGCTCAACGGCCACTTCAAAGTGAGCAGCAATTTTTAACGCAATAATCACTGAGGGTATAAAGCGGCCTGTTTCAACTGTGCTAATAGTTTTACGTGATACTGCAATGGCATCAGCAAGTTCTTGCTGCGATAACCTCTTATCTTTACGGAATTTAGCGATATTATTTTGCACTTTTACACCTAGTCTCTACTTTGCCAAATAATTGATACACCATATATTAAACACATCAAGGCAAGGTAAAATGTGGCCATCATGCTATGAGATACATTTAAAGCAAGTTCATCAGACAATAAAAAAATAGCCCCCATGCTAAAAAGTAATCCAAGGACAACATGTTTATAAGCGATGGTATCAATCGTATTTAAAAATTCATCCTTATACGTAAGACGATAGCCAAGTTTCCATGTAAATCCACCTCGAATCACAAACATAAAGAATGAACCAATAAATGCGGCACCACCAATAAACAGTAAAGGAACTGATGTTTGCTTGAGCATTGGGTAAACACTAATAATTAATAACGTGACTCCCATGAATATTGAAAACCATGCGTTATGACTCATAAACTTTTCTTCCGTTTTGATATCTTGCTTAGACATAATCGTTTCCTTTTATTTTCAACTCAAATGTAACCTACAGGTATCAATGTAACCCTAAGGTATCATTTGGTCAAGAACTTTTTGTAACCTATAGGTATCAAATAGTTTCAGCGCTGATTCATATTCTTGTACCTAAGCTTGTTTACAAACCTTTTTGTGTGTTGGGCAATGCAATTGCGCCTAACTCCCGCTATGATAAGAACATTGTTTGCCCATTTTTAAGGATGATTATGAAAACCTTACTGAAAATCGTTGGTGTCATTTTCGTATTACTAATTGTATTGGTAGTCGCAGCACCATTCCTCATACCTACAGACGCGATATTTAATAAAGTATCGGAGCAAGTAGAACAAACCACAGGTCGTAGTCTGACAATTAATGGCGATAAAAAGCTGTCGGTATTTCCATCATTAAAGCTCGAACTGAATGATGTACACTTTGCCAATATGCAAACTGGCTCGCAAAAAGATATGGCAAGCATGCAGCAACTTGCTATCCGTATCCCGTGGATGTCGCTATTTGGCGGTGAGTTTAAGCTAGATAAGTTTGTTATTAACGAACCAACGATTTTATTAGAAACCGATAAAAATGGTAAAGCAAACTGGCAGTTATTTGATGCCGTTGCTGAGCAACCACAGACAGAGCAGCAAAAAAGTTCTGGCGCTGTTAACTTACCAGATAACTTTGATATCGAACTTGGTGAAGTAGCAATCTATGGCGGCACTTTCACTTACCTAGATGGTAAAACCGGGGCCAAACAACAGATAAGTGATTTAGAATTAGCCATCTTATTACCTTCTCTTCGTAAGACTCTCGAGTTAAAAGGCGGTATTACTTATATGGGTGAGCGCTTTAACTTAGATGTCACGCTAGATACACCAGTAAAAGCGATTGAAGGCGAAACCTTTAATGTCAGCACAGAGCTTGATTCTCGCCTAGTCGATTTGAACTTTAAAGGTGCAATTGCAGAAATGGGCAATGACGTGCAAGGGCTTCTTTCTGTTAGCGGTGATTCAGTTAAAAACATTGCAAGCTGGCAAGGTGTTGAGCTTAATGCAAAAGAAAATGCGTTTAATGCCTTTAATATAAAAGGTTCAATGCATCTAAAAGGGCAGCAGTTTAAACTCACTGAGCTACTTGCCACGTTAGATGAGCTACAAATTAAAGGTAAAAGCGATATTAAGCTTGGTGACCGTTTAGCTGTGAATGCCGATATTGATTTAGGAATGCTTGATTTAAACCCTTACCTACCAGAGGGCGTAGCTAAAGAAGAACAAGCAGAGCCTGCAGCAGATGCGCCTGCACAGCCAATTGTTTGGGATGATACTGCAATTGATATGAGCGGCTTAAACGCACTAGATGCAAATGTAGTCGTGCGTTCAAGTGGCTTAAAAGCAAATGATATTACCCTTAGTGAAAACCAGTTAACAGTGAGCCTAAAAAATGCCGTGGCTAAAATCAGTCTAGATAAGTTTGTTGCTTACGAGGGTAATGGTAAAGGTGTAATCACGGTCAATGCCAAGCAAACACCTTATAAAATTAGTACTAACTTTTCTTTAGATAAAATTGATGCACAGCCATTACTGACTGATGCGGCCGGTTTCGATAAGTTGATGGGTAAAGGCTCTCTAAACTGGGATCTAACGACCACAGGCCAAAGTCAAAAGAGCTTCATCAATGCCTTGAATGGTAAGTTAGCCTTTGAGTTTGCTGATGGCGCAGTGAAAGGTGCCAACATTGCAGAAATGGTTCGTAAAGCCAAAGAGCTCATTAAAGGTAACTTAAGTGCGGTATCAGAAGGTTTAGATACTGGCTTTGATAACTCACAGCAAACAGATTTCTCGGCATTGCAGGGTAGCTTTGTATTCACTAACGGTGTTGGTGAAAATAAAGACTTGTCACTACTTAGCCCGCTTATTCGTATTACTGGCTCAGGTAAGGTTGATTTACCAATGACGACAGTTGATTACCGTTTAGTAACAGGTATTGTTGATTCAATCGAAGGGCAAGGCACGACCGATGACAGTACAGGGTTTAAAATTCCACTGCGTATCAAAGGTCCATTCCATGATGTTGGCTATAAGCTCGATGTAAGTGATGCGGCTAAAGAAGAAGTGAAAGAAAAAGCCAAAGATAAAATTAAAGACAAATTAAAAGGTCTATTTGGTAATTAATAAAAATTTAATTAAAGTCAAAAACAGGGCGCATTTGCGCCCTGTTTGTTTTATAATCAATAACAAACCAGCAAGCTGCTGTAATTCCTCAATGCAGGCATTGCGATTAATTCCAAATTAATTAAAAAATAACCTACCACTTCCTTGCCATTGCTGCTACAATTGCCCGCCCTTAAGAGACAACTTGCTTGTTTTTTGAGTGGAATTTAACCGAAATGTCTTGATTTTAAACAAAATTAAGGCGTGTTGTAATTTCTACACCGGAGGTCATTAACATGATCCAAATGCAAACTCAGCTGGACGTTGCTGATAACAGCGGCGCTCGCAAAGTGCAGTGTATTAAAGTCCTTGGCGGTTCGCACCGTCGCTATGCAGCGGTTGGCGATATCATCAAAGTTTCTGTAAAAGAAGCAATTCCTCGCGGTAAAGTGAAGAAAGGTGATGTTAAAAACGCGGTAGTTGTGCGTACTAAAAAAGGCGTTCGTCGTCCGGACGGTTCTTTGATCCGTTTCGATAGCAATGCGGCTGTTATCTTAAACGATAACTTACAGCCAATTGGTACTCGTATCTTCGGCCCTGTGACTCGTGAACTTCGTACTGAAAAGTTCATGAAAATCGTTTCACTAGCACCAGAAGTACTATAAGGAGTCTATCATGGCAGCAAAAATCCGTCGTGATGACGAAGTAATCGTACTAGCAGGCAAAGACAAAGGTAAGCGCGGTAAAGTGCTTTCAGTTGTTGCTGAATCTGGTCGAGTATTTGTCGAAGGCATCAACTTAATCAAGAAGCACCAAAAGCCTGTTCCTCAGTTGAACCAAGCTGGCGGTATTGTTGAGAAAGAAGCGTCTATCGACGTATCAAACGTTGCGATCTACAACTCGGAAACGGGTAAAGCAGATCGTGTAGGTTTCAAGATTGAAGATGGTAAGAAATTACGTATCTTTAAATCTACTGGTAAAACTATCTAATAGTTGGAGTAGAATGATGGCGAAACTGCATGAAGTATATAAAGACAAAGTAGTTGCTGAGCTTCAAGAGAAGTTTGGTTTCAGCTCTGTCATGCAAGTCCCTCAGATCGAAAAGATCACATTAAATATGGGTGTGGGCGAAGCTCTAGCTGACAAGAAGATCCTAGATAACGCTGTTGCGGATCTAGAAGCAATCTCTGGTCAGAAACCTCTAATCACTAAAGCACGCAAATCAGTTGCAGGCTTCAAAGTGCGTGAAGGTTACCCAATTGGTTGTAAAGTAACCCTACGTGGCGAGCGTATGTGGGACTTTTTTGAGCGTTTGGTTTCAATCGCTATCCCACGTATTCGTGACTTCCGTGGTGTAAGTGCTAAGTCTTTTGATGGACGTGGTAACTACAGCATGGGCGTACGTGAGCAAATCATCTTCCCAGAAATCGATTATGATAAAGTAGACCGTGTACGTGGTCTTGATATCACTATCACTACTTCTGCGAAAACAGATGATGAAGGCCGTGCGTTGTTAGAAGCGTTTAACTTCCCATTCAAGAAATAAGGGTAGGGTTATGGCAAAGAATTCTATGAAAGCGCGCGAAGCAAAGCGCACTAAATTAGTTGCTCAGTATGCTGAAAAGCGTGCGGCACTAAAAGCTATCATCAGTGATGTTAATACATCTGACGATGATCGTTGGGACGCGGTATTAAAGCTACAAGCTTTACCACGTGATTCTAGCCCTTCACGTCAACGTAATCGTTGTAACGTTACGGGCCGCCCACATGGTTACCTTCGCAAATTCGGCATGAGCCGTATTAAAGTTCGCGAAGCAGCTATGCGCGGTGAAATTCCTGGCCTTAAAAAGGCTAGCTGGTAATAGTATCACGGGAGTAAGACTATGAGCTTGCAAGATCCTATTGCGGATTTGTTTACACGTATCCGTAACGGTCAGTCAGCGAAGAAAGTATCAGTAACGATGCCAACTTCAAAACTGAAAGTAGCAGTAGCTAAAGTATTAAAAGATGAAGGTTATATCGCAGATTACGCTGTAAGCGGTGAAGCGAAGCCTGAGCTTTCTATCGAATTAAAATATTTCGAAGGCAAAGCTGTTATTGAAAATATCCAGCGTGTTAGCCGCCCTGGTCTACGTATCTATAAGAAACGTGACGAATTACCAAAGGTAATGGGTGGTCTTGGTATCGCTATCGTATCAACTTCTAAAGGCCTAATGACAGACCGCGCAGCACGTAGTGCCGGCGTTGGTGGTGAGATCATTGGCTTTGTAGCTTAATCGGAGGGGAACTATGTCTCGCATAGCAAAGGCACCAATCAATGTTCCTGCCGGTGTAGAAGTTACATTAAAAGGCCAGGACATCACAGTTAAAGGCAAAAACGGTGAATTAACTCGTACTATCAACGACGCTGTTGAAGTTCAAGTTAACGACAACGTTATTACAACTTTACCTCGTGAAGGCGTAGCTAATGCATGGGCACAAGCAGGTACTGCTCGCGCTCTAATCAACAACATGGTTGTTGGTACGCATGAAGGTTACGAGAAGAAACTTCAGTTAGTAGGTGTTGGTTACCGTGCAGCAGCTAAGGGCAAAGTATTAGACTTAACTCTTGGTTTCTCACACCCAGTTAATTTCGAAGTACCAGAAGGTATTACGATTGAAACACCAAGCCAAACAGAAGTTCTAGTTAAGGGCGTAGACAAGCAGTTAGTTGGTCAAACAGCTGCTAACATCCGTGCATACCGTAAACCTGAGCCTTATAAAGGTAAAGGTGTTCGTTACGCGGACGAGAATGTACGCCGTAAAGAGGCTAAGAAGAAGTAAGGTAAGACGATGGATAAAAAAACAGCTCGTCTACGTCGTGCTAAACGCACTCGTAGAAATTATATTGAACAAGGCACAACGCGTCTTGTTATCCACCGCACGCCACGTCACATTTACGCTCAAGTAGTTACTGCTGAGGGTACTGTACTGGCTGCTGCTTCTACTGTTGAAAAAGCAATTAGCGAAACAGTTAAAGGCACAGGTAACGTTGCGGCTGCTCAAGCAGTTGGTAAAGCGGTTGCTGAACGTGCAGCTGACAAAGGCATCGAAAAGATTGCTTTTGATCGCAGTGGCTTTAAATATCACGGCCGTGTGAAGGCGCTTGCTGATGCAGCGCGTGAAGCCGGTCTGCAATTCTAGGAGTAGACAATGGCTAACGTAGAAGCAAAGCAACAACAGCCTGATTTGGCTGAAAAGCTAATCGCGGTAAACCGTGTGTCTAAAGTGGTTAAAGGTGGTCGTATCTTTAGCTTCACTGCACTAACTGTAGTTGGTGACGGCGCAGGTAAAGTAGGTTTTGGTTATGGTAAAGCACGTGAAGTTCCAGCTGCAATTCAAAAAGCAATGGAAAAAGCACGTCGCAACATGATCAGTGTAGACCTTAACGGTAACACGCTACAGCACCCAATCAAGGGTCGCCACGCGGGTTCTAAAGTATACATGCAGCCTGCTTCTGAAGGTACAGGTATCATCGCCGGTGGTGCGATGCGTGCAGTACTAGAAGTAACTGGTGTACAGAACGTATTGTCAAAAGCATACGGTTCAACTAACCCGATCAACATCGTTCGTGCAACGATTGCTGCTCTAGAGAACATGAACTCTCCAGAGTCAATCGCAGCTAAACGTGGTCTTAGCGTTGACGAAATCACGGGGTAAACCATGGCTAATAAAACTGTAAAAGTAACACAAGTAAAGAGCTCTATCGGTCGTTTACCGAAGCATAAAGCTACATTACGTGGTCTTGGTCTACGTCGTATCAATCACACTGTTGAGTTAGAAGACACAGCATGTGTGCGTGGTATGATTAACCAAGTTTCTTACATGGTAAAGGTTGAGGGTTAATTCGATGCGTTTGAATACACTTTCACCTGCTGCTGGTGCAAAAACAGAAAAGAAACGTCTAGGTCGTGGTATTGGTTCTGGTCTTGGTAAGACTGGTGGCCGTGGTCATAAAGGCCAAAAATCACGTTCTGGCGGTAAAGTTCGCGTTGGTTTCGAAGGCGGTCAAATGCCTATGCAACGTCGTCTACCTAAATTTGGTTTCACTTCACGTAAATCATTAGTATCTACTGAAGTTAACCTTTTTGAAATCGCTAAAGTTGATGGCGATGTAGTAGACGTAAACGCGTTACAAGCAGCTGGTCTAGTTAAAAAGAACATCCAGTTCGTTAAAGTAGTAAAATCTGGCGAAGTTTCACGCGCAGTAACCGTTAAAGGTCTTAAAGTGACTAAAGGTGCTCGCGAAGCTATCGAAGCTGCCGGAGGCAAGGTAGAAGACTAAGGAAGTACTAATGGCTAAACCAGGTCAAGATATGAAAAGTGCACAAAGTGGGCTTTCGGAATTGAAGCGTCGATTACTATTCGTACTAGGTGCTATCATTATTTACCGTCTAGGTTCATTCGTGCCGATCCCTGGGATTGACGCCGCTGTACTTGCCGATTTCTTCGAGCAACAAAAGGGCACCATTGTTGAAATGTTTAACATGTTCAGCGGTGGTGCGCTTGAGCGAGCCTCAGTGTTGGCACTGGGTATTATGCCGTATATCTCGGCTTCGATTATTACGCAACTATTAACGCATATGTATCCGCCGTTTATAGAGCTTAAGAAAGAAGGTGAGCAAGGGCGTAAGAAAATCAGCCAGTATACACGCTACGGCACGCTTGTGCTTGCTACTATCCAATCTATCGGTATTGCTACAAGCTTACCGGGCATGATGGACGGGTTAGTTGTTAACCCAGGTATCGGTTTCTACTTCACTGCTGTAGTGAGTTTAGTAACAGGTACTATGTTCCTTATGTGGTTGGGCGAACAAATTACAGAACGTGGTATCGGTAACGGTATTTCGGTTCTGATTTTTGTTGGTATCGTAGCTAACCTGCCGTCTGCTATTGGTTCGACAGCCGAAATGGCGCGCCAAGGTGATCTGAATGTACTTGTACTGTTATTGATTGCTGTAATCGTATTCGCTGTTACTTACCTAGTTGTATTCTTCGAACGTGGACAACGTCGTATCGTTGTAAACTATGCGAAGCGTCAACAAGGTCGTCAGGTATTTGCTGCTCAAAGCACGCACTTACCGTTGAAAGTAAATATGGCGGGTGTTATTCCACCAATCTTTGCTAGCAGTATAATTCTGTTCCCTGGTACAATTGCAAGCTGGTTCGGCCAGGGTGAAGGTCCGGTCGCTGATGTGCTACAAGCAATCGCAACAACGTTGACTCCAGGTCAACCTTTATATGCGATGGTTTTAGCTGCGGCTATTATCTTCTTCTGCTTTTTCTACACCGCGTTGGTATTTAACCCGCGTGAAACAGCAGATAACCTGAAAAAATCTGGCGCATTTATCCCAGGTATTCGTCCAGGTGAGCAGACATCTAAATACATTGATAAAGTGATGACACGCCTGACATTGGCAGGTGCTTTGTATATAACCTTTATCTGTCTGGTGCCCGAATTCATGACTATGGCATGGCAAACGCCATTCTATTTCGGCGGTACATCAATTTTGATTATCGTTGTTGTAATCATGGACTTTATGGCACAAGTACAGACGCATCTGATGTCACATCAGTATGATTCTGTGCTGAAAAAAGCAAACCTTAAAGGCTACGGCCGATAAGGTCATTTTACGGAGTTGAGCAATGAAAGTACGTGCTTCCGTTAAGAAAATATGCCGTAACTGTAAAGTTATTAAACGTGCTGGTGTAGTACGCGTAATTTGCAGTGAGCCTAAGCACAAGCAAAGGCAAGGCTAATTAAACAGTCGTGCAGGCTGAGTTATTTACTCGGCCTGTGTTTTTAGTTGTGATTTGGTCTTCGTTTGAGTATCCTTACGGGCTTTTCAAACAGATGATAACCAAATTCAAATATAGGAGATGTGTTAGTGGCCCGTATCGCTGGCATTAACGTCCCTGATCATAAACATGCAGTTATCGGTTTAACTGCTATTTATGGCATAGGTAAGACTCGCTCTAAGGCTATCTTAGCAGCGACTGGTATCGCCGAGACCACAAAAATCGGTGAACTTTCAGACGAAACACTTGACGTATTGCGTGAAGCAGTTGGCAAGTACACTGTAGAAGGTGACCTTCGTCGTGAAGTTACATTAAATATCAAGCGCCTTATGGACCTTGGTTGTTTCCGTGGCCTACGTCACCGTCGTTCGTTACCACTTCGTGGTCAACGTACTAAGACTAACGCGCGTACTCGTAAGGGTCCTCGCAAGCCTATCAAGAAATAAGGTGGGGTAGATTATGGCTAAAGCACCAATTCGTCGTAAGAAGGTTAAAAAGCAAGTTGCTGATGGTATGGCTCATGTTCATGCTTCTTTCAACAACACTATTGTAACAATTACCGACCGTCAAGGTAATGCACTATCATGGGCTACAGCAGGTGGTTCAGGTTTCCGTGGTTCACGTAAATCTACTCCATTCGCTGCTCAGGTTGCTGCAGAGCGCGCAGGTACTGCTGCTCAAGAATACGGTTTAAAAAATCTAGAAGTTTTCATTAAAGGTCCAGGTCCAGGTCGTGAATCTGCTGTACGTGCTTTGAATGCTGCTGGTTACCGTATCACCAACATCACTGACGTGACGCCAATCCCTCATAATGGTTGTCGTCCACCGAAGAAACGTCGCGTTTAACAATAGGTTAGGAGAAATAACATGGCAAGATATTTGGGCCCTAAGCTCAAGCTGAGTCGTCGTGAAGGTACTGACCTGTTCCTTAAGAGCGGCGTAAGAGCTATCGACTCTAAGTGTAAACTTGAGACTGCACCTGGTCAGCACGGCGCTCGTAAAGGTCGCTTATCTGATTACGGTTTACAGCTACGTGAAAAGCAAAAAGTACGTCGTATCTACGGTGTATTAGAAAAGCAATTCCGTAACTACTACAAAGAAGCTGCTCGCCTTAAAGGTAATACAGGTGAAAACTTGTTACAGCTTTTAGAGCAACGTTTAGACAATGTTGTATATCGCATGGGTTTTGCTAGCACACGTGCTGAAGCACGTCAGTTAGTTAGCCACAAAGCGATCTTAGTTAATGGTCGTGTTGTGAACATTCCTTCATACGTAATCTCACCAGAAGATACTGTTGTGATTCGTGAGAAGTCTAAAACACAAGCACGTATCATCGCTGCTCTAGAGTTGGCTGAGCAACGTGAAAAGCCGACTTGGGTTGAAGTTGACGGTAAGAAAATGGAAGGTAGCTTCAAGCGCCTACCTGAGCGTTCAGATCTGTCTGCGGACATTAACGAACAACTAATCGTCGAACTTTACTCTAAGTAAAGTTAAGAGTTAAGAGAGGATAAAATGCAGGGTTCTGTTACCGAATTCCTAAAACCAAGGTTAGTCGATATCGACGCTATCAACCCAACGCGTTCTAAAGTAGTTTTAGAACCATTAGAGCGTGGCTTCGGTCACACTTTGGGTAATGCCTTACGCCGTATACTGTTATCATCTATGCCTGGATGTGCAGTAACTGAAGTTGAAATCGACGGTGTATTGCATGAGTACAGCGCGAAAGAGGGCGTACAAGAAGACATCATTGAAATTCTGTTAAACCTTAAAGGTCTAGCAGTAACTTTAGAAGGCAAAGATGAAGTTTTTCTGACCCTGACTAAATCTGGTGTAGGCCCTGTGACTGCGGCTGATATTCAGCACGATGGTGATGTAACTATCGCCAACCCAGATCACGTTATCTGTCACCTTACGACAGATAGCAGCGAGATCAGCATGCGTATTCGTGTTGAGCGCGGTCGCGGTTATGTGCCGGCATCTAGTCGTTTATCCTCTGATGACGATGAGCGTCCAATTGGTCGTCTGCTGCTTGATGCATCATTCAGCCCAGTTGAACGTATTGCGTACTCGGTTGAATCAGCCCGTGTTGAGCAACGTACAGACTTAGACAAGTTAATCATTGATATGGAAACAAACGGCACTTTAGATCCTGAAGAAGCGATCCGCCGTGCGTCTACTATCTTAGCTGAGCAATTAGATGCATTCGTAGATTTACGTGATGTAACTGAGCCAGAAGAGAAAGAAGAGAAGCCAGAATTCGATCCTATTCTACTTCGTCCAGTTGATGATCTTGAACTAACAGTACGTTCAGCAAACTGTTTGAAAGCCGAGCAAATTCAATATATCGGTGATTTAGTTCAGCGCACTGAAGTTGAGCTTCTTAAAACGCCTAACTTAGGTAAGAAGTCTCTAACTGAAATTAAAGACGTGCTAGCTTCACGTGGTCTATCTCTAGGTATGCGCCTAGAAAACTGGCCACCTGCAAGCCTAGCTGAATAATCTAAATCACTATATTAGTTTAGTTAGAAGGATAGGGTCATGCGCCATCGTAAGAGTGGTCGTCAATTAAACCGTAACAGCAGCCATCGCAAAGCGATGTTCAGCAACATGGCTGGTTCTTTGGTGAAACATGAAATCATCAAAACAACTTTGCCTAAAGCTAAAGAGTTGCGCCGTGTAATTGAACCTTTAATCACACTGGCTAAGACTGACAGTGTAGCAAACCGCCGTTTAGCGTTTGCTCGCACGCGTGATAATGAAGTAGTTGGTAAATTATTCAGCGAAATCGGTCCACGTAATACAGACCGTCCTGGTGGTTACACTCGTATTCTTAAGTGTGGCTTCCGTGCTGGTGATAATGCACCAATGGCTTATATTGAACTAGTTGGTCGCCCAGCGACAAACGAAGAAGTTCAAGAAGACGCGCAGTCTGCAGAGTAAGTCGTAAAGACACCAAAAAGCCGAGCTTATGCTCGGCTTTTTACTTTCTGAAATTCATTATTACTAAAATACTTCTACCAACCCCATATCTTTACTATACAGTCTTGAAGCAACTAGCAACTAGCAACTAGCAACTAAGATCACATATAAAGATCAATATAGTGCTCGTTAGTAGTTACATCTTCTCTTATACAAGTTAAAAACAAGCGTGTTTATAAACTTCATTGGCCAAATAGCTATAATACGACCCTATTTAGTGTGCTTTTTGCCCGTTTCGTTCGTATTTTGCTCGAACAGTCATTTTTTTCATAAAAACTTCAAAAAACAGTTGATCTCAATTCGGATCTCCCTATAATGCGCATCCATCGACACGGCGGACTGCTTGCAAACAAGCAAAACGACGAGTAGATTGAGTCAAGTAAAACTGAGTTTTGAAAAATTAAACTTTTCTCAAAATTAAGTGTTGACAAAAATAACGGCTTGCGTAGAATGCACAGCCCTTGAGACGCAAAAGTATCTCAAAACGTTCTTTAACAATATAAAGCAATCATCTGTGTGGGCACTCGTACAGATTGAGTTCTAACAGCAGATTCTAGTTCGCTAGATGACGCAAACAAATTTAGAGTCTCAATTGAACTGAGTGACCAACGGAAACAAGTTTACTTGTTTCAGCACAGTCAATTCGATATCGAAAGATATCAAAATTCAGAATTCATTGAGCATGTCCTTCGGGACAGAAAAAACTTTTAATTGAAGAGTTTGATCATGGCTCAGATTGAACGCTGGCGGCAGGCCTAACACATGCAAGTCGAGCGGTAACAGAGAGTAGCTTGCTACTTTGCTGACGAGCGGCGGACGGGTGAGTAATGCTTGGGAATATGCCTTATGGTGGGGGACAACAGTTGGAAACGACTGCTAATACCGCATGATGTCTACGGACCAAAGTGGGGG
>NZ_JAMXSK010000015.1:0-125178 GCF_024124645.1 Pseudoalteromonas sp. Ps84H-4 | reverse complement strand
CATAGAAAAGGCGCTCAATGCGAGGCCGAGAAAATGTCTAGGGTTTAGGCAACCAGCGGTAATATTCGATGAATTACGCAAAGCAGCCTAATTTAGCGAGTGGTGCACTTCGGACTTGAATTCGCGACTGACTGATAAAGAAGCTGCTTTACGCTCTGTATTTAGAGAAAATATTTCTGCACTTAACTTTCTAGATGCAACCCCACCTATCATGGCCATTATGCGCGCCACTAATGAGCAACAAATAGATCCTGTACTTGGAACACCTATTTCAGCATGGAAAGACAGGTTAGCAAAAATTTTCAGTGGTTTTATGACTACAGATAAGAATATAGCCCAAGCAAGGTATATTTACATTGCAGATAACGGTAAAGAAGTTGTAAGAGTCGATAATATAGATGGTCAAGTTATTCGTGTGGCAGAGGATAAGCTACAACATAAAGGCAACAGAGAATACATGACCATCACCTCACAATTAGCAAATGGCTTTGTATATATTTCGCCAATTAATTACAACCGAGAAAACGGCCAAATTCAGCGACCCTATGTGACTAGTTACAGGGTTTCTAAACTGGTTCAAGATGCCAATGGAAGCCCATTTGCGGTACTGATCATAAACTACTTTGCAGACAATCTTTTACGTGAGCTTACAGCTGATACTGATAAGCAGTTTAATGTGTACTTGCTTAATGCTAACCAGCAATATTTGTATCACCCAGATGAAACATACCGGTTTAGTTTTGAGTTAGGGAGCGATAAATCATGGTCTAAGGATTTTTCTGCAAATCAAAACATAAACACAGTCGATTTTTTTGATGCTTTTTATTTACATAAGCAACTTTACTTAAAGCAAACTGTGGAATTTAAAAACGGTATAAAAATGGCACCATTAACGATTGCGGTGTCAGTTGATACAGATAACTTATTAAAAAAATTAGAGCAAAAGCGAAACAAATTTATCTTTCTAATCTGTTTAGCACTTATATGCGTTATAGCTGTATTTATTATCTATCAGCGCAACATTAACAGAAAGCTAGAATTAAATTTTTTGAAAGAAAAAAACAGCAAGATTATCGAAAGTTCTTCAGATTCAATTTTCATGATTATGCCTAATGGGATCATTTGCTATGCAAATAAAACAGCAAAAACTTTCTTTGGCATTGAGCAAAACAAAACTGAATTTGAGCAGCTATTCAATTTTAACGATGAAGATTTTTTAGGTGTCAAACATGCTATAAAATCAGATAAGCCTTGTTCATTTGAGGCTATTCATATTGATCAAAATAAAACGCATTATTTTTCTATTACTCTCGCGACGATATATGACGCAGCGAATCAACAAACTCAGTTAGCAGCAATTGCTAGGAATATTGATACGCTAAAAAACGCGCAGCATCAGCTTGAAAAGTTAAATGACACTTTAGAAGAAGAAGTTAAAAAACGTACCGCTGAGCTTGAGTCTGCAACCGAGCAAGCTTTGGCAGCCAGTAAAGCTAAAAGTGAATTTGTCGCTAATATCTCCCATGAAATTCGCACCCCTATGAATGGGGTATTGGGGATGCTAGAAATGCTTGAAGAGCAACCCCTAACAAAGCAACAGTTACAGTATTTACATTATGCAAATGCAAGTGCCAACTCGTTGATGACTTTAATAAACGATATTTTAGATTTTTCTAAGATTGAAGCAGGAAAGTTAGATTTAGATTTTCATGAGTTTGATGTTGTGGCGGTATGTAGTGATTTAATCACCTCAATGGCAATGCAGGGGCATAAAAAGGGCCTCGAAGTGTTACTGGATACTTGTGATGTAAAACATCGAACTGTAATAGGTGATAGTCATCGTTTAAAACAGATATTAAATAACTTATTAAGCAATGCGTTTAAATTTACGCACAAAGGTCATGTGCTTTTATCGGTGGCTGAACAACATATTGATGAACACACTGTACAATTGACGTTTGCAGTAATTGATACAGGAATTGGTATATCAGAGCAAAATCAAAGCAAGCTATTTGAAGTATTTACCCAAGAAGATTCAAGCACAACACGGCATTATGGTGGAAGTGGACTTGGATTATCGATCAGTCGGCGCCTCGCGCAGATGATGGGTGGAGATATAGTTGTTAAAAGTCAAAAAGATGCAGGCAGTTGTTTTACAGCGACAATTTCAGTTGAAATTGTGCAGCAAGAAAAGCCATTAAATAAACCAATGGCATTATTGGCCGAAAAAAGAATTGGCTTAGCAGTAAGTTATGAAGTTTTAGCGCAGAATATTGAGAAAAAGCTGCAAAGTATATGTTTTCCGACTTATAAAAGTTTACAAAAAATAATGTCTTTTAGTAGCAATGAACTTACTAGCTTTGACTTAATCATTATTGATCACAAACATGCAGAAATTGATAGCGTTATCAGCTATGCAAAACATAATAATGATAAATATTTAATGGTTTTGGGGATTTTATCCTCCATGTCTAAACGACAACAATTGCCAGATAATATTATCTTCATTGCTAAACCCGTGACTAAAGATGAGTTAGTTTACCGATTAGCATTACTTTATAAAGATTCAGATCATCTTATTGAACGTAAAAACCACGATGAAAAAGAGCGTATAGAGTTAGATTTATCAAACCGGTCAATTTTAATCGTGGATGACAACTTAATTAATATAGAAGTCAGTAAAGCAATATTACGAGATAGCCATATACATATTGAGTCTGCTAGTGATGGACTGGACGCTCTCGATGTGTTGAAAAATAACAAATCAGAATTTGATTTAATTTTAATGGATTGTCAGATGCCCAATCTCAATGGTTATGACTGTACAAAAGCGATCCGTCAGGGAAAAGCAGGACAGCAATACCAAGATGTTGTCATAATAGCCATGACGGCAAGCGCTATGGCAGGCGATAGAGAAAAGTGTTTAAGTGTTGGTATGAACGACTACATTACCAAGCCTATAAAACAAGCCACATTACGTAAAAAATTAGCAATGTGGCTTAAAAACTAGGCTGCATCTTGGCTATTATTAAGTCCGTGATTAGGTGTCAGTTTACTAATGTCTGCAGAGTGAATCACTTTTTGTGTTTCACTCCAGTGTAGTAATTCAATACGACCTGAACTGTTTTCAACTAATGCAGTGCAACTTTCTATCCAGTCGCCATCATTACAATACAAAATACCATCAACTACTTTAACGGCAGGGTGATGAATATGCCCGCAAATGATGCCATAGACAGCTTGTTTTTTTGCTTCATGGATGGCTGCTTTTTCAAATGCATCGATCGCTTCACGCGCTTTATGTACTCTAGCTTTTATCCAAGACGCTAAAGACCAATAATTACCACCAAATAAACGGCGAATACGATTAGTCCAACGATTTAGAAATAATAACAAGTCGTAGCCAGCATCGCCTGCAATACTGATTAATTTGTTGTATCGGGTTGCTGAGTCAAAATCATCACCGTGCAAAAGCAAAAACCGTTTGTTGGCCTTAGTGGTGTGTATATATTGTTTGTGTACTTCGATACCGAACAACGACTCATTGGCATAATGGCGAAAGGTTTCGTCATGATTACCGGGTATATAAATAACTCTGGTGCCTTCTTTCGCTTTTTGTTGAATAAGCGCTAACACATCGTAGTGACTTGGATGCCAGAAAAATTGTCGTTTCATTGACCATAAGTCAACAATATCACCAACCAAATACAGTACGTCGCATTCAATGGCATTTAAAAAGTCGAGTAAGTACTGCGCTTGGCAGTCTTTGTAACCTAAGTGAACGTCGGAGATCCAAACGGCAGGATAGTGGGTTTTACTACTGCAAGTGGTGTTATTCATGGCATTTACTCATGGTGTAATAAAGTAAATGCTAGGCAGAATCAATGACAGTAAAAAGACGCTTTAGCGAAACATCTATGACAATTAATAAAACAAAAAAACCGCCGAAGCGGTTTTTTGTTTATTAATAGCTAGCTAATTAGCCTTTAATTAAAGATGCAATTTCTGCAACTGCAGTATCTAAATCAAGCATTAACTTTTCACCGGTACGACGGTTTTTAAGTTCAACCTTGTTTTCGTCTAGGTTACGCTCGCCAATAACGAGTGTGAAAGGTACACCTAGAAGTTCCATATCGTTGAACATCACACCAGGGCGCTCTTTACGGTCATCAAACAACACGTCTAAACCCGCTTCTTTTAATCCTTTATAAAGGTTTTCAGCGATATCAGGGATACGGTGAGACTTATGCATGTTCATAGGTACAATCGCTAAATCAAACGGTGCGATTGGCTGTGGCCATTTAATACCGTATTGGTCGTTGTTTTGCTCAATAGCCGCAGCTACGATACGTGAAACACCAATACCATAACAACCCATGGTCATAATTTGGTTTTTGCCAGATTCACTCAGTACGCCAGCTTTCATAGCTTCTGAGTACTTAGTACCTAGCTGGAAGATATGACCTACTTCAATACCACGTTTGATTTGCAGTGAGCCTTGACCACATGGGCTTGGATCGCCTTCCACGATGTTACGAATATCAGCAACTTCGTAGTTTTCTACATCACGATCCCAGTTAATACCGCTGTAGTGTTCGCCGTCTTTGTTTGCACCCGCAACAAAGTCAGCAAGTACATTTGCAGAGCGGTCAACAATAATTGGCATCGTTAGGCCTACAGGGCCTAATGAACCCGGCTTTGCACCAATAGCTGCAACGATGTCTTCTTCTTTCGCCATTTCAAGTGGTGAGTCCACAAGTGGGTGTTTTTCAGCTTTTAATTCGTTTAATTCATGGTCGCCACGTAAAACAAGCGCAACTAAACCACGTTGTTCGTTTTCATCTGGCGCACCATATACGATTAATGTCTTCACGCCGCGATGAGGTTTAACACCGTAATGTTCTTTAAGCTCAGCGATGGTTTTTGCATCAGGCGTTGGGAACACTTTTAACTCTTTGCTTGCTGCTGGACGCTCTTCAGTCGGTGCTAATGCTTCTGCTTTTTCGATGTTTGCAGCGTAATCACTTGCATCACTAAAGGCAATTGCATCTTCACCAGATTCTGCAAGTACGTGGAACTCGTGCGATACGCTACCACCAATAGAACCTGTATCAGCGATAACAGGGCGGTAATCAAGACCAAGACGCTCAAAGATGTTGCAGTATGCTTTGTGCATTACTTGATATGTTTTTTCTAAACACTCATCACTTAAGTGGAAAGAGTAAGCATCTTTCATGGTGAATTCACGAGCACGCATTACACCAAAACGAGGGCGAACTTCGTCACGTACTTTGGTTTGCACTTGATATAAAGTAAGTGGTAATTGCTTATAAGAGCTTACTTCTTTACGCACAAAATCAGTGATCACTTCTTCGTGAGTTGGACCAAGAGCAAATGGGCGGTTGTGGCGGTCATTAATACGCAGTAATTCAGGACCAAATTGCTCCCAACGACCAGACTCTTCCCAAAGATCAGCAGGTTGGATAATTGGCATTAACATTTCGATAGCGCCAGCTTTATCCATTTCTTCACGTACAATGTTTTCTACTTTTTTAAGTACGCGTAAACCAGAGGGCAACCATGTATACAAACCCGACGCAACGCGGCGGATCATGCCTGCTCGTAGCATTAATTGATGAGAAACAATTTCTGCATCAGACGGAGTTTCTTTAAGTGTTGCGAGTATATATTGACTGGTACGCATCTCTATTCCAAGTAGTGTTAAAATTATTATCGTTTACTCAATACGTTTGAGTAGTAACAAGGCGCTCAGTTTACCAGTGGAATCACTGACACTAAAGCGCTATGTGTAAAAAAAGCTAGCATTTTTCAATGCTGATCACTGTATTGTGGTTATCTTTAACATGCCAACGAATATTAAAGTCATATAAGGTCATGCCGTAGCTTTGCTCTGAATCACGTTGCTTTTTGTATGCCGGGCGAGGATCTTGCTTTAATACATTGCTTATAAACGCTTTTAATTCAGGTTGTTCAGTTTGTTTTTCGATAAAGGCTAGGGCTTCATCGCTAAATTCGACACTCATATCGGTTTCTGGTCGGGTATCGGCAAAGCCTGCTGTGGCATCAGTCATCGCATCTGAGTAAGGTAAATAAGGCTTAATATCTAATATTGGTGTGCCATCGAGCAAATCGATACCTGACAGTAATAAGCTTAATTGACCATTTTTATATTCGATGCCCTCCAGTTTTACAGCACTCATGCCAATTGCGTTTGGGCGAAAAGTTGCGCGTGTTGCAAATACACCTTTACGCTCATTACCGCCAAGACGCGGGGGTCTTACCATTGCTGAGTAGCCTTTATCAGCGGTTTCGTGAAATCTGAATAATAACCAAATATGGCTGAATTCATCGAGGCCGCGAACAAACTCTTCGCGGTTAAAATCGCTGCTGAATACCAGCTTTGCTTTCGCTTCAGGAACCAAACGAGGTTGGCGCGGTATAGCAAATTTTTGTTTGTAAGGAGATTGAATGTGGCCGACGGCAGTTAATTGGTATTCGCTCATTGTGCATTGTCGTTAAGATAATCTGCCGACATTTTACATGCAAATGCAAAAAAAGGCAGTCGAGACTGCCTTTTAATAATTAGACCAATAGGTTTAAATTAGAACATGTATTGGAATGATACTGAGGCAACATCCATATCTGGGTCGATATCATCTTCTAATTCATAGCGCTCATATTCTAAACGTACTTGCATATTCGTAGTGAAAGCATACTCAATACCTGCACCATAAAATACATCACCACCATCAGTGTCGGCACTAATACTGCCAAGTTCACCTAAGTCTTGCTCAATTTCAGCATCCCATTCTAGCCAGCCACCTTTGGCATAGACAGAAAAACTTTCTGTAATCGGCGCTGCTAACCGTGCAGCCAGTGAAACACCGTCAATTTCAGCTTTAGAATCGATATCGCTTACTTCATCAAAGTTTTGGTATGCAAGTTCAAGGCTTAGGTATTTATTAAATTGCGTACCAATATATCCTTTTAGCATTTGTGAATCATCATCGAAGTCAGTGTCATTTTCGCTGTCTTCAAACTCAAAAGAATATTGACCGTAGCCGATACCGGTATAAATACGCGGAGAATCCATTTCGGTAATATCTGCATATGCAGCATTGTTAAAACCTAGTAGTGCTAAAGAAAGTGCAGACATTGAAATTGCTTTAATCATTTAATAGCTCCTTTAAAAAATAAAAAACGAATGTTTCGCGTCATTCACTAGGAGTATTGCAATGGCAATGCCAACGCAAAAATAAAGCCTAAAGTATTGTTTTTAGGCCTTATTAAGCGATTTTATGACCAGGTTGTTGAAACTGTAAACAGGCGTTCAGTTTGGCAGTCGTAACAATTTCAGGGTGCTCTGTAGAAGTTACTAGGTGCAGTTTTTAAATCAGTGTTGTTTTACGCTTTTTGCAAAAGGGTTTCTGTTTCTATTGCGATCTCTTTCATTTTTATCGCATAGTTTTCAATTTTCTTTTCTTCGTCAGTCACAGCGGTATAAGAAGGTACTTCGATTGGGTAACCTGCTTCATCCATCGCAATAAAACTAATAACACAATGATTGGTTTCAACTAGGTTTTGTGTTTTTGGGTCACCGCAGCGGACTTGAATAAAGATTTGCATGCTGGTTTTACCTGTGTGAGCAATACTGGCTTTCACTTCGACAATTTGGCCAACCAAAATAGGGCGCTGAAACTTTACACCCGCTACTGAAACAGTAACGCAGTAATGACCACTCCAACCTGCAGCACAGGCGTATCCTGCTTGGTCAATCCACTTCATTACCACACCACCATGAACCTTACCGCCAAAATTTACATCGGTAGGTTCAGCTAAAAAACGAAAGGTTACACTTGAAGACGGCATATTTTACTCACTTTTAATCACGACTAATATCAGTTCACCTTTAACGTCTTAATCTGTAAAGGTAAACAGACCTTAAGCATAGCCTAAAAAAGGGGCCGAAGCCCCTGCAATTTAGGATGAATTTTAATTAAATGAGTAACGTTAGTTATTACATATTTGGGTAGTTTGGTCCGCCAGCTCCCTCAGGTGTTACCCAAGTAATGTTTTGACTTGGGTCTTTTATGTCACAGGTTTTACAGTGCACACAGTTTTGCGAATTAATCACAAACTGTTTTTCACCTTCGACTTCTTGTATTTCGTATACGCCAGCAGGGCAGTAGCGTTGCGCTGGTTCATCAAATTGCACCAAATTCACTGTAATTGGAATCGAGTTATCTTTTAGCTTTAAATGGCATGGTTGCGATTCTTCATGATTGGTATTTGATAAAAACACCGATGAAAGTTTATCGAAGCTTAGTTTGCCATCTGCTTTTGGGTAGTCGATTTTTTCGGCCTGAACAGCAGTAACTAAGGTGGCATGATCTGGCATGTTATCTTCAAAGTTAAACGGTAAGCTGCCACCAAATAGGTTTTGGTCTAGAGTGTTATAAGCACCCCCTAAGAACTTACCCAATTTGTGCATAACAGGGCCAAAGTTACGCGATTGATAGAGCTCTTTATACGCCCAGCTTTGTTCAAAGGCCGTTTTATATTCTGCTAAATCGGTATTTTCTTTTCCGTCGCTAAGGGCTGCTACAATCACATCAGCAGCGACCATGCCTGATTTCATTGCTGTATGGTTACCTTTGATCTTCGCAAAGTTTAATGTGCCGGCATCACAACCAACAAGTAAACCACCCGGGAAGTGCATTTTTGGTAATGAGCGCAGGCCACCTTTGGCAATGGCTCTTGCACCATAGGCTATACGCTCACCGCCTTCTAATACAGATTTAAAGACAGGGTGATGCTTCATACGTTGGAATTCATCAAACGGGCTTAAATGTGGGTTTGAGTAGTTAAGGTCAACAATTAAGCCTACGACCACTTGGTTGTTGTCGCTGTGATACATAAACGCACCACCACTGGTATCGCCGGTTAATGGCCAGCCTGTGCCATGTACAACGGTGCCTTCTTTATGTTTACTCGGGTCGATTTGCCATATTTCTTTGAACCCTAAACCGTAATGCTGTGGTGACGCATCTTTATCAAGGGCAAAGTGTTTGATTAACTCTTTACCTAAATGACCCCTGCAGCCTTCAGCAAATACTGTGTATTTTGCTCTAAGCTCCATACCCGGCATATAACCGTCTTTTTCGTTGCCGTCTTTATCAAGGCCCATATCGCCAGTGATAATGCCTTTTACTGTCTCGTCTTCAATGATTAAAGAATGCGCACTAAAGCCTGGGAATATTTCTACCCCTAAGTTTTCAGCTTGTTCAGCTAAAAAGCGACATACATTACCCATAGAAACAATGTAATTGCCCTCGTTATGGAATGTTTTAGGGCTCGCAAAGTGGGGGATGCTGGTGGCTTTTTCACTGTTATTAAACCAGTAAATATCATCTTGCGTTACTTTTGTAGTAACCGGAGCGCCTAATGACTGCCAATCGGGTAGTAATTCATCGAGTGCTTTGGTTTCAAAAACGGCACCAGATAAAATGTGCGCGCCCACCTCAGAGCCTTTTTCTACCACACAGATCATTAATTCTTGTTGTTTTTCTTGTGCTTGTTGAGCCAATCTAATCGCAGTTGATAAACCTGCTGGGCCTGCGCCTACGATGACTACATCAAATTCCATGGTTTCGCGTTCGACCATATAAACCTCTTCTCGGTGACGGACCTGCTGTAAAGAACCTTATTTCATACTTGCAAATGAAACGTTACAGGCTGTGAATACTTTAAGGTTATTTTAGGTTGACGTTTACGTCAACAGGAAGTAGTCTGAATTCATAAAATAAATAAGTTGACGCGAAGGTCAACTTTGAGAACACACAATTGATGGAGTCACGATGAAAGTCCTCGTTCCAATTAAAAGAGTAATTGACTACAACGTCAAAGCACGCGTTAAAGCCGATAAAACGGATGTTGATCTAGCTAATGTAAAAATGGCGATGAACCCGTTTTGTGAAATTGCAATTGAAGAAGCTATTCGTTTAAAAGAAGCAGGGACGGCCACTGAGGTTGTTGCTGTGACTATTGGTAATAAATCATCTCAAGAGCAATTACGTACGGCCTTAGCACTCGGTGCCGATAAAGCCATTCATATTGAAACAGAAGAAAAGCTCGAGTCTTTACATGTTGCTAAATTACTGAGCAAGATTGTAGAGCAAGAATCACCTGAGCTAGTTATTTTAGGTAAGCAATCGATTGACTCTGACAACAATCAAACCGGTCAAATGCTTGCTGCTTTAACAGGTCGTGGCCAAGGTACCTTTGCATCTAAAGTAGATGTACAAGCGGGTACAGTTAATGTTACGCGTGAAGTGGACGGTGGTTTACAAACAGTCGCTCTTAAACTACCTGCTATCGTAACGACAGATTTACGTTTAAATGAACCACGTTACGCTTCATTGCCAAATATTATGAAGGCAAAACGTAAACCACTTGATGTAATTGCTGCTGATAGCTTAGGTGTAGACCTTACGCCTCGCGTGCAGCTGGTTGAAGTAAACGAGCCAGAAAAACGCAGTGGTGGCATTATCGTTGAAGATGTTGCGACATTGGTAGAAAAGTTAAAAACAGAAGCGAAGGTGATCTAAATGAAAACATTAGTGATAGCTGAACACGACAAAGGTGTTCTAAAGCCTGAAACCAATAAAACGATTACTGCTGCTGTAAAACTAGGTTTTGATGTAGATTTACTACTTGCAGGCGAAAACTTATCTGCAATGAGTGAGCAAGCAGCATCTATTGCAGGTGTTAGCAGCGTCCTGATTGCTGATGATGCCGCTTACGCACATCAGCTTGCTGAAAACCTAGCGGATCTGGTTTTATCTTTAGCAGATAACTATTCACACATTGTCGCGAGCGCTACAACAACGGGTAAAAACTTTATGCCACGTGTTGCAGCACTTTTAGATGTTGCGCAAATCTCTGAAATCATCGATGTGATTGATGCTGATACATTTAAACGTCCTATTTATGCAGGTAATGCGATTGCCACAGTTAAATCTCTGGATAGCAAAAAAGTAATCACTGTTCGTGCTAGTAGCTTTGATATTGCATCAGAGCAAGCACCGGTAGCTGTAACAAGCGTTACAGGTAAAGGCTCTGTTGGTTTGAGTGAGTTTGTATCAGAAGAACAAACTGAATCAGAACGCCCAGAGCTGACTGCTGCACCTGTGGTTATTTCTGGTGGTCGTGGTATGCAAAATGGTGAAAACTTTGCGTTATTGAATGGTATTGCTGACAAACTAGGCGCAGCAATTGGTGCTTCACGCGCTGCTGTTGATGCGGGTTTTGTGCCAAACGATATGCAGGTTGGTCAAACCGGTAAAATTGTTGCCCCAGACTTATATATTGCTGTAGGTATCAGTGGTGCGATTCAACACTTAGCGGGTATGAAAGACTCTAAAGTGATTGTTGCCATCAACAAAGACCCTGATGCGCCAATTTTCCAAGTCGCTGACTATGGTTTAGTTGCTGATTTATTTGATGTGTTACCTGAGCTTGAAAGCGCTCTGTAATTCATAACGATTCTGGTTGTTAAAAGCTGTTCACCTTTTAGGTGCGCAGCTTTTTTTATGATAATTTAAAAACACGAGCTGGAAAGGACGTTATACATAAACCGTTTTTCAATAAACCGATAGTTTAGAAGTTTTCATGCTTGCTTCATCTAACCTTTCGGATATTGGCTAAAGGGATTTTACATTCTAAAATTAAACTATAACTTCATAATCCAGAATCACATTTCAATGTTATTTTAAGGCAAGAACCATGTTCAAAAACCTTTTATTTTTATGTTTTTTATTCTGTCCTTTACTAGCCTTTGCTGGCAGCAGTTTTAGGTTATCTGATGGAGATCTTGTACTTAAAGATATGAGCAAAATCGAAGTTTTAGATAAATTAGGCACTCCCTTACTCAAAGACGTGCAAAGTTTAGGTATTGATACAGGCGGTAATATAAAGCCAGGTCAAAAGGTAGAAACTTGGTCTTATAAGCTTAAAGGCTCAATTGGCGGTGAGTATTTAGTATCTATCACCTTTGAAGGAGATAGAGTTGTCGATATTACATCTGTACAAAAGAAAAACTAAAAAGCCGCTCGAGAGCGGCTTTTTATTTGCTAGGCGATACTGATTAGTATGTCGCGCTGCCTTTAGTACGAGGGAAGGCGATAACGTCACGAACGTTGCCCATACCTGTTACATAAGCAACTAAACGCTCAAAACCTAGACCAAAACCAGAGTGAGGTACAGTACCGTATTTACGTAGATCACGGTACCAGCTGTAGTCTTCTTTGTTTAAGCCCATTTCTTCTAAGCGCTTATCTAATACATCTAGTCGTTCTTCACGTTGAGAACCACCGATGATTTCACCAATACCTGGTGCAACTACGTCCATCGCTGCCACTGTTTTGCCGTCTTCGTTTTGACGCATGTAGAACGCTTTGATATCACGTGGGTAGTTTTTGATAACTACAGGCGCGTTAAAGTGTTCTTCAGCAAGGTAACGTTCGTGCTCAGATTGTAAATCCACACCCCATTCAACAGGGAACTCAAACTTTTTACCACATGCTTTTAAAATTTCGATAGCATCAGTGTAATCAACTTGTGCGAAATCTTTAGTCACGAATTCTTCTAAACGAGAGATAGCTGTTTTCTCAACACGTTGTGCAAAGAATTCCATATCATCACGACGCTCAGTTAATACTGCTTTGAAAACATATTTAAGCATGTTTTCAGCAAGTTTCGCGATGTCTTCTAAATCTGCGAATGCAACTTCAGGTTCAACCATCCAAAACTCAGCTAAGTGACGAGATGTATTTGAGTTTTCAGCACGGAAAGTAGGGCCAAAAGTATAGATTTTTGACATTGCCGATGCGTATGTCTCACCATTCAACTGGCCAGATACAGTTAAGAACGCTTCTTTACCGAAGAAATCTTCACTGTAGTCAATCTCACCTTTATCTGTACGCGGTAAGTTTTCCATATCTAAAGTTGATACACGGAACATCTCACCAGCGCCTTCACAGTCACTTGCAGTGATGATAGGTGTGCTGATCCAGTAGAAACCTTGCTCGTGATAAAAACGGTGAATCGCTTGAGCTAAACAGTTACGTACGCGTGTTACCGCGCCCATAATGTTAGTACGAGGGCGAAGGTGTGCGTGTTCACGTAAATACTCAATGCTATGACGTTTAGCCGACATAGGGTAGGTGTCTGGATTCTCAACCCAACCTAATACTTCAACAGAGTTAGCTTGAATTTCGAAAGACTGACCTTGACCCGCTGAAGGCACAAGAATACCCGTGACAGATACTGAACAACCAGCAGTTAAACGTGTTACTTCATCATAATTATTGAGTGAATTAGGTACTACCGCTTGAATAGGATCAAAACACGAACCGTCATGAACGGCTAAAAATGAAATTCCTGCTTTTGAATCGCGGCGTGTACGGATCCAGCCTTTTACTGTTACTTGGCTGTCAACCGCAACCTTGCCTTCTAATAGCTCTGAAATCGCTAAATGGCTCATCTTCACTCCAATGATATAAGTTGCCTAATATAATAATGCTGTGCATTGCACTTGAATCGACTATCTTACCTTCGTAAATCAAATAAAAAAACTATTCAGACATACTCTTTACTAGTTTTTCTTCAATTGAACAAAATAACAGCGGTTTTTTGCGTAAAATTCGTGATAATTTAATTTCTCACTGCGCTAATTGGTTATTTTGTGGCATTATTAACAATTCTCAACAGGATAACTGTCCTTTAGTTTTTATTTTTTATTGTATTACAGGTGCTATGAAACAAGTTTTTATTCTTCGCGGCTTACCCGGCTCGGGTAAATCATATTATGCGCAAAGCCTAGCTGATGAGTTAGTTGCTGGTAACGAAAGTGAGTATGTCGTTTGCGCAACAGATGATTATTTTTATAACAGCGAAGGTGTGTATCAATTTGATAAATACAAGCTTCCTGAGTATCACAACTTAAACCTTGCGCGGTTTATTAATGCTTTAGCAGAAGAAATCCCATTGGTAATTGTTGATAACACCAATATTAAAAAGTGGGAGTTTATCGCCTACGCGCAAGCAGCTACAGCCCTTGGTTATCAAGTAAAAGAAGTGATTGTTGGTGAAATTAAAGATAAATCATTGCAGCATCTTTATGCTAAACGTTGTGAACACAATGTTCCTTTACGAACCATAAGTAAAATGGCGTATATGTTTGAATGGTAAAGTATGAATAAGAAAGGAAGCATTGGCTTCCTTTTTTAATGTCTTGTTTACTAGCGCGTGTTTGGCATTGATGCTGCGTTATCGCCTATTTATGTGGAACAACCACACTACATAGGCTCTGCCTTGCCTAAATACCAAACACACTGCTGCAAAATTAATCACAAAGGGTCAACACGCCCTAATACGCCTGTTGATCAATAGCTGCGAATATAGCATCACATAACTTAGTTAGGCATTGCAGATCACTTATATAAGGTGGCATTAGGTAGATAAGTTTACCGAATGGACGGATCCACACTCCTTGCTCTATAAAAAAGCGTTGAATTTTTGCTACATCAACATTACGTTTTAGCTCTACAACACCAATTGCACCTAGGGTACGAACATCTGCTACGTCATCAAGTTGTTTGCATTTAGCAAGCTGCTCTGTGAGTACATGGTTAATATGTGCTATTTGTTCTTGCCAAGGTTGTTCGAGCAGTAAATCAATACTGGCGCAGGCAGTTGCGCATGCTAATGGATTACCCATAAAAGTAGGGCCATGCATAAGCACTCCGGCTTCACCTTCACTAATACCAATAGCAACTTTGCTGGTGGTTAAGGTTGCAGAAAGTGTCATCATGCCACCCGTTAATGCTTTACCAATACACAAAATGTCTGGTTCTATGTCGGCGTGCTCAACAGCAAACAAGGTACCTGTGCGGCCAAAGCCTGTGGCGATTTCATCACAAATAAGTAAAACATCATACTTATCGCAAAGTATGCGTAGATGTTTTAAGTAATCGGGATGGTAAAAATTCATACCCCCAGCATTTTGCACAATGGGTTCAATTATAAATGCCGCAACGTGTTGGTGGTGAGCTGCAAAGTAGTTTTCTAGGTTTTCAGCCTCTGTAGAACTAAACTCACCGTTAAACTTAGCACTTGGAGCAGGAACAAAAACATGCTCAGGTAAAAAACCAGAGTACATACTGTGCATTGAATTTACAGGGTCGCAGACACTCATAGCAGCAAAGGTGTCACCATGATAGCCCTTAAGCGGCGTCATTAGTTTTTGTTTACCAGTATGTCCTTTACTCAGCCAGTATTGAAGAGCCATTTTTATTGCTACTTCAACACTGACAGAACCGCTGTCGGCTAAGAACACTTTTTCAAGTGAGGGTGGCGTCATACTAACGAGCTTTTTACACAGTTCAACAGCGGGCTGATGTGTTAGGCCACCGAACATAACATGGCTCATTTTGTTTAGTTGTGTGGCTATTGCTTCATTTAAAACCGGATGGCAATAACCATGAATAGCACTCCACCAAGATGCCATTCCGTCAATTAATACTTCACCGGTTTCTAAAAAAATGCGGTTAGCACGAGCATGACTTACCGGATAAACAGGCAAAGGATTAGTCATTGATGTATAAGGGTGCCAAATATGTTCGCGGTCAAAATTTAGATCGGTAGATTGTTTTTTGTTCATATGTAAACTTTAGTAGCCTCCTGTTCGTTGACAATGTTACGTCAACTCGTAGACTTAGCCAATCATACCGTCCCATTAATTTAAGAAAAGAGACTATTATGGAGCACGCTGTTGTCCGTCACGATTGGACCCACCAAGAAGTAAAAGCATTATTCGAAATGCCGTTCAATGATTTATTATTCAAAGCGGCCAGTGTTCATCGTGAAAACTTCAACCCAAATGAAGTACAAATTTCTACTTTATTATCGATTAAAACGGGTGCTTGCCCAGAAGACTGTAAATATTGTCCTCAGTCTGGTCATTATAAAACGGATTTAGAGCGTGAACGCCTAATGGAAGTTGAAAAAGTGGTAGAGCAAGCACGTGCAGCTAAAGAAAAGGGTGCAACGCGCTTTTGTATGGGGGCCGCTTGGTCTGATCCAAAAGATCGCGACATGCCATATATCGAGAAAATGGTAAAAGAAGTCAAAGAGTTAGGGCTTGAAACCTGTATGACCCTTGGCATGCTTGATAATGAAAAAGCCCATGCATTAAAAGACGCGGGTCTTGATTACTACAACCATAACCTTGATACATCACCAGAATATTATCAACAGATTATTACTACTCGTACTTACCAAGACCGATTAAACACCATAGATAACGTGCGTGATGCTGGCATGAAAGTGTGTTCAGGCGGTATTGTTGGTATGGGCGAGCAGGCAGCTGATCGTTTTGGTTTATTAATGCAATTAGCTAATTTGCCGCAACAGCCTGAAAGTGTGCCAATCAATATGTTGGTGAAGGTAAAAGGTACGCCACTTGAAGATGTTGAAGATTTAGATCATTTTGAGTTTATTCGTACCATTGCTGTAGCACGTATTATGATGCCAAAAAGCTATGTCCGTTTATCTGCTGGTCGCACGGCGATGAATGAACAAATGCAATCAATGTGTTTCTTTGCTGGTGCTAATTCAATTTTCTACGGTGATAAACTACTGACTACAGAAAACCCAGAAGCAGATGCTGACATGATGCTGATTAAAAAATTAGGCATGAACCCAGAAAGGCGTGAAGATTATTCTGATGAAGCAGTAGAGGCATCACTTTCATCAAAAGTTGCTGATAAAGCAACATCAGAACTATTTTACGAAGCGTAATATTTAAATGGCTTTTGATTTTATTGCCGAGCATCTTCTTAAGCGAGAAGCTGATGCATTACTGAGAAAGCGTCAGCTTGTTGAGCAAGCAAGCGGGCGCTATATAGAAGTTGCTGGTAAAAAGTATTTAAATTTTGCCAGTAATGACTACCTTGGCTTTGCTGATGATTTTATTGAAATACAAGCGCAGCAGCTAGGTAGCCACAGTTCTGCGCTAGTGAATGGTTATAATAAACCACAGCAACAGCTTGAACAGCGTTTATGCGAGTTATTAGGCTTTGAAAGCGCCATGTTATTTAATAGCGGATTTAGTGCTAATAGCAGTGTATTAAAAGCGTTGTTTCAAGATAAAAGCGTGGCGCAATCATCGGCAATCTTCCAAGATAAGCTTAATCATGCCAGCTTAATTGATGGCGGCCTTCATTCTTGTGCTGCTATGGTGCGGTTTAATCATAACGACCTTAAGCATTTAGAATCTCGGTTACAAAAATCAAAGGCAAAGCATAAGCTCATAGTAAGCGAGGGGGTATTTTCGATGGATGGCGATCAAGCCCCCATTGAAGCACTCTGTAAACTCGCTAAACAATACAATGCCTGGCTGATGATTGACGACGCCCATGGCTTTGGCGTATTGGGTGAGCAAGGTTTAGGCAGTTGTGAGGCAATCAAGCCTGATTTACTGATCATCACCTTTGGCAAGGCACTGGCAAGTAGTGGTGCTTGCCTGCTTGCATCAAAGCAAATGATTGATTACATGCTGCAGTTTAATCGTGAATACATTTATTCAACAGCAATGTCTCCGCTGATGGCTAGTTGTACTCTTGAACGACTCGAAAAGTTACTAAAAGCAGATAAGAGACGCTCTCAGCTTACAGATAATATTGCCTACTTTAGAGCGCTTGCCAAAGAGCATAACTTAGCATTAATGGAATCAACAACGGCTATTCAGCCTTTGGTATTGGGCGATGCAGAACACACGCTTGCCGTTGCTAATAAGCTTAAAGAAAAAGGCGTGTGGTTAACCGCTATTAGACCGCCCACGGTGCCTTTTAATACGGCACGACTTAGGGTAACCCTAAGTAGCGCGCATCAAGCTGACGATATAAAAAAACTGGTTGATTCGCTAGTGGAGTGTTTATGAGTGTTCAACTGCAAGTACCTTTAAGCTTTCAGGACAGTAATAAGCTAACAACACAAACTAAGTTCTCTAAAGCGGCTGCAAATTACGCGAGCCATGCTAATGTTCAAAAACAAGCGGCTGCGCACTTATTTAAAATGATGGCAAGTAAACATCAGCAGGGTACTTGCCTTGATCTAGGGGCTGGGCCTTTAGTTAACACGGCAATGCTTAAAACACATTTTGATACTGTATTGGCAATGGATTTAAGTCATTCCATGCTAAGCACAGAGCAAAACCCGCGTTGTTTAAAAGTATGTGCTGATATGGATAACCTACCGCTACAGCAAAACTCCCTTGATTGTGTGTTTAGTAATTTTGCAATGCAATGGTCTGCTGATTTAGAGGCACTACTTAAAAATCTTTTTTCCGCATTAAAAGCGGGCGGTAAGCTTTATTTAAGCTGCGTGGTAGATGGATCGCTCAAAGAGATCAAACAGGCTTTTGCTTGTTTAGACGAGCAAAACCATATTAATCAGTTTCATTGTGCTAGTCACATTATTGAGTATGCAAAATTGGCGGGGTTTAAACTGAATTTTGCAGCCGATAGATGTTATATAGACGCCTATAAGTCTCCCTTAGAAGCACTGCGCTCGATAAAAGCGATTGGTGCTACCTCATTGCAAACTAAGCAAAAGCGCCATGGGTTATTAACAAGGCAGGCACTTAATAGTGTTTGTAAGGCATACCCTCTGGTTGATGGGCATGCTAGAGTGAGCTATCAAGTTGTCCTTTTAGAACTAGAAAAATAGAATTAACTCAAAAATGAAAGAATTTTTTATTACAGGTACAGACACCGATGCCGGAAAAACCCATGTCACCAGTTTATTATTAAACTTACTAGCGCAACATAAACAGCGTGCGGTTGGTTTTAAACCCATTGCCGCAGGTGCAGAAGAAGCGTTTGGGCAACTAGTTAATGATGATGCATTAACCTTAATGGAAAGCTCATCAATTGGGGTTAAATATAACATTGTTAACCCCTTTACCTATGAGCCACCCATTGCACCACATATTGCTGCAGCCCAAGTAGGCGACAGGCTGACATTTGATAAGCTTGATGCTGCTTATGCGAACGTAAAAGCACTCAATACCGATTATATTCTTACAGAAGGTGCAGGTGGTTGGTGTTTACCTATCAACGAAACCGATTTACTCTGTGATTGGGTTAAATCACAAAATCTTAATGTAATTTTAGTGGTTGGCATGAAACTAGGTTGCCTAAATCACGCATTACTGACAGCAGCTCATTTTAAAGCGCTCGGTGTAAATTGTGTGGGTTGGATTGCAAATCATGTAGATCCAAATATGCGTGAACAAGACGCCAATTTAGAAACCTTAAAATCAGCATTACCTTTCCCGCTTTTAGCGATTAGTCCTTATACAGATGGCACCCCTAAATTAAAAATTTACAAAACCTTACTTGAAATTTTATCTATTAACCCATAATAATTGAGTTGTTACTTTTGACATACTCTGTCACAATTGGTTGCAATTAGTTCCTTGCAACCAATTGCATTAGCCCTAAACTAAGTTGGTAGTACGCCCAGATAATTTTATTAACTAACGATTTTTAACCATGTCGTTAGTTAATACAATTGGTATGTTTATTCTGAGGTTTTTATGAAGCGTGTATTTTTGTTTCTACTAACTAACTTAGCGGTAATGCTAGTGTTAGGTATTGTGTTGTCTATTGTGATGAGCGTACTGGGTATTAGCCATCGCAGTTTAGGCGGCATTTTAGTTATTTCAACCGTATTTGGTTTTGGTGGCTCGTTTATTTCGTTATTTATGTCGAAATGGATGGCAAAAAAATCAACCGGTGCACATGTTATTGAACAGCCTCGTTCTGAAACAGAGCAATGGTTAGTTTCTACGGTAGCAGCGCAAGCGAAAAAAGCAGGTATCGCGATGCCAGAAGTGGCTATTTACGATAGCCCTGAAATGAACGCATTTGCGACAGGCCCAAGTAAGAACAACTCGCTGGTGGCTGTGAGCACAGGTTTATTACACAACATGAACCAAGATCAAGCCGAGGCGGTATTGGCACATGAGGTGTCTCATATTGCAAATGGTGACATGGTTACGCTTACTCTTATTCAAGGTGTAGTGAATACCTTTGTTATCTTTATAGCGAAAGTATTAGCAGGTATTGTTGATAACTTCTTAAATAGTGATGAAGAAGAGGGTGGTAGTAGCTGGACTTACTTCTTATTCGATATGATTTTCCAAATGTTATTTGGTGTTCTAGCGAGTATGATAGTTGCTTACTATAGCCGTAAACGCGAGTTCTCTGCGGATGCGGGTGCAGCTAAGCTAGTAGGTGCAGATAAAATGCGAAGCGCCCTTGAGCGTTTAAAACAAAACCACCCATCACAACTAGAAGGTTCAATGATGGCGTTTGGTATTGCAAGCGGTAAAGGTGTTGCTGAGTTATTTTCATCGCACCCACCACTTGATGAGCGTATTAACGCATTACGCTAATTTTAAACACGAAAAAGCCAGCTTGATGCTGGCTTTTTTTATTGTTGGTTTTTCTCTCGCTCGAGCTGTTGCGGTAATAATACCTCAACAATTTCACGGGCTGGTAATGTATACCTTACGCCATCGAACATCACAGAAGTATGCTCATCAATGCTGGTGATCCCTGTTAAAGTCCAGCCTTCGCCGCGTTCTTTACAATACACTGTAGTGGTAGGTTGAATTACTTTAAACTCTTCACTCATCGAACTTAACCTAATTGCTTGTATTTGCCCTTATAGTAAGACAATAATGTCAGCTCATAAAGAAAAAGAAGTAATTACCGTGTCAAGCCACAATGACTTAGCCTTTGACTTACGCCCAATTCGACACAAAGATTGCCAAGCAATTTGGGATATTTTAAAAGATCCCCATGTTCAATCTTTTAATGATTACAGTGCTGACATAACCAAAGGTGACGTTTACGACTTTATTCAAGGCGACATAGAGAGTTTTTATAATCAACAAGGTATTCGGTTGGTTATCGTTTTGCGAAGTACTGGCCAAGTTATTGGTAGTGTTGGCATATTTAACATAATTAACGGGCAGGGTATTTTAGGATTTGAATTGTCATCGCAATACTTTGGCAAGGGGATAATGCAAAAGGTATTAGCCATGTTATTTGGAAAATTGACAACCTTTGTACCAGCGCCGCTAAACACTATTGTAGCTTTAGTTAACCCAAATAATAGTTCATGTATTAAGCTTTTAACAAAATGCGGCTTTCAACAGCATGACGCTCACTGGATAAAATATGTTACCTAATTACTATAATAGTACAATCTTGTTCTGCTAGAGTTGCTACTATAAAATAGCGCCTCATTTTTAAAAAGGAGCGCTTGCAACTATGGCAAAAGCCAAACCAATTACCAGTATTGAAAGTTACGGCATTTACAGTCATTGGGATGCAAAAGAGAAAGACCTGCCTCAAATCACCGAATTTACAACAGACGTTCCTGCACAGTTAGATATTGAATTTGGTTTTATTGTTAACATTAAAAAGGCCAAAGGACAAAAAATTAAGTTTTGCGTTTACCACCCAGATATCCCCGATGAGGATGGCGATATTATGCCGCCGTTTGAGGGTGAACAGTATGTTAAAACAAACGATTGGCAGTTTTACTTAGGTGATACTATATGGGCACCTGTTGATAATAAAGTAGGTATTTGGCGCATGACTATTGAGTTAAATGGCCATATAATTGCCGATAAATCCTTTAACTTATTAAAGGAAGCCGAAGGCACTGCCACTGATTTTTGGAAGCATCGCGGCTATTAAGCTTTAACCTTGTGAGGGACTATGTATAAAGGAAGTTGTTTGTGCGGCAAAGTAAAAGTAACGATTGTTGGTGGTATAGACTCAATTATTCATTGTCATTGCTCGTTGTGTCGTAAAAACTCTGGCACAGCTTACGCAACCAACGGCTTTATTCAACGAGATGGTTTTAACCTAACAGAAGGCAAGCAGCATCTAAGTGCGTTTGAATTTAAACCCGGTAGAATTCGCTATTTTTGTAGTAGCTGTGGCTCCCCAGTTTATAGCGAAAATAAAGATGACCCAAGCCGCTTACGTATTCGCCTAGGTTTATTAGATAGTGATATAAACGAACGTCCAATTAGTCACAATTTCGTGAGCTCTAAAGCAAACTGGGATACGTTTAACACAGAAATCCCATGCTATGATGGCTTTGAACCTAGTAGAGGGAAGTAATAGCATGATAGCGAATACACCAAAACCGCCTTATTACGCCGTAATCTTTACGAATACCTTATCTGACGATACCGCTGGTTATGAAGAGGTGGCGAATAGAATGGTGGAGCTCGCAGAACAACAACCTGGGTATTTAGGCATGGAGTCTGCTCGTGATGGATTAGGTATTTCTGTGTCGTATTGGCAAAGCTTAGAAGCAATTAAAGCCTGGAAACAAAACGTAGAGCACTTAAATGCCCAGCAACTTGGTAAAGACAAATGGTACAGCACTTTTACAACGCGCATTGCAAAAGTAGAACGTGATTATTCAATGTAGTAATAATTCGTCATATAAGAACACATCATACTGTATTTGACCTCATTATAACCTCAGCGTATCTTTAAATTTAAGTATATTGATAAACAAGATAAGTAGTTATAGAAACTCAGGCGTGGAATCTTCTCGGTTTATCGAATGCGGTGGTTTTTCTTGAATTTTTATGACAACATTTTAAATGTTAAACACCCTAAATACACACTTTTAAAAGTAACTTGGAAGGAATTCATAGGCTTTATGTTATATATCCTTGGCGGTCTACCCGCAACAGGTAAGACTGAACTTTCTAAGTTTTTAGCTTCTTCCTTGGGCGCAGTTCATATTCGTATTGATACTATCGAGCAAGAACTAAAAAACTGTGGTTTTAATAAGCTACATGACGAAGGTTACAAGGTAGCTTTTGCTCTTGCGTTAGAAAATCTAAAAAACGGCCTTTCTGTTGTAGCTGACTCAACAAACCCAGTTTTGGAATCTCGAGAAGGGTGGAAAAGCGTAGCAAATAAAGCTTCATCACCCTATATAGAAATTGAAGTTATCTGCTCGAATAAAGCCGAACATCGACAACGTGTAGAAAACAGGCAAACAGATATTCGAAACCTTTTACTTCCATCATGGGAAAGTGTGATTTCAAGAGATTATGACTTGTGGGAAACAGCACGTATTGTCATAGATACTGCGGGCAAAAATCCTGAGCAAAGTAAGAAAGAGTTGAGTGAGTTACTCAGTAGAAACAATGAAGCATAACAAGCAAGCTGGGTTAGTCAATAAAAGTGCATCAACGAAATGCTTGAAATTGATGTAACTAGAATCAGTTTATTGATTGGGGTTGCGACCAAAAAGCAAAATATTTGAGTTGTTCATTAATTAGAATATATAAAAGCCCACTAAGGTGGGCTTTATGTAAATGCAATTACAATGTGTAATTAAATCCGATGGCAATACCATCATCTTCGGTTTGTGACATCTGTGCTTCTTGCTCAGCATCTTTACTTGAAAAGTCACTAAAATCTTTACGTGCTTCGATGTATAAAATAGTGTCATCGCCCAAAAAGTAGTGCAAACCTAAAACAGCAAATTGTCGTTTAAACACATCATTAGGATCAGCATTAAAGTTTGGTTGAATCACGTAATCGTCACCAGCATCAAATATGTTGTAGGCTAAGAAAGTGCGGATATCGTTATCGAAACGGTAACTGACTAACGATTCAGAACCGACAGCTTCTTTAATTAACCGTCCTAAATTATCAGTATCATGGTTTTCATTTTTATTGATATTCGCTGATGCATACCAACCAGGTGTATTAAAATCACCATAGGTCATACCCACACCATAAATTAGATCTGTTACTGATTGTTTTCGCCCGCCAGCATACAGAATCTCGAATTGGCCTCGGTTTACACCTGCTGTAAATTTAAGTTCATCAGTTACATAGTAGGAGAGGGCAGCACCATAAGTTGAATTAAACTCAACTTTCTGAGCAGCATTATTACCTTGATCCCATAATGCCTGACATGATGCACGCGAAATATCGGCGATATCGCAGGTATAAAAGTCATCTGATTTCAATTGCGTTTGCAATGCTATATGGACATTTCCCCAGTTGTTACGATACTGCAGTACTTTATCGCCTCGACCAGTACCATTTACTGCTCCATCGTCTTTATTGTAGGTGTAGACCCCAGCAGCATTGCCATCCCATACTAGGCTGTAGTTTGTGTTATAAACCACGTCATACCAAGCACCCCATTGCTTACCTACAGTAATTCGTCCATATTTTTCGTGTTTTACACCAACATAACCTAAACGGTTGTATAAAAACTCGTCTTGCACAGTTTCAAAGCGATTATTGTAAACAATGTCACTATTACCTACAGGGTTCACTCCCCACTCTAGGAATGCCAAGGCTTGCCATTCATTTTTTAGCTGGCGTTTAAAATCCAAATTTATACGGGATACACCATTTACAATTTCAGTCTCACCTTGAGTGCTGATCACTCTGGCATCAATAAAGCCACCAACAGTGACACTGTTTTTATCATCTTTATATATCTCAATAGCATGACTGTTAATTGTGACCATGCTCATACTTGCGATTAATGTTGCTATGTAAGTTCTTTTCATAGAAATCCTTGTTTATACATCGTCCCTAATAAGTGTTATTTTGCAAAACTAGGAGATTATCAGAGCTAAAATAGGGTAAAAAGTGAAAAAAAATCAACAAAGATATCAGTTTTGAGGAATATTTATTCATTTTGAGTTCACTATACTGAATTATCAATAAGTTAGTGTAGCTAAAAAATGGACACCTTTTGACTTAATGTTTTTAGCATATCTTTTGTATTGGGTTTGTCTGAGCATAAACCGTGCAATAAGGTCATAAAATAGCAGTCTAGTAGAATGGCCGCTTTAACTTTATTAAAATGCGGTTGATCGGCAAAGATTAATGATTCCATCAATCTTATGTGCTGCTCCTGAAACGACTCACTAAACAAACGATCGCTGAAAAGAGGTTTGTAAAAATGATGGTGTGTACAATAGAATTGATAAAAATACTGTGCATAGTGGCTTATTTTTAAACGGGCAGGGCGGTGGATGTCTGTTTCTTTAGCATGCTCCAACACTTCTGCAAATCTGTTTTCTAAGCAGCCCTCTAAAATAGCAACTTTATCTGGAAAATAATTAAATAAAGTACCCACAGCAATATTACTGGCCGCAGAAATTTGTCTAGTAGAGGTGTCAGAAAACCCTTCTTTTACGAATAATGACCAAGCAGCATCTAAAATTCGCTGTTCTGTGTTATTATTTCTCATGCTAACAAACTCCTTGTTTTATAATGATTATTTGAAAGTTGAGCGCGCTCACATTCGTTTGTGAGCGTGCTCATTTTATGTGCAGTTCAGCATAGGTGCTGTATGTCATTTTGTAAAACTACTGAGTTGATTTATTTAAACTATCATGGCGTGCAAAGCGGCTTTAGTTTAAAATTGCATGCAGATTTGTTTTTACTTTTTACCCGCTGGAGGGTACCGCTATCATTAGTACAGCTAATATCACCATGCAATTTGGTGCTAAACCTTTATTCGAAAATATTTCAGCAAAATTTGGCGATGGAAACCGTTATGGTTTAATCGGTGCGAATGGCTGTGGTAAATCAACCTTCATGAAAATCCTAAGTGGTGAACTTGAGCCATCTTCAGGTAATGTCAGTACAGATCCAAACGAGCGTATTGCTAAACTAAATCAAGATCAGTTTGCTTATGAAGAGTTTTCTGTGATCGATACAGTTATCATGGGTCATAAAGAGCTGTGGGAAGTAAAAAAAGAACGTGATCGTATTTATAGCTTACCAGAGATGAGCGAAGAAGACGGTATGCGTGTAGCTGATCTTGAAACTGAGTTTGCAGAGATGGATGGTTACTCAGCAGAAGCTAAAGCCGGTGAGCTACTGATTGGTGTAGGTATCGGTACAGAGCAACACTACGGTCCTATGTCTGAAATCGCACCGGGTTTTAAACTGCGTGTGTTACTTGCACAAGTGCTGTTTTCTGATCCAGATATCATGCTACTGGATGAGCCTACCAATAACTTGGATATTTACACCATCAAGTGGTTAGAAGACGTGTTAAACCAACGCGACTGCACCATGATCATCATTTCGCACGACCGTCACTTTTTAAACTCAGTATGTACACACATGGCTGACATCGATTATGGCGAACTTCGTATTTACCCAGGTAATTACGATGAATATATGTTTGCAGCAACACAAGCCCGCGAGCGTTTACTGAGCGAAAATGCGAAGAAGAAAAGCCAAATTGCAGAACTACAGCAGTTCGTATCTCGTTTCTCTGCAAATGCTTCAAAAGCAAAACAAGCAACATCACGTGCTAAACAAATCGATAAAATTCAGCTTGAAGAAGTTAAAGCGTCTTCTCGTCAAAGCCCATTTATTCGATTTGAACAAGAAAAACAGTTATTCCGTAATGCCTTAGAGCTAACTAACTTAGCGCAAGGTTTTGATGACATGCTTTTCAGTGGCCTTGAAGGTTTAGTTGAAGTAGGTGAGCGTATTGCGATTATCGGTGAGAACGGTGTTGGTAAAACAACATTATTAAATACCCTTGCAGGTCGCTTAGCACCAAAACAAGGTGAATTTAAATGGTCTGATAATGCTAATATTGGTTATTACGCGCAAGATCATGCTGATGAGTTCGAACAAGACATGAACTTATTCCAGTGGATGGAACAATGGCAACAAGAAGGCGACGACGAGCAAGTTGTTCGTAGTTTCTTAGGTCGTATGCTGTTTTCACAAAACGACATTAAAAAGTCAGTAAAAGTGATTTCAGGTGGTGAGCAAGGCCGTATGTTGTTTGGTAAAATTATGATGCATAAACCAAACATCTTATTAATGGATGAGCCAACCAACCATATGGATATGGAATCTATCGAAGCGCTTAACTTAGCACTTGAAGCATACGAAGGAACTTTATTATTCGTATCACACGATAGACAATTCGTATCATCACTTGCTAACCGCATTTGGGAAATCAAAGACGGCAAAGTTATCGACTTTAAGGGTACGTATACTGAGTATCTAGCAAGTAAAGAAGCTTAATTCGTTTATGAGTGATTAAAAGCCATGCATGTCATGGCTTTTTTGTGCTTCTAGAGTCGCATCTTGATGTGAGTTAGGGGATATACCCAAGCCACATCAAGTTACAGAATTCAGCGTTTCACAGGTGCTTAATATCAAGGCGTTACTTTGTAGAAATGGCAGTCCCTTTTAAGAAGTAACAACGATGAGAGTGAGTGCTTGTGAAGCGCCCAAAGGGTTGGTTTAAAAGCGATTTATACTGCGTTATCGATTTTAACAATAGAACCACTATTATTTGCAGTCAATGCCTTGCCTAAATCGCTTTTAATTCCAACTGAAACTCGCATCTTGATGTGGTTTGGGTATATAATACCCGCCACAAAATAAGGACAAAAGTCCGCTTTTTAGAAAACAATTTACTGAGGTGTATTTATGACTGTTGGCATTATTATGGGTTCCAAATCAGACTGGCCAACGATGGAACATGCGGCGTTAATGCTTGAAAAATTCGGCATTGAATACGAGACTAAAGTTGTTTCTGCTCACCGTACCCCTCAATTACTTGCCGACTATGCAAGCACTGCAGCTGAGCGCGGCATTAAAATTATTATTGCAGGTGCCGGTGGTGCTGCGCACTTACCAGGTATGGCAGCGGCCTTTACATCACTACCAGTTTTAGGTGTACCCGTTAAATCTAAAACTCTTAATGGTGTAGATTCGTTATTATCTATATGCCAAATGCCTAAAGGTGTTGCGGTAGGTACTCTTGCTATTGGTGAAGCGGGCGCAGCAAATGCAGGCCTTTTAGCTGCACAAATTTTAGGTTGCCAACAGCCAGAAATTTTCGCAAAAGTTGAAGCATTCCGTAAAGAACAAACAGACACTATCTTAGCTAACCCTAATCCTGCAGAGTAATATGAATATTCTAATTTTAGGTGCGGGTCAGTTAGCTCGTATGATGAGCTTAGCGGGCGCACCCCTTGATTTAAATGTTGTTGCCTACGATGTGGGTAGTGAAAAAATCATTCACCCATTAACCGGTGAAGTTCATAACAGTACATTACAACAAGCTATTGATAGCGCAGACGCAATTACAGCAGAGTTTGAACACATTCCTGATGATGTACTAACACTGTGCTGTCAAAGCAACAAGTTTTACCCGGGTAAAGCGGCGATTAAAACAGGTGGCGATCGTGCACTTGAAAAAGCATTACTTGATAAAACAAATGTTGAGTGCGCGCCTTATCAGCTAATTACCGAAAAAGCACATCTTATTGCTGCGGTAGAGCGTTTAGGTAAGCCACTTGTGATCAAAACTTGCCAAGCGGGTTACGACGGTAAAGGCCAATGGCGCTTAAAATCAGATGATCAAATTGACCAAATTTGGTCAGAAATGGCAGATTTCATTGCATCTGGTACCGACAGTGCACCGCATTCTATTATTGCTGAGAAGATGATCCCATTTGACCGCGAAGTATCTATCATCGGTGCACGCGACAAAGCAGGTAACACAGTAATTTACCCATTAACTGAAAACCAACACACTAACGGTGTGCTTACACTTTCAGTTGCAGGTAAAGAAAAAGCTGCAATTCAAGAACAAGCTGAGCTGGCGTTTAACAAGCTAGCAAATGAACTTGATTATGTGGGTGTATTAGCAATTGAGTTTTTTGATGTTCAAGGTACGTTATTAGTAAACGAAATTGCACCGCGAGTTCATAACTCTGGTCACTGGACACAGCAGGGCACGCATTGCTCTCAGTTCGAAAACCACATGCGCGCTGTTGCAGGCTTACCATTAGGCAGTACAGAATTGCTTCGTCCTACTGCTATGATCAACGTGTTAGGACAGCCTTCAATTCCACACTCAGTACTTGCTACTCAAGATGTTACAAGCCACTGGTATGGTAAAACGGCTAAACCAGGCCGTAAAATGGGACACATCAACGTATCTGCCAATAATCTTCACCAATTAGGTGAGCGATTAGCTGCACTTGCTGAAATATTGCCAGAGCAAGATTACCCAGGTGTAGCTGCTACCAGCACCCAACTTATTTTAAACTAATCAGTTTAAATTCTTAAAAGCCGAGTTTATCTCGGCTTTTTAATTTTTGGCCTTACGCGCAAACTTCGCTAATTTTGTACCTCTTGTCTCAAAGCACTTGCGTCAGGTTTTTCTTCCTATAGACTAATATTTTTATATTAATATTAGCTTGTTATGTTACATCCTCGATTTAGAACAGTCGTGTTTGCCTTTTTTATGGCGCTGTTTATGTCTGGATTTATGTCTTTAGTGATCAGCATTTTTAACGTTGGTTTAATCGATAACATTACAACCATTTGGCTTAAAGCGTGGGCTTTTGCTTTTTGTGTGGCATTTCCTACCGTTATTGTTGTCGCACCTCTGGTACATAAATTAACCAACAAACTAATCAGAGTGCCGTTGTGATAGCTGAACGCCCAAAACAATTTCTTTTTATTACGCTTTTTTTAGCATCTGCTTTGCCATTTGTTGGTTCTGCTACGGCACTTATAGTCGGTGCACTATTTGCCATGACTTTAGGCAATCCATTTGCAGCTCAGTCACAAAAATTTAGTAAATGGATGCTAAAGTTAGCGGTTATTGGCTTAGGCTTTGCTGTTGATTTTAATCAAGTAATAGAAGTAGGGCGCAGTTCTATTGTGCTTACAATTGTCAGTATTACCGCTATTATTGGTCTTGGCGAAATTTTATCTCAGTTATTTAAGTTAAATAAAAACACCGGTGTACTTATCTCATTTGGTACAGCAATTTGTGGTGGCAGCGCAATTGCAGCTATGGCCCCGGTGATTAAAGCCAAAGATCACGAAGTGGCGATATCACTCGCTGTGGTGTTTTTATTAAACGCTCTTGGCTTAGTGTTGTTCCCGATGATTGGCCATTATTTTGGCCTAACCGAACAGCAATTTGGTGTTTGGGCGGCACTTGCGATTCACGATACAAGTAGTGTAGTGGGGGCTTCCGCTGCTTATGGCGCATCAGCACTTGCTATTGCAACAACTATTAAACTAACCAGAGCAATGTGGATCATACCTTATACAAGCATCGCGGGTGTGTTTTGGAAATCAGATGAAAAAGCAAGTATCCCATTGTTTATATTTGGTTTTTTAGCAGCTACACTGATTAATTCAAGCTTTTCTGAGTATCAAACACTTTGGCATGCACTCAATGTTGGTGCTAAACAAATTTTGGTAATGACCTTATTTTTGATTGGTAGTGGCTTATCTATTTCAGTCTTAAAACAAGCAGGTATTAAACCTTTTATCATGGCGATGATCTTATGGATCATTGTCAGCAGTATTATTTTACTACTTATAGTAGACGGATTTATTTCATGAAAAACGCTTTATTAACTTCTTCTTTAGCCCTGGCTGTAGGTGTATTTGCTAACAATGCAGTGGCTGCAGATTTACGTGTTGCTACCTTTAACGTGAGTATGGATGCAACCAACTATGCTAAAAAAGGCGAAGCTATTGATAAAGATGCTTTAAGCAAAGCATTAGCGAGCAACCACCAGCAAATTCGCAACATTGCCGAAATAATTCAGCGCGTAAGACCTGATGTTATTTTACTTAATGAGTTTGACTATATTGATGCTGATAAAGGCATTAACGTATTTCGTAAAAACTACCTGCAGGTATCGCAAAATAAGCAGGTTGCCATCGATTACCCATATTACTTTATCGCACCAGTCAACACCGGTTTACCTACCGAATTTGACTTAGATAACGATGGTGTAAAGGGGCATTACAAAGGTGACGCACACGGCTTTGGCTTCTTTGAAGGGCATTATGCAATGGCTGTACTTTCTCGCTACCCTATTGATTTAGATAAAGCGCGAACATTACAAACATTCAAATACAAAGATATGCCAAATGCACAAATGCCTATCGACCCTAAAACAGGTAAAGACTGGTATTCAGCAGAAGAATGGCAAGCAATTCACCTAAGCTCTAAATCATTTTGGGACTTACCGATTGATATAAAAGGCAAAACAGTTCATTTACTTGCGTCGCACCCTACGCCGCCGGTATTCGATGGCCCAGAAGACCGCAACGGTAAGCGTAACCACGATGAAGTGAGCTTAATTGCTGATTACATCAACAATGCTAACTACATTTACGATGATAAAGGCCAAAAAGGAGGCTTAAAAGCGAACAGCCGTTTTGTAATTGTTGGCGATTTAAATGCTGCGCCTGAAGGGGGCAAGGCACGTCCAAATACTACAGACCAGATTTTAAAAAACCCATTAGTGAATACCTCTTTTACGCCAACAAGCAAAGGCGCTAAAGAATCGTATAAAGAAGATTATGCTAAAAACTATACCGCTTATTGGCAAGCCAGAGCCGATTACGTACTGCCATCTAATTATGGTATTGAAATAAATGACGGCGGAGTATTTTGGCCAACAGAAAACTCTGAGTTATTCAGATTAATTGAGGATCGCAATGCCTCTTCTGATCATCGTATGGTATGGCTTGATATAACATTGAAATAAGCTGTTATTAAACGGAAAAGTTTGGCTGTTTATCCTATAAAAATTGCTATTTCATCAGTGCTTCTGCTTAAATAAGGCGAATTATAATTACCCTAAAGAAGCACTATGAATTTCAAAACCACTGCTAATAAAACGTTAGTGGCTCTCGCAGTCGCATCTAGCTTTATGCTAGCTGGTTGTCAATCAACCGCCTCAACGCCTTCTGAAGAACAAGTTACCAATGTAGCACCCGTTGTTGTTACTCCTGCTGACACAGGTTCCGCTGAAATCACGTTAGAGCAAGCAATGGCTCACCCTGATTGGTTAGGTCGTCAGCCTGAGCGTGCTTTCTGGAACGGTGATTCTAACAGCATCGTTTATGCACAAAAGCAACAGGGCAATGAGTTACGTGATTTATACGTTCAAGCAATTAACAGCCAATCTGCATCACAATTAGCGTTAGATAAACTACACACTGTAGGCGCTAAAAATGCTGTTTATTCAGCAGATAAAAAGCAACAGGCTTATGCATTTGAAGGTAATATCTTCGTTAAAAACTTAAGCACTGGGCAAATTACTCAAATTACTCACGATAGCGCACAGCAATCAAAACCACAGTTTTTAACTGATGGTAGCCTTGCTTTTCGTCAAGGTAATGCATTTTATAAAGTTGATTTAGCAACGGGTCGTCAAGTTGAATTAGTAAACTTACACCTAGACGATGCACCTAAAGGTGTACAAGAGCCTGACACTTACATTGCAAAAGAACAGCACAAACTAATTGATTACATTGCGCTGACTCACAAAAACAAAAAAGATCGTGAAGCGCGTAAAGCACAAATCAACGAACAAAACGACAGCATTGCTAACGCGCAGTTTTACTTAGGTAAAGGTAAACGTTTAGCAGATGTTCAGCTTTCACCAAATGGCCAAGCACTCGTTGCAGTAACCACTGAGAACCGTTCATGGCGTGACGAAGGCGATATCATGCCTAATTACATTGCCGATGATGCACGTGTAAAGGCTGAGAAAGTACGTCGTCGTGTTGCTGATGAAAAACCAATCAGCTCAGATGTTATCTACATCGACCTTAAATCAGGCGAGCAAACAACCCTTGCATTCGATACCTTACCTGGCTTTGATGAAGACGTACTTGCGGCTGTTAAAAAAGAAAACTACGCCCGCGAAGGCAAAACTTACAAGTCTGAAAAAGCACCGCGCGCCATCAATCTAATGATGGATTGGGGTTGGGACCAAAGTGCAATCCAATGGAACACAGATGGTTCACAAGTGGCACTTATGCTTGAAGCATGGGACAACAAAGATCGTTGGTTAGCCACTGTTGATACGCAAAACAACAAACTTGTTTCACAGCACCGTCTGCATGACGATGCATGGGTTAACTATGCATACAACGATTTTGGTTGGTTAAACAATTCAGATACGCTTTACTACTTATCTGAAGAGTCTGGTTACAGCCATATTTACAAAAAGCCACTTAACGGTAAAGCAACACAGCTAACTAAAGGCCAATTTGTTGTTTCAAACTTAACGTTAACAGCTGATAACTCAGCGATTTACTACAAAGCTAACGTTGAGCATCCAGGTCTTTACGAAATCTATCGTGTAAACCCTGCAAACGGTGAATCTGAGCAAGTAACCAACCTTGATGGTATGACTGATTACCAGTTAAGCCCAGATGAAAGCAAACTATTGCTAACTCATTCAAAAATTATGTCACCGCCTGAGCTTTACGTTGCTGATGCAAAAGCAAATACCCAAGCAACGCAGTTAACGCACACGGTATCTGATGAGTTTTTAGCGAAGAAACTAATCGCACCTAAGATTGTTGCTGTGCCTTCAAGCCACACTGATCAGCCAATTTACGCAAAAGTATATTACCCAGCTGATTATAAAGAAGGCGAAACAGGTAAAAACCGTAAAGCGGTTATCTTTAACCACGGTGCTGGTTACCTACAAAACTCACACATGGGTTGGTCTGGTTACTTCCGTGAGTTTATGTTCCACTCATTACTTGCTTCAGAAGGCTACGTAGTAATGGACATGGACTACCGTGCATCAAAAGGTTACGGCCGTGATTGGCGTACAGCTATTTACCGTCAAATGGGTACACCTGATATCCAAGATTTAGCAGACGGCGTAAGCTGGATGGCAGACAACGCAAACATAGATACACAAGCTGTAGGCACCTATGGTGGCTCTTACGGTGGTTTCATGACGTTTATGGCGTTATTCACACAACCTGATTTATTCAAAGCAGGTGCTGCACTTCGTCCGGTAACTGATTGGGCTCACTACAATGGTCCTTATACGTCGAATATCTTAAATCATCCAGATGTTGACCCAATTGCCTATGAAAAGAGCTCACCAATTTACTTTGCTGAAGGTCTTAAGAGCCATTTATTAATTAATGCGCCTATGGTTGATGATAATGTATTCTTCCAAGATTCAGTTCGCTTAGTACAACGTTTAATTGAGCTTGAAAAAGAAAACTTTGAAACAGCGATCTTCCCAGTTGAGCCGCATGGTTTTGTACAACCATCAAGCTGGTTAGATGAATACCGTCGTATTTATAAGTTGTTTAAAGAAACGCTTTAATCAATAGTGTAAATGAAAAACAGCCACTTAAAGTGGCTGTTTTTGTTTGTAATAGAATTTATCTCTATAGGGTTATTTGCAGTAAAATTTACTCACATCAAGTACTGCCTTACCTTCCTCTGAGTCGTTTTCAAAAATTAAATTATCACCCTCTAAACTCATTTTATAGTCTCTCATCCATGATATATTGGCTATTAATTCCAATTCATAGCGGTTAAACGAAGCAGGGCACTTTAAATACACATAATGGTGAGCAGTTCCAAAAGCTCCAGGGTCTGATGTGTAGACATAAAAGGTGCGATATTCAAATGCCTTTTCTTGGTGAACGTAATCAGTATTTGAGTTAAACATGATATTGAATAATATAAGTAAACCAATACCAAAGAACATTAAGCATGAATACAAAATACTAATAATAAGGGTCAAATGAGCAAAAATTTTATTTTTAAACGATTCTTTAACGATACTGTATTTTGCTAACAACAGACAAAACCCAATACAAATTGAGCAAAATACTATGGTGTAATAAATATTATCAAGACTTGCCATAAACGTTGCTGAAACAAATTTTAAATTTACCAATAGGCCAAATAGCCCGGCCAAGAGTGGTCCGTAAAGGCAAAATAGGATAATGCGAAGGTAAATATGTCCTTTATTTTCATTCATTTAAAGTTCCTTTTCGAGTTAAAAAGAGTTGTAAAAAGCGAGTAGGGCTACCCGCGATTTTTTATTATTTTTATAAAGACAGGTAAAGCCAACAGTGTGCCGCCAATTGCGCCGATAAAGTGGGCATCAATGGCAACATTAGAGGCGATTAGCTGACTCACCGATTCACTCGGGCCTGCTATTTGCTCCCAAATCACTTTTGCCCACGTACCCGCAAACAATAACCAGCCTGAAAACATGCCTGCTTGTGCGTCTTTAATTGCCCCCCAAATGATCACACCGTGCAGTAATGCGCTTAATCCGGTGTAAATATGGATATCAGGGCAAAATAGCCACACACCTAAACCACACCACAATGCAAGAATAGCAATATTCAATGCATAATGAGGTGGGCTTGTATGCTCAGCATGAAGAGCCCAAATTAATAAAATTCCGGCACAATTTAAGCCTAAGTGGGGCCAATTTGCGTGTACGAATTGACTGGTGAAAATACGCCAAAACTCACCATTTGCGACTAACTCACGGTTAAATTCGAGATATTCATTTAAGTTGAAAAGTGCAAACAAGGAACTTAGTAGTATTAAACACAATGGGGGCAGAATATATTCTAGTTTCAGGGGCAGGTTTATCATGTTATTTTTGTTGTATCTGAGATTGTGACACTATTGTGCACGTTTAATTTTAAGATGCCAAATACACTACGGGATTAAGTATATTTATGTTATTCAAAACCAAAGCTTTGTTAGCTCTTTCCACTTCATTTATCTATTCAACGGCTCTTTTAGCGACTCCTGCAAAAGTTGAAATACGCGAACCCGAAGCTGCAACCGGCTTTGCCCATAAACAGGTTGTTGAAGGCGATAAGTACATGGTCGCAGCGGCAAACCCTTATGCTGTAAAAGCAGGTCAAAAAATGCTTGAGCTAGGTGGCTCTGCGGTTGATGCTGCTATTGCTACACAATTAGTACTCACACTGGTAGAACCGCAATCGTCGGGCATCGGCGGTGGTACATTTATGATGTACTTCGACAACAAAACCAAAAGCCTAACCAGTTTTGATGGCCGCGAAACCGCACCAAGTAACGCTGATGAAACACTGTTTTTAGATAAACACGGTAAAGCCGTTAAGTGGATTGAAGCCGTGGTAGGTGGTCGCTCTGTTGGTGTACCGGGTATTTTAGATGCCTTTGCTTCAGCACATAAGCGTTATGGTAAGTTAGAGTGGCAAACTTTATTTGGCCCTGCCATTGAATTGGCAGAGCAGGGCTTTATTGTGTCACCACGTTTGCATCAATTACTTGCCAAAGAGTTAAACCCAGGAGTTACAAAGCTTCCTGTTATTCGTGATTACTTTTTCCCTGATGGTAAACCGCTTGCTGTTGGTACGGTGAAAAAGAACCCTGAACTTGCCGCGCTTTATAAAGATATAGCGAAACAAGGCATTGATGCTTTCTATAAAGGTGAAAACGCCAAAGAACTTGTGCATGCAGTGCAAAACTCAGCGGTAGCACCGGGTACTTTATCTGTTGAAGACTTAGCGAATTATAAAAGCAAAGAGCGTGCTCCAGTATGTGTTGATTATCGCCAATACGAGGTTTGTTCAATGGCTCCGCCAAGTAGTGGTGGTGTTGCTGTATTACAGATTTTAGCCTTACTCGAACATAAAGATATGGCTAAACTAAAACCAAATTCAGTACAAGCGTTGCATTACTTTACCCAAGCATCACGTTTAGCTTTTGCTGATCGTAACGTGTATATGGGCGACCCAGATTTTATGCCAATCCCTACACAAGGATTACTTGATAAAGATTACCTTGCAGGTCGTGCAAAGCTTATCTCTGAAAAAGATGCTCACGCAGAAGCAGGTACTCCGCCAAACTCACTTGCTTATGCACAAGATGATGCTTACGAGCTACCTTCAACAACCCATATATCGATTGTTGATAGCCAAGGTAATGCGGTTTCGATGACCAGCTCTATCGAAATGGCGTTTGGTTCAACAGTAATGGTGAACGGGTATATTTTAAACAATCAGCTTACAGACTTTGCTTTATCACCAACAAAAGATGGCAAACCTTTAGCTAACCGCGTTGAAGCAGGTAAACGTCCGCGTAGTTCAATGTCGCCAGTGATGGTGTTTAACAAAGACGGCAGTTTACGTTTAGTGGTCGGTTCACCGGGTGGTAGTCGTATCATTGATTACGTTGCTCAAGTGGTAGTAGGTGTGCTTGATTGGAACTTAGATGCGCAAACTGCCATTAATTTACCGCGTATTACTAATCGCAACAATTATACAAGCCTTGAAAAGGGCACTGAACTTGCAAACTTTGAAGCTGATTTTGTTAACCGCGGGCACACAGTTCGTATCCTAGATTTAAACTCTGGTTTACATGCTGTTGAAGTAAAAGACGGTAAACTTTATGGCGCAGCCGATCCGCGCCGCGAAGGTATCGCTTTAAGTGATAAAAGCCACTAAAAACAAGCTCAGCAGCCTTAAAGCTGCTGAGTTTTCATGTATACTATTCGTTGTGCCGTTTAGGGCATAAAATTCATTTTCTTCAATGGTCTGACAAGGTGAATTGTCATTGCAATTTCGCCTTTAAGAGTAATAATGTCAGGTCATAATTATGACGCATCAAAGCTTGGAAATATGACTACAAATACCGATCCAAATTATCTTTATATTCCTTATTCAGGCCCAGGTCTGATCGAAACGCCACTATTAAACAAAGGCAGTGCTTTTTCACAAAAAGAAAGGGAAAGTTTCAACTTAGCCGGTTTACTGCCACCGCGTTATGAAACAATTGAAGAACAAGTTGAGCGTTGTTACCAACAGTATTCAAGCTTTAGCGATAATTTAAACAAGCACATTTACCTTCGTGCAATTCAAGATAACAACGAAACACTTTACTACCGTTTAGTACGTGATCATCTTGAAGAAATGATGCCAATTATCTACACACCAACAGTAGGTGATGCCTGTGAAAAGTTTTCAGACATTTACCGCAGTGCCCGTGGTCTATTTATTTCTTACGAAGATCGTTTCCAAATTGATGATATTTTACGTAACGCTACTAAAGGCAAAGTAAAAGTTATCGTTGTGACTGACGGTGAGCGTATTCTTGGTCTTGGTGACCAAGGTATTGGTGGTATGGGTATTCCAATTGGTAAATTGTCACTTTACACAGCGTGTGGTGGTATTAGCCCAGCTTATACATTACCAGTGATGATTGATGTTGGTACTAATAACGAAAAACTGCTTAACGACCCTATGTATATGGGTGCTCGTCATAAGCGTATTTCGCAAGAAGAGTACGATGAATTCTTAGACCTATTCATCAAGGCTGTTAAACGTCGCTGGCCAAGTGTTTTACTTCAGTTCGAAGACTTTGCACAACCAAATGCAATGCCATTATTAAAACGCTACCGTGATGAAATTTGTAGCTTTAACGATGATATTCAAGGTACTGCTGCGGTAACTGTAGGGTCTTTATTGGCTGCATGTCGTGTTAAAGGTGCGAAACTTTCAGAGCAAAAAGTGGTATTTGTTGGTGCAGGTTCAGCAGGCTGCGGTATTGCTGAGCAAATTATCAGTACTATGGTTGCTGAAGGCATTAGCGATGAGCAAGCTCGCTCACAAATCTTCATGGTTGACCGTTTTGGTCTACTAACTGATGGTATGGAAGGTTTACGTGATTTCCAACAAGCGCTTTGCCAATCTAAAGAAGGTTTAAGTGAATGGACATATAGCGGTGAGTACGCATCACTATTAGATGTAATGCACTGTGCACAACCAGATATCTTAATTGGTGTATCTGGCCAACCTGGTTTATTCACAGAGCAAGTTATTCGTGCAATGCATGCATCTTGCCCACAACCGATTATCTTCCCGCTAAGTAATCCGTCTAAGCAAGTAGAAGCACTTCCTTCAGATGTTATTGAGTGGACAGAGGGTCAAGCGATTGTAGCTTCGGGTAGCCCATTTGATCCAGTTGAGTATAACGGCCAAATTTTCCCAATCCCACAATGTAACAATAGCTACATTTTCCCGGGTATTGGTTTAGGTGTTATCGCAGCTAAAGCTACTCGTATCACTGATGCAATGCTGATTGTATCAAGTGAAACATTGGCAGAGTCTTCACCTCGTGCAAACACAGGTAAAGGCAGCTTGCTACCAGCGTTAACCGAAATCCAAGCGTTAAGTAAACGTATTGCCTTTGCAGTAGCGAAAAAAGCGATGGAAGAAGGTGTGGCACTTGAGTTAAGTGATGAGGCTTTATGGGCTGCAATCGAGAAAAACTACTGGCTTCCAGAATACCGTAACTATAAGCGCCGTAGTATCTAAACTATATCGCTTTGAGTGGTTAAAAAAACAGGCTTTTAATGCCTGTTTTTTTATATCTGAATAATAGGGGTTGTTCATATTGAATTAACCCTTTAAGGTGATAATGAACGGAGTTTTTAATTAAGGAACAGTATTATGCGTAAGTTAGTTTTTACCGCTATGGCCGCCGCACTTAGTTTTAATGTGTTAGCACAAGCAACACCAGATGCGCCGCATATTTATATCCAAGGTAATGCAACGGTTAAAGCAATCCCTGATAACGTTAAGTTGACTGTAGGTATTGTTGAAGTAGATAAAGATTTAATTGCCGCTAAAAACAAAGCTGATGCAACCATGGCCAAAGCCATTAAGCTTGCTAAAAGCCAAGGCGTAGAAGAAAAGGGCGTTTATGCGTCTAATATCTCAATTCAACGCCAAACAGAATACAACCGTGAAACAGGCAAACAGGAATTTATAGGGTACAGAGTATCGCGTAGTCTGTCTGTTACTCTAACAGATATTAAAAAGTACCCAGTTATGCTTCAGCAACTAGTGAATGCGGGTATCAACGAAATTAATCAAACGCAATTTGTATCGAGTCGCTATGAAGAGCTACAAAAGCAAGCGCAAAAGCTAGCCATTAAAGATGCGCGTGCTGCTGCGAAAGAGTTTGCCAGTGATTATGGGGTTGAACTCAAAGGCCTTTATACTGCATCAAGCAGCCCACTCGATACAGGAAGCCAACCTTACATGCGCGCTAGCAAAATGGTAATGGCAGATGCTGCACCAGAAAACTATGTACCTGATGCATACAATGGTGGTGAGCTTACTATTAGCGCAAGCAGTTATGCAGTTTATTTTATCGAAAATTAGTCTATTGATTGTTGCTGGTAAAGCGCGCCAGCAACTTTTCACCCTGTTGCTCTGAAATACGGGCAATCGCTTTTAGCATATTAGTAATTTGTTCACGGTCGTACTCATTACTAATATGCGTATCTATATCTTCAATAATCGCCCCTAAGTAAATAAACAAACTCTTAGTCGCTTTTTCGTTATCAGATGCTCTAAACAATATGTTTTTAAACGCCTCAAGTACGTTAACCATTACATAGGCGTCATTTTTTGCATAATTGCGAATAGGTGTGAAGTTATCATGCAGCAGCTCATCGAATGATGTTTCATGTAAAAACAACTTAGGATGGTTATCATCGCATTGTTTAAGCGAATAATTCACATCATAAATGTCTAATCGCAAAATGAGTAAAATACTCAGCATATCAATAGCTTTTACTGCAGTACCTGGATCATTAATGCCCGGACTCATTGCCTTAACAGCAATCTCAGATATTTGCGTCATTCCATATCGGTAATGATCGCTAACATATTCTTCAATGTAAAAAATAAAGCATGCAAGTAGCTCATCAATGAGCTCTGGTTTGTCAGTTAAATCAGTATCGCACTTTAAAAATGGGTAACCTTTTACAGTAAAAAAACCTTGTTTAACAGAGATATAAATTTTAATGTCGTGCTCTTTACAGATAGCGCACAATTTATCGCTATGAGCGCCTTTAAAATAACCTTCCGTTTTACTTTTTATGCTGTACCAGTCGTCAAAGGTCGGAAAATCATCAACAGGATGTTCATGCTGCATAGCTTTAATACTGTTAAGTTCACTTTTAGTATTTTTGAATAAGTCATTCAGTACATTATCTACTTGGATAGCTCTGGATATAGAGTGAATAAAATAAACAAAGAAACCCAGTGAAATTAAGCCAAGTACCAGTGATATAAATATACCCAGTGAAGGGATGCCCATATTACCATTTCCTATGGTACGAATATTGATGAGCATTAGAATGGTGTAAATTATACTGCCTAAATAAAAGCCTAAAACTAGTTGATGAGATTTACGAGTTATAAGTCCGGGTAATACTCGAGGAGAAAGGCTGGCGCTGGCGCTATTTAACACGACCATAACCATAGAGAAGCTAAATACAGTTAACGAAATAATGCTTCCGGCTAAAGTACTGAGGATGGTACGTGCATTTTCTTCACTGTCTACTAGCAATACACTTAAGACTTTCTTAACACTCATTGCTGGATCAGAATACTCAACAGCTGTTGTAATTAAAGCAAAAGTCAAAAATAAAACAGACAGCATAGACGGATAAAATCCTATGCTGCTGATCATTTCACGGTAATTATCGGCTATTTTTCTTGGCGTAATCATGCACTTCCTTAAGAACTGTTAGACTTTAATTAGGATTTTGAGCTAACCTAGCAAATTATATGTCAGCCTAGCAATAAACAGTGCTAGGCGTCTAACTTTAAATAATAAATGGAATAAATTGTGATAGTTTCAACTTTTGCTGCTATTTTGGCTATTTTGTATATTCAACTTAGCTTTCGCGTTATTAAAATCCGTAAAGCTAAGCGTATTTCTTTAGGAGACGGTGGTGATGCAAGTTTACAAGCCGCGATCCGCACCCATGCTAATTTTATAGAATATGTGCCATTTTCTTTAATTCTGCTATTTTTATTAGAGTATCAAGGGTTACCCAGCCATTTTACTTATATTTTAGGTGCGATGTTATTAGTAGGTCGTTTTTGTCATAGTTATGCATTAGCAGATGAAAAAATGCAGCTACGCGTCGTTGGCATGGTTTTAACGTTTTTAATGATCTTCATAAGTTCGGTTATGTTATTAATAACACAGGTTTTTTAATATGATAAGAGTTGTATTTACGATTGCATTCGTATTTGTTTCGAATCAAGTTGCCGGCAGTACAGAAGATACAGCTCATGTCAAAAAATCAACTATTCCACCAAAAGTTTTAAATATAATTTATCCTAAAACCTTGCCCAGTTTAGTTGAAGAAGTTTATTACCCACTTATTTTGTTGGATACAGCACTAAAACGCAGTGGCTACAAATACAAATTAACTGCTGCACCAAAGTTATTAGGTCAAAATAGGGTATTAAAAGAAATTGAACATGGCGGTGATATCGATGTCACCTGGACTATGACTAACAAAGTAAGAGAAGACAAGTTACTGCCGGTTCGTGTTCCTATATTTAAAGGCTTGTTTGGTTGGCGTTTAATGTTCACAACAGAGCCGAAACTACCTTATTTAAGCCGACTAAAAACCCTCGACGATTTAAAGAAAGTTTACTTTGTACAAGGACAAGATTGGCCCGATACCCAAATATTGCGTGACAATGGCTTGGTTATATCAACGTCAGGAAACTTTGATTCGTTGTTTGTTATGCTCGACAGAGGCCGGGGCGACTTATTCCCACGCTCTGTGCTTGAAATTGAAGATGAACTAGCAGTTTTTAAGCAACAAATGCCTCTGGTTGTATTGCCTCATTTAATGTTGAAATACACCAGCCCAATCTATTTCTTCTTCAACAAAGACAACACCGCAGTTGCAAAAGCAGTCAATAAAGGCTTACGCATAATGATAGAAAGCGGTGAGTTCGATGAAATCTTTTTTAAATACAATGGTAAATTAATAGAAAACGCCCATATTCATGACAAGATTATTGTAGAATTAGAAAACAAAGAACTACCACCGCTAACCCCAGTAGGCGATAAGTCCTTATGGTTACCGATCCAAAAAGTTAAATGAACAACAAAATATTTATTATTGGCCTACCTCGCACAGGCACTACCAGTCTGTGCCATAGTTTTTTACAATTGGGCTATAAAACGGCCCACACAGCGTATACCGAAACAGCCTTAAAAGAAGCAGACGTTATTGCTGATACTCCTGTTTTTAGCGAATTCCCGTTATTAGATGCGCACTTTGCTAATAGCCGCTTTATTAACCTTGAACGAGACTTGTCTAGATGGGTACCTTCGATCCGTCAACTGCTGGCCCGAATGCACACCAATTTAATGCGAAGTGACGGAGGCTTTAACACGCATTTAAAGCGTTGCTACTTTGAGACATTTGGTAAATATTCGTTAGCAGATATTCAGTCTGATGAGTATTTGATTAACTGCTATGAGCAACATCAACAACGTGTCTCTAATTTCTTTAAAGACAAAAAAGCCAACCTATTAACGTTAAATGTTGCACAGCCACACAGCGCTAAAGCGTTACAGACATTTTTAGGTACAGATGCAGATATACAGTTCGAGCAGCTAAATATGGGTGGTAAAGTAACGGCTTGGAATGATATTAAACACCCCGATAAAATTGCCTCCACCAGAAACGGCAAAATTGATAAGTCACTTGGTTACAATCACAAGATTTTATAACAGAAATACGCTAAAATCGCCGCCATTGTTAGTTAAGTAGTTCGTTATCATGTTTGAATTAAAATATCACACTCCATTTGAGTGGACAGAAGGTGTCTTGGCAGATTTTGATACCTTTTTACAAGATCATGCCGCTGCTGAGAAGAAAGCCTCAGGTATGGCAATGTCAATGCTATCGCATTATCCTGACCGTCGTAAGCTTGTAAAAGCAATGACAGACTTAGCTCTTGAAGAAATGATACATTTTAAACAAGTACTTAAGTTATTAATGGAACGTGATGTTTCACTTGGTAATGACCAAAAAGATCCCTATATCAAACAAATTCGTGCGGTATTTAGAAACGGTCGTGATGAGTTTTTAATGGACCGCTTACTCGTTGCAGGTGTAATTGAAGCTCGAGGCCATGAACGCTTTTCATTGGTCGCTGAAGCATTGCCACCGGGCAAAGAAAAAGAGTTTTATGTTGCAATTGCAAAGTCTGAAGAAAAGCACAAAAACCTATTTGTAGAGTTAGCGTACGAGTATTTTGATAAACACGAAGTGGATGCCCGATTAGAAGAAATTCTTGTGGCCGAAGCTGAAATTTGTAAAAAAATTCCGTTTACCGCGGCACTACATTAATTTAAATACTTATGTATTAGGTTGTAAAACCTAATACATAAAATAGGTACTTATAAAACAATAATTAAGTATTTTGTAAATACTTACAACCAGCCAAATTGATTAAATAAACGGTAAATCATTCATATTATCTCCTATAGTTATAATAGAGCTTTTAACAGGGATAGAAGTATGAAATGGATGATGACTCTTACAACCCTTTCATTAATTGGGATTGTTTTTACAGGTAACTCGATTTATACAGAGCTAAAACTATATAAATCGAATAAAAAACCGACTGAAATCAGTGCTAGTATGTATCGTTCGCTAATTTGGCACAGTGATGTATATAAAGATAATGTGTTTTTATATACCGCTGAACAGTATTTTAGTGATGGTATCATTGACACCAGTGAATATATTAAATTAAACCGCTTAGCAAAAGAAACCTCAGGGCCACTTATATTTATTCAGCAAGATAATGAGCAATTATGGCATGCTCGTTTGGCCTATAAACAATATCTTGAAGTACATGCATTAACACAGGTTGCAACCTTAGACTGAATTTAGCTGCATAAATGCTTTAATGAGTGGTTTAAGTTCAACAATGGTAGGCTTGCCACTCAAATAATGAGTATCTATATGATAAGTGTTGCCAAGCCAATAAGGTTCAGCAGTGGTGTTATGGCCATGCACAGAAAAGTCTATGCTGGCATTTTTCTTTGTTATCGTTTGTTTCACAATTGTGCGATCCCACAACAACGATGCCGCGGCATATGGTTTATGCTCACTAGGAGCTTGCCAATTCCAATCTGCAGATACTGTGTGCGACAACCCTATTCGCATACCAGCATAGTCAAGCAAATAAGAAAGAGGGCACTGTAAAAGCTGCTCAGTTATCGCTTTTAATTCATCATCGGTTGCTTGAGTATGCCAACGCCCACCATTTTCAACCCATAGTGAATAGTAGCTATGATCATCGGCAAGTAGCGACTCAAGCATCATGTGCTCATGATTACCCAGTGTCATATAAACACCCAGCTCTTTAAAACGTGATAACAACGCAAAATTGTCGTTGCCTCTATCTATTGCATCACCAAGTGAAAATAAAACATCGTTGCTTTCATCAAAATCGACAGCGACTAAAGCTTGCTCAAACTTAGCTAAATTAGCATCGAGATCGCTGATAATAAATACACGTTTATTTTCGTTTATCTTAAGTTTTATTTGCGTTGGGTTATTGGCTATCGCTTGACAGTTAACGTGCTTCAAAATCCTTTCCTTTAATGCAATATCAATGAAACCCTAACATAAATTGTTGCCAATTTAATACTAACTGGCTAGTATAAAGGGCATAATTTTAGGAGTAATAGCCAACATGAACAACTAAACCTGTTATCCATTTTTACATTTTTCTTTGGAACAACAGGGCTAGTAGGCGTTGCTCACTCTTGTCAGTAGTATAAATCAATTACCATTTTGGTGGTCATACGCTTAGTTCAATTCGCTTTATAATTAAACGAATTGTATCACTGTCCCTGTATAACAGGAGGCAGTATGCCAAAATTACAAGCAGCCAACTTATCTTATCAACACGCCAATGGCGGCCAAGTTCTGAATAATATTTCAGTGTCGTTAAATGCTAAAACAACAGCTTTAGTAGGGCGAAATGGTGTAGGGAAGTCAGTATTAGCATCGCTACTTTGTAATCGCCTTATCCCGTCGTCGGGTAATGTTGTTTGCAATGGTCAACTTGGTTTTTATGAGCAACTAGTTGATAGTCACACATTAAAAAATAAAACGATTATAGACGCACTAGGGCTTAACCACTATTTCAAAGCATTACAGCAAATAAATAACGGTCATTTTACAGAGCACGAACTTAACTTACTTGATGGATTTTGGGATCTGCCCGAGCGATTTTATGCTGAGTTAACTCGTTTAGGCATTTATGGTATTAATGCGAACAGCTGTGCAACAGCATTAAGTGGCGGTCAACTAAGCCAACTCAGATTATGGGCGCTATTTACCATACACCATGACATTATAATCCTTGATGAACCTTCTAATCATTTAGATAAACAAGGTAAAAGCTGGCTTTTAAATCACATAGAACAATTCACTGGGCAGCTACTTTTAATAAGTCATGACCGTGAAATACTTCAAGTAGCCGATGAAATATGGGAACTCACATCTATGGGGTTATCAGTGTTTGGCACCGGTTTTAGTGATTACGTTACCCAAAAAAACTACCAGGTAGCAGCGCTTTAAAATAAGCTATCTCATACTACTAAAGAGCAAAATAAACTGCTATTAGAGCAGCAGCGCAGCAAACAAAAAGCAGCAAAAAGAACCGCTAAAGGTGTAGTAACAAGAAAATCTGGTAGCCAACCTAAAGTGCTTATGGATGCTAAAAAAGATAAAGCGAGCGCTAATTTATCTTCGCAAAATAAAAATACCGCAAAGCGAGAAGAGCTACTTAATAGTAATAAAAAACATATAGTTAGCCAGCTCGAACAAATAAAACAACAGCAGTTTTACTTTAATAATCCTGACACTAAACAACGAAACGCACTAAATCTTGAAAACGTAATTTTACAATATGGGTCGCAAACCCCCATTAACCTACAGATATTCAATAATAAAAAAATACACTTAATTGGTGTAAATGGCGCAGGAAAATCGACGCTACTAAAAACCTTAACAGATGAGTTAAAAATGAGAGCAGGGCACATACATAGGAATAGCCCGTTGTTGTATTTAGATCAGTACTTTTCCTTAATTAAGGCAGAGCTAACTTTGCTTGATAACTTAAAATCCTACTGTAAGACCCTTGATGAAAGCACCGCACGTACATTATTAGCAAGCTTAGGCTTTAGAAAACATGACGTATTCAAGCAAGCGACACATTTAAGTGGCGGTGAAAAAATGAAGCTTGCCATGTGTATCGTCAGTAATATTGAAAGCACCGCATTTTTGTTACTCGATGAGCCAGATAATCATCTAGACCTTGAATCAAAACAGCTCTTGGCTCAATCATTACAAAACTTTAAAGGCGGATTTATCCTAGTAAGTCATGATAATTACTTTGTAGAAAGCATCGGCTGTAATAGGCAAATTGTTCTATAAAATAGTCATTTAAAAATATGCGTACTAGGGTGGTTGTAGGTAGATTACAAGGAATGACAATGAAATTTAAAGCCACTAACCATGTTTTTATTGCTTCGGCTTTTACCCTTGGTTTACAAATTACCAAGAAGTCGCCGTTACACAATAAATTATGTATTGATTACGTTAAGATAAAACTTATCAAAACTTTCTCCAAAAGGACGTAAGAATGATCAAGTTTATAGAATGTGCTTTGATCATTAGCGGCTATTTACAGCCACTAATTACAATGCTCATTGGTTGTGCAGCGATTTACATAAGTGTTATAACTTTTAAAAATGCTAAAGAAACAAGGTTACATAATGAGTTTTTAGAATTAAACACACTTAAAAGAGATGCAATAAAGCTGATTTCAGAAATGACAGCTGATCAAACCATTTCGTCTAATCGAGTTAGAGAGCTTTGCAATGAAGCTTTTTATTAGATCTTGACGAACATGAAGATTATGAGTTCATAAATGCTGAAGCTGAGAAAATCCTCGAAGAACACCTCGTTGATTATAATGATGTTAAAACAAACCTAGAGCATTTAATTTCTGTCATTCACAAATCAACAAGTATAGATAATGTGATCAATACAATTCATAATCTTGAAGAAATAAAGCTCAAAAATAAAAGTGAAACTGATGCACTTTATAACGAATATAAATTTAGATTTAAGTTAAGAGTTAAACAATTTGAAGTAGCCAAAAAAGAAAATTGCTTATGTAGAAGCTAATAATAAACCTAATCTTTGAGCTATTAAGTTAACCATAATTAATACAGACTTTGCTGTATTTGCTGCTATTAAGAAAGCTACAAACCATCTAACAATTTGTATGTCAGTAAAATGATCTCGTAATATGCTCATGGAAATGAAGTAAGTCAGGCTCAGGGTGATAGATTTACGAAATAGAAATAAGCATTTTATAGAAACAAAGAAATCGTGAAAAACCAAATTAAGCAAAAAAGGGGCTAAAAAACCTTAAAATCTAACGATGTAAATGGCACTTTAAGATTGGATCAGTTCTACTGATTTTAAAGGTGTTTTTTTGAGTTTTGACTGGATCACTTTTTTAAAAATGACACCATAAGACAGGATCCAATGTGTTTTTTAAATGATAACGCTGGATCCTACTTAAAATAACCTAGAAGCCACGTAAATAAGGGGCTGCAAGAAAATAGATGAACAGAGATATAATATATGAAAATGCTAATAATGTCGAGTTTTTAATCAGTGCTCACGAACTGTTTTAAATAAGCTTTTTATTTCTTTCTTGGGCTTTTTCTAAAACAGTGTAACCAACAGCTTTGTAACCGTTAGCTCGCTTTTTCCACATTCGTTGAAGCATTGGCAAATCATCTACAAAATCATATACAGTTACTTCTGATTTGCCTGGATGATGTCTTTGGATACGGCCAGCATATTGCGCAACCGTACCCTTCCATGAAATGGGTAAGGCGAGAAAAAGAGAATCTAAATATGGTAAATCAAAACCTTCGCCAACATATTTCCCTGTAGCGATGACGACGGTCTTGTTCGGTAAACCTGCTTGCATATCAGCAATTCGCTGCTTACGAATTTTTGGAGTTACACCGCCGTGTAGCTCAATGGCTGAGATACCTTTTGCTTTCAATAATTTCGATATAATACTGATATGTTCTTTGCGCTCACTGAGTACTAAACATTTTCTATCCAGTTGAACCACTTCAGATATTTGATTCGCAATAAGAAGACTACGTTCTTCATGATCTTGCAAGTACTGATAGACCTGTGTGATCTTGATTGCCTCGGAACCATCCAACCAGGTTTTAGGAAAAGACGTACCCGTATCACATCGATATGCCATTTGTGAAAATTTCACGCTATCTGGTTTTGATTCAAATAGCACATCTCCTAATTGAAAGTACATAAGCTTCTCTAAGCCATCTTGGCGCTTAGGCGTTGCTGTGAATCCAAGGATATATTTTGGTAATACGTTCTTTAGTAATGTCTCGTAGTTTGATGCAGGGATATGATGGCACTCATCAACAATGATTTGGCCGTATTGATAAACTTTCTCATTAATATCGACGCCATTCCGACCGATAAGGCTTTGATAAGTAGCGACATCCAATAACCCCGTGAGTTTATCTTTACCACCGAGTAAAGAGCCCATCTGAAATTCATTTAGGAAAATTTTACACCGTTCTATCCATTGTTCTGCAAGCGCTTTGTTATGAACCAAGACTAATGTGTTAACTTCACGCTTGGCAGCTAATGCCAAAGCAACAACAGTTTTTCCAAATCCGGTATTTGCAATAACCAACCCTGTTTCATTTGCCATTAACGCTTTTAATGCTTTGGTTTGCTGAGCACGAAGCACACCCGTAAATTTGACCTCTGACAAAGATTGACCGTTCTGCCGTTTATCCTGATAAGAAACAGAGCACTCTTGTTTATCCAGTAAGTTTTCAACCTGAGATTGCAATCCACGAGGTAGTTGTAAGTAGCCCGATTCAATATGCGCTGCACACAAATATCGCGGGACACCAATGGTTGAAAAGCGCATTGCTTGGCGTTTAAAAAATTCAGGATTACCAAATACGGCTAGTTTTTTGAGACTTGCGATCAGTTGGCTGGGAAGTGGATCGGTAGCGATGTATAGCTTGTCAGCCAGTATTATTTCTATTGAGTCAGGGCAACTTTGTATTTTCGTTGAAATAGAAGGCGATTGTTTTTCCCATGGTTTACTGTCTAGCTCTTGTGGTTCAATGGTGATGTATTCTTTAATTCGCTCAAGCAATGTGAGCATGACATCCGCAGTAATTTTGTCTGTACTTGCCAACGCCTGCCATTGATCACCAATCACTTCTCCATTCTTATCTATAAATGAAGCATTACCTAGCATACGTGGTTGTTTCTGCAAAGGTAGGGCGATGAGGTTACCGAAACCACCTTCAGGTAATTCATCTTGGTTGGGAAACATTCGATCAAAACAATCAAAATTAAGAGTCGGATAATTATCCATGGTCAGATTAAGCAGGGCTGTACCTAGCTGCCGAGCAGTTTTAGCATTTGTTGCTGCTTCGAAGAACAGCCAAAGATGGCCACCGTGACCACTTCGTGATTTTTCAACTAAATTCGGAATGTGTAACGAATCACATACTTGGCGTAAGGCGGTTATCGCATCAAACCAATCAGCTTTATCGAAATCAAAAGCTAGAAAATAGCATTGGTTTTGCTCAGTTAAAGGATAGATACCAATTGTTCGTTGCCCACGCAGATGCGCGTTTATGGCATTTTCATCTAATGGATGAAAAGCTTGATGATGACATTCAGAACAGGCAATTTTAGGTTTGTTGCAGACTCCAGCTTTCCATTCGTTGGCACATGATGGAGAGTAGCCCGATTTACCTTGTTTTGATTCCCAACGAAACGGATAGATATTATTCCGACCGCGAAAGTAGTTTTGAAATAAGGCAAGCTTAGCTCTCGGATCAGCGTATTGGTTAAAGTAGTGAGCCTGTTCAGCTGTCAATTGCTGGGTCAGTAGACGGCTTTCCTCAAGTAACGCCGCTTTACGAGTTTCAATATCTTCCAGTTCAGCTTTAATATTTGCAAGGCGCTGCTCTGGGGTGCTCATGATATTGACCTTTTTATATTCTTCACTAAATTAGGCCGTTAACTTGATGCTTAAAATCCATGATTCCCCGTCGTTATTCATCGAATAACGATTCAGCCCCAATCAACGGGATAAGCCGTAACAAAACATCTTCCATTACACCATTTTCAGCTGTGGTAATTTTTTTCGCACTACGATCTTTCCACGAAAGAGTTTGGATCAAACTGGAAGCTACAACACTTGGTTTATCGAGGTTATTTACTGGTACTTCAGTAGCTTGACCTCGAATACTGGTACTAATAGGGCAGCAAATTAACAACCCCGTTTGCTGATTGTATTCTTTACTTGAAAGGACTAATGCAGGGCGATACTTCCCAATCTCTTTACCTTTCACTGGCTCAAAATCTAGCCAAATAATTTCATTTCGTTTAGGTACATACTGAGCCATTACTCACCCAACTCTTTCCCCGATACTAACGCCAGCTCATCAGCATGAGCTGTATGAGCATCTAAACCATTTAATAACTCTCGCTCACTGAACGGAAAGCGCTTCTTTTGACGTTTGATTGGTTCAATAATAATTTTCTTTCCATCGGCTTTAACCTCAATGTCAGCCCCTTCAACTAAGCCGAGTTGTTTGATGAAAGCGGCAGGGATTATATTGCCAAGACTATTACCGATTTTTCGTACTTGAGTGCGCATATTTCACCTCTTAAGTAAGTATATTGTTATAACATGATTTATTGTACGCCACCTATCTTCAGTGTCAACTTTGTTATAACAAACAAGCTCCTTTGCTAACTATTCACCCGATATAACAATTTACCAGCAAGGATTAACTTCATTAAAAGCCAGATTTGCACATGGTTATTTTAAATTCCCATAGGTGTAGAAATACACCCACCAAAATCTGCCAGTTATAAATTTACATATATATTTCAATATATTGATTAATTAAAGTTGGTTGGTATGATGTTTGATAATAAAGGAGTGTTATTAATTAAAACAGAGGAAGTGAGATGGCGTTATTGAGATACGCAAACTTAGGAATTCACAGGCCAGACATCCTGCTTAGTAAAGCAGTGAGTGGTCTTGGTGACTTTTATAAGTATTTAGACACCACTCGAAAATACCTAGAAAGTACGAAGGCTGTTAAAGCGATAGCTTGGGAAAAGCTGGACGATGCTCAAAGTGGAGTATGGATACAATTAGTTGAGCCTGCCGATAACTGCGGTGATTTCGAAAAGAACTTAAAGCTCTTTTTAGATGAAAGTACCGACACGGTATACGAAGCAAGCCCCGCTAGATGGAAAGCCGTGGGTAGTGCCGCTAGAGAATGCCCAAATTGTAGAAGTCACGGTAAAGCTAAAATGGCTTATGCAACTGAGGAGCACGCGGACGAAATTGCGAGTGAATTAGGCAATGGGCTGTCGTCGTATGAGTGTCCAGACGGTTATGGTTGGCATTTGACTGGGAAATCACAAAGCAATGTTGGATTCAATAAATCCAACGCAATTTCAGTCCTAGACAGAAATGTAGAGAATGACAGCTTGTTATTGGATCGTTTACCTGACCACGACTATTTGGTTATTCGTCCAAACACATACCAGTTAAAGTGTCAGATTAATGCATTACAAAGCTTACAAGACACCCCTTCTATTCACCATCTTCCGCTATTGAGGCTGTTTGAAGGTAAGGATCATGCTAAGTGGCCGAATGTTCCTTATGATGAGCACTTTTTTAACGATGACTACTACGTTCTTACCGATGGTGCAAGAGAGGGAACATCTCAGCAGCGTGAGTTTGTAAATATTGCACTCAATACACCAGACTTTGCCTTCCTTGAAGGCCCCCCAGGATCTGGCAAAACTACAGCCATTTGCGAACTGATTCTTCAATTCATAAAGCGAGGTAAGCGGATCTTACTTTGTGCATCAACACACGTTGCTGTTGACAATGTTCTTGAACGAATGATGTCTGAAGAAAATATTTATCGCGACATGGTGTTACCTGTACGGATTGGAGATAAATCAAGTGTTTCTCAAAAGGCAAAGCCATGGCAATTGGAAGAGTTTGTTAAAACTGAACGCACAAGATTGCTAAAACATCTTCAGCAACAACCGCACATTTCAGTTAGTCAGAAGTTACTTAAAAGTAAGGTCGGTGAAGGTAAACATATTGTTGAGCGTCTTGTTCTTGAAGCGGCGAATTTAGTTTGCGGGACGACTATTGGGTTGCTTCAGCATCCTGATATCAAAAATAAACAATCAACATCGCCAATCTTCGATGTGATGATTATTGATGAAGCATCAAAAACAACTTTTCAAGAGTTTTTGGTGCCCGCGGTACTTGCTAAGCGCTGGATCATGGTGGGAGACCCAAAACAGCTTTCACCTTATGTTGATGATGAAGCTACCGAAGTAAATTTGCAGCCATGTTTACAGGATAGTTATCAGCGAGAAGCATGCGCAGATGTTTTCTCAGCTCGACAAATCAATATTCAGAAACGAGAAGTATCCTTGGTTTGCACTGACGATGAAAAGACAATTGAATTTTATCATCAGCAAGCAAAGGCCAAAAATGTATTAGTTGCATCATCTAAAGGACCGAAGACAGATCTCCCTTACGCATCAGTAGTCCTTGGTTCGTCAGCGTTCATCGCTCAGAATGCTAATCACCTTCCCCTAGATTTGACGACCATAAGGGGACTGCCTGCGTTACCGAAAAAGTTAGAAATGCGACTTGAAGCGCATTCGAGATTAAGTCGTACAAAAATCAAGACCGAGTCCGATAGCTGGGAATCTCAGTTAGCGTGGCGACTGGCTCGTATGTACGAACAGCGCCTAAATACAGAATCTAACGGAAGTTCTAAAACTGCTAACAAGTTAGAGGAAGATATCAAAGCGCTACTACCATTTGACTCAGAAAAAGATACGTTCACTGCAATAGACAGGGTACGTAGGATAGCACTGCCTTCTATTCTTGAATCACTGCAAGTTGGATTTGAACGAACAGAGTATCAGAAACAAGGCACCGCTCTGTCTGATGGACTTCCAGCCAGTGTTTTAAATCAACGACAAATACGGCTTAGTTATCAGCACAGGATGCATCCAGACATTGCCGAATTTTCCCGAGTACATATATACCATGAAAAAGCACTGCAAAGTCCTGATGGCCAAGCTGAAAAGCGGGACTGGGGATACCGAAACGGCTCACATCGTTGTATATGGCACGATGTAAAAGGCCGAAAAGGCAAAGAAGGTGAAATCACCGCTGAAGTAGGAGAAATATTAAAAGAATTAAGTCGCTTTGATTCTTGGGCAAAATCAAACCCAAATGTTGAGAGAAACCAACAAAAGCCTTGGGAAGTTGCTGTTTTGGCTTTCTATCGGGCGCAAGAGCGAGCTATACGTCGAGCTTTACGAAAGTGGACGGGAAATCATCATGGAGTAAGGCATTTCTATCGAGGTGAGAAATCCTCACCGTATATTGATATTCAGATATGTACCGCAGACCGTTTTCAGGGACATGAGGCTGACTTTGTCATGCTTAGTTTCGCAAATAATCATCCCACGAGTTTTCTCGAAAGCCCAAATCGCTTGAATGTGGCAATTACGAGAGCCAAGCATCAGCTCATTGTGTACGGAAACCGCTCTGCAATGCAAAAGGCATCGGGTGTGTTAGGTACTTTTGCTAGCAATTCTTACTGGTCTACAACAATCAAGACTGAATCACAGGAGGCACTATGAGCCATGACATCATACTAAAACGAGAAATCAAAACTGAAACTTGGCTCATACAGGGTGAAATCGCGCTGGCAGATAGCCGTCCAGAAATAAACTGCGTGCTGCAATTCCTTCACGATTATCCGAATGCGAGTTCAGCTGAGTGTTCCGAGCATTTATTTGGAGACAAAATCGGACGTCGTGTCGTTGCTGATAGATTACTAAATATATGTCAGTTATATGGGCTTGCTGAGTCTAGTCGAGACCAATACAGGCTCACTGAATCAGGACTGATTGCTCTTGAGAAAGATCAAATCCTCGTGCCAGAAGATGGATGTTGGAGCATTTGCGTTTGTCATGAGCCTTTATTACCTCATCCACTTCTTACTATTGAAGCGCACACAGAGCCTAGTGCAGCGTCAATCGGACTTGGAAAAAACAGAAACGAGTTAAATGAAAGAGCAAAGCGACTAGTTGAGGTTCCTCAACTAGTTAAAGACGTTCGTGGCCAGAAGGTTGAACCAATAGGTGGTGGCTCGGAAGTACGCGTTGACAAAATTGAATTCAAAGGTGAGCGCATCTCACCTCAAGGAAAACCGTATTACATCGAATGGAATGTGACTGATGGCAATGTCGATGTGAAGCGAGGAAAAGATCTTATTTTTTCACGTCGGGTTGAACCAATCAGTCGTCAGCAAGTTTTGAAAGTACTTATGCATAGTGAGGGCTTGCTTGAACAATGGGATGAGCAAATGGAAATCTTGTCAGTGGTTTTTGAAAATACTACTGAATCTGAGCGAATCAATATGAAACGCTCGGTAAGTGTAAAAAGACCATCTGTTCACAAGTCGGGCTCGTTTGATGCGATGAAGTTACACAATATTTCTATATCAGCATTGACTGAATTGGATGCTAGAAAGTGGGCTGAATGGAGATTAGAGAAAAATATCAATATGTATGCCACTAATAGCAAATACCGAATTTGGAGAGAGAAAGCACTCGAACCTTTTAGAGATTGGAATTTTACACTACCTGATAGGGCTGAACTAGCAAATCAGTTTTGGATTGAAGAAGACCAGCAAAATCAGCATACCTGGCATGTAATTGCTGCCCATGATTGGAACCTATAAGGAATAATAGTGATGAATCTAATTGAAAAGTTTACTAAGACAGAAACCAAGATTGTTGATCAATCAAATACCAAATTGCCCCCTGTGCTTTTGCCTGTTTTACCTAAACAGGTAACTGAACCACAACCTATTAATAGCTCTTTGTTCTGCAATGAGCTGCAATCAAGAGTTGTCGAATTAATCGATAATGCCGAGCACTCGGTTATTCTTAGTACGTTTTTGCTTGCGGATGAGAATGTCGAATCGGCTGTCCTAAAAGCTGCAAAGCGCAAAGTTCGTGTGTATATACTATTGGCATGTGAGACTCGTCTTGATGGCGATGTGCCTGATGATGACTTTGGTAAAAAGTGTCTTGTGCAGCATAAGCAAATGTTAAACAAATTGTCCGGACATGTTCACTTTGCATCTGCACCACATTTTCACGCAAAGGCTGTTGTCATAGACGCATTGCATGAAACCAGTAATGCGAAAGGGTTACTGTTAACGGCAAACCTTACAGAAGAAGCACTTAAACGTAATGAAGAGTTAGGTGTCTCGCTTTCTCAGCATCAAATAGATGAGATCGTGAAAGTGTTTCGCTGGGCAATCTTCGAGAGTGCGCAGCACCATATGACAAGTCCTGGTGAATTTTCAGCATACAAGTCGCCAGGCAATGTAGGATATCCAAGGGAATTAACTGAAATACTGGTCACATCTAGTGAAGGCGCTCGAATTAGGGAACACGCATTAGCGTTGATCAATCAAGCGGAAAAAGAACTCATCATATCCAGTTTTGGATGGCAAGAAGACCATCAGCTTGTAAAAACAATTTGTGAACGTGCTAAGTCGGGGCTAAAAGTCACCATTCTATCTCGCCAAAGACCCGCAGCCATGCCAGCGTTGTTGGCTATGAAACAGGCTGGTGCATCGGTGATGTGTTTTAAATGGCTGCATGCCAAGGCGATTGTAGTGGATGGTATGCATGGCATGGTGATGTCGGCCAATTTTCAAGCGCATGGTATGGATCAAGGCTTTGAGTTAGGCGTAAAACTCACCGGTACTCAGGTAAAAGAGCTGATGAACTGCTTAGATGTGTTTTTAACTAATAGCCACAATGAATTGAATATAGATATGAATCTAGGGATTATTTCTGGTGGTTTTGAAGCTTGGGAAAATAATGCATTCAAGAGGTATTCAGTTAGCGAAGTAGACGTTGTTGAGTTATCGCCTATAAAAGCAGATTGTCTGTCTGATATGGATAAACAACCAAACATACCTAATGCAAACTGGCGGGAAAATACCTCTCACAAGATTGAGTATAAATGGCGAATAGAGCCGCCTGTTATCACTAACAAAAGTTCAGAGTATTTCAGACCACCAACAGCTAAGGATGAAACTTCCAAAAAGCAGGATACAGGCTCATCCAGAAAAAGTTATGAGCCAAAGGTTGTTCGACTGACAAAAAAACAGCTAGCTATTACTGTACGCAAAGAGTCTGACTTTGCCTTAGCAAAAAGTCTGAAGCAAATTGAATTGCCAAATGCCCGAATCGTATTGGAGGCGTAACTGTGGATATGATAAACACGCTACTTTGTTGGCACTCAAAAAGAGCTGGAGTTGAAGTATTAGATGAAGCGTTAAAGCGGCTTAAAAACCGTAAAGTTTCTATTAATAAAGTGATAGTTCTAACTCAGTCAGCTGATGATAACAGCCACTACAAAGAGCATGAGTTTGGCGATATTCAGATTAGCTTTCGAATTGTAGATCTTGAGAACCCAGCTGATCACAAAGAAATTTATCACGCAATAGAATCTGAGATCATCCCAACACTAAAGCTTGAGCAGCACCTTCATATCAATATTTCGCCGGGAACTCCGGCCATGCATGCAGTTTGGTTGATTTTTCATGCAAGGGGGCATTTCCCACATGGAACAATCCTCTGGTCATCACAATATAACCCCGATACAAAAAGAACGAGCATTGCAAAAGTTGATTTCAGCGTAAACACGTATTTGGCAGAGATCACCGCCATTTCAAATTCGGAGGGCGGTTACGCCCTTTACGATTTAGACCCTAAATCAAAAGCAAGACAGGATGCACTACAAACGTTAAAACAGTTCTCTAGCGTCTCTAAAGCTCCGTTACTTGTATTGGGGGAACGTGGTATAGGGAAAACGAGGTTAATAGAGACTGTTGTTGGTAAGGTGAAGCACAAGCAGGTTGTTACGCTTGCATGTGGTGGGTTAGATTCTCAGGTGGTTGATAGTATGTTGTTTGGCCACGTAAAAGGGGCATTCACTGGCGCGGAAAAGGATCGCAATGGGCTTTTGAAAGAAGCAAATGGAAAAGTATTGTTCTTAGATGAGATTCAAGATTTACCAACTTCGGTTCAGCGAAAGCTGGTTCGAGTGCTTCAAGATAACCATCACAGTTTTCGCCCTGTTGGAAGTGACACTGAGGAAGCATCAGACTTCGAGCTAGTTTGTGCGAGTAATAAATCACTTGAGCAATTGGCAACGATACTCGATGCTGATTTCTTTGATCGTGTATCAATGCTGACAATATCAATACCTCCACTTCGTGCATGCAGAGAAGATATTCTGTCGGATTGGCAAAGAATCTGGCAGGAAGTTAATGTTAACCCCAATCTGCCTGCGGAAGCTCCGGTGTCAAATGAATTAATCCAGTTTTTTAACTCGGCATATTTACCAGGTAACTTACGTGACCTAAAAAAGCTGGCATACATGTCTTGTGCGTTTTTGAGCTCTCAAACTACAGAGTCGGCAATCTCTAGCTCATTAGCTGCGTTGGGCGAGCCTGTTATCCAGGAGGATAGTCCTGACACAAGGTTTGCATTTGGTGATTTAACCAAGACAACTAAGGATGAGTTAACGAAAGCGTTTCATAAGGAATTTGCAATAGCAGCCAAAAAGCAATTCGGTACATGGGTTAAAGCCGCAGAAGCATTGAAGGTGGATCCAAAAACCCTACAAAAGTATATGCGAGAAAGTCGTTGATTCGTTTTTATTAGACTAAGTCAAACTGTAATGAATTACAGTCTGATTTAACTAACTGAATCGACACCATAAACTAGACACACGATTGACTCATAACAATGAAAAAAAGCACTATTAATGACAATATCCGACGTAATAGTGTAAAAAGCAATATTATGGCGAGCCAGTACAGATATGACACCCTATGTTTAAGCGCAGAAACATAAAAGTATTTTAATTAAATTGATTAGTCTAAAAAATTAGTGACACTTCTGAGATTTTAGTGACACTTCCGAGCAATTGGAAACACTTCGCGCTAATCTATAGTAAAGATAACTAAACTTTGATTGCCTTATGTCTAACACCTTATAATCAATCGTTGAATTAGGCACATAACAAACGCTTCTGAAGGAAATCGAGGCTACGGCAATAGGAGGGTAGGGATGTCAGTTAAGAAAAAGGATGATCGACAACAAAAATTCTTTACCTTTCTACAGAAAAAGCAAAACGCTGGACAACTGTTTAGTCGTGAAGATGTAATTGCTGCCACCGGTTGGGAGGCAAATACATTTAAGACATATTTAAACAAGCGTCAGATATCACAATTCTTGGTTGAGGTTTCGGCTAATAAGTTTGAGGCAATAAATACCGTTGGTATTACGCTAACTGAGTTTAAGAAGCGGTTATCTCAAAGCAAGCACTTTCAAGAACTTGGGCATAAGTGTAAAAGCAATCTAGCCAAGGCTCTACTTAAAAAGTCTAAAGATAATATGATGCTGGCATTAGAGTTGTATAACAGACCCTCATTGGAGAATAAACTCGATGGCTTTGTGATGTTGTTCTGTACAGCATGGGAACAATTATTAAAAGCTAAACTAATTGAGAGAGATGGTGAGCACAAGATATACGAAAAAGTTAATGGTAAGAAAGGATTGAAACGCACGATACCGTTACGTGTGTGCTTAGACAGGATCTATGAGCAGAAGAATAATATTCGCCGCAATATTGAAATTATAGCGGACTGGCGCGATGAGCTGTTCATTTATTAATGCCAGAGATTCAATCGATTGCGTCCAGAATATTCCAGTCAGGCGTACTAAATTTTTCAGCTGAGTTTGAGTCATTCGCTGAAGTGCCATTTATTTCTTCCCAACATACAGGCATGTTATCTCTGGTTGGAGATTTCCAACTACCACCGGCGTCACTATTAAAGTCACTTTATGGCTCCGCCGCAGATCAAATATTAGAATTAGCTAGCCAATTAGAACAAGATATCGAAGCAGCGGATGACATTACGTTTGCCATACCGATTAACGTGTCTTTGATGTATACGCAGGATCAGAATGGAACACAGGTGATACTTGCCAAGGCCAATGGCAAGAAAGAAGACATTGAGAATCTCAAGAACGTACTGATGGTAGAAAAAGCGGTAAACCCTGAAAAGTCTCATTCATTTACACGAAGCAAATTGCTGTCTAGCGTTTTAGAGAAGCTGCAAAAGTATGATGACGTAAAACTAGGGCGTTGCTTAGTGTACACAGCTGGTGCAAAACCATCTTTGAACACCAACTGTATCGACGCTTGTATTCATAAGTTGAAATGGAAATCCAACGACAACGAGTATCATCATTACATTAAAGTATCAGACAGACACCTTTATTCGATGAGTGCGGTCGATGAACTTGGAAAGAGAATTACAGAAAACGAAAACTTTGTAAGAGAAGCTAAAGAGAAATACAACCGGCGTAATAAAAAGTGAAAGTTATGACGCGCTACGTAAATAAATAGGCGTTGGTGCACGCATTTAAATTTAATTCACGTAGCGTCGCGTTATTAGCATATACAAATAATGTCAGTTTTCAGCCATCAAATGGCAGAATTGTTCAAACCAAATCCCAACAAAGGGATCCAGCGTTAAAATATCAAAATTTAAATTCCTTAAATCTAATGTATGTGTAACCAGTTGAATAGTGGTGTGAATTTTTGACACACAAGACTGGATCGATCCAGAGTTAAAGTGCTAATTACAACGACTAATGAGGCTGCTTATAAAGATAAATACTTTATTTAACATAATATAAATTATAGGAAGTGATACATCTATAGATAACCACACCTATACTCTGCGTGCGCTAAGTCCAATACTAGACGGTATCGGACATTGCGGTAGTGTTTTATCAACTTATTCATTTAATTCGTGGCTGTTTCTTGAGCTTAGCTACTCCATAGCATATATTAAAACTATCAACTTGAGATGTAACGATAAGATGTAAACGATATGGAATTTGTGAAACCGTTAGAGCCAATTTTGATAATTGATGATATGCAAGATATCAGAGATTATTTAAATCAAATTTTAACTGGTCTGGGTTTTGACGATATTTTAGAAAGCCGAGATTTTGAATCAGCAAAAACTGTTATTGAGGAAAAGTCTCCAAATGTTATCTTTCTAGATATTGAGCTTCCTAATACAGACGGCACTGAGATCCTTGAATACTTAAATGACCATCACCCACATACTCATGTTGTTATGTGTTCCGGCCATAATAGTCTTGAGAATGTGCAAAATACTTGGGAACTTGGTGCTAAGGGTTTTATTGCAAAACCATTTAATGCCAAAAAAGTCGATACTGTCATGAAGCGCCTAGAAATGATGGAAACCATCGCAAGTTAAGTAGTTTATGAACTCAACAATCAATCTTATTATAGATGACCTATCTACTGTTATTCTTGGTAAACAACAACAAATTAAACTTGCTCTAGCTTGTTTGTTTAGCGAAGGCCATTTATTAATTGAAGATTTACCTGGGATGGGAAAAACCACATTATCTCATGCACTTGCGGCAGTCTTAGGGTTATCTTACCAACGTATTCAATTCACCAGTGATTTACTTCCATCAGATATACTAGGAACAAATATTTTTGATGCAAAGGAACATGCGTTTTCTTTTCATCAAGGCCCTGTTTTTAGTCAGGTTGTGTTAGCAGATGAAATAAATCGCGCGGGACCTAAAACACAAAGTGCGTTACTTGAAGCCATGGAAGAAAAACAAGTTACTGTTGATTCGGTTAAACATGCCCTGCCTTCTCCATTTTTTGTTATCGCAACACAAAATCCAGTAAATCAATCAGGTACTTACCCGTTACCTGAGTCACAATTAGATCGTTTTTTCATGCGTATTAGCTTAGGCTTTCCTGATAAACAAGCAGAAAAAAGCTTAATTTTAGGTTTGAATAACCGCAATTATGATGAATTACCAGTTCGCATTACCCCTGAGCAACTTGCTGTTATTCAAAAAGAAATATCTTCAGTTACATTGAGTAACGCGGTTGTTGATTATATTTTAGAACTGGTTGATTACACACGCCAAAGCTCTCATTTTGTTAATCCTTTATCGCCAAGAGCCAGTATTGCTATTTCGCGTGCAGCGAAATCATGGGCTTATATTGAAGGACGTGACTTTGTGTTACCTGAGGATGTTCAAGCTGTATTTAGCAGTGTGACTGATCACCGCCTTGGTTTGAACAATCAAGATAGTGGCTATGCATTAAATCATGTGCCTGTAAGCTTATAAGCATGTTAAAGCGCCCTGCTTTTATTATTTCTGAAATTGGCCAATCCATTTTCAATAAATTTTTGAAGAATAAACATAACGTTAATGAGATCTCTCTTCAACATAAAAACATTTATGTATTACCTTCTAAATTAGGCATGAAGTTTTTACTCATTGCACTGCTTAACTTTGTGATGGGCATCAATTATCAAAACAATCTGATCTTGGCGATGGCCTATTTGATGGTAGTTATTTTGGTGTTCTCGATTCTCACTGGTTATAAGAATATGCGCGGTTTATCTGTTAAGTATCTTTTTGCTATAAATAGTTATGCTCCAAAATCTCAATATGCGCGTTATCAGTTACAATCAACCTCTAGTAGCCAACAAGTAAAATTAATGATATCTGGCTCAGAGTCAGAGACTATATCGCTGGATAACTCGGACAAAAAAACCATTGAAATAGCACTTAACTGTACTAAACGTGGTGTTTACGGTCTTGAAAAAGCAAAAATAATAAGTCACTTTCCATTTGGTTTAGTGTCTGTGTGGAGTTATATTCAGCCGAGTGATGTGATCTATGTTTACCCTACTCCTAAATTAGCAGAAAACTTAGATATTGAGTTACATGAAGAGCTGAACGATGCAGGTGATAATGCACAATCTAGAACAGGTTCTGATGAGTTTTATCAATTAACACCTTTTATTAAAGGCTCAGCTTTGAATAAAGTATCATGGAAACACTATGCAAAAACACAGCAATTGTTGAGCAAAGAATTTACCAGTGATACGACTCAAGAGTTAGCGCTTAATTTTAATATGCTAAGTGGTAATACAGAGTATCGCTTAAGTCAGCTATGTTTTTTAGTTAATCAACTTACAGAACAACAAATCGCTTTTTCATTAACTTTGCCAAAAAAGAAAATTTCAAAAGCGTCTGGTGATGTCCATCAAACAGCTTGTTTAAAAGCCTTAGCGGAGCATTAGTTGTGAATTTATCGCTTATTAATGCCGTTTTATCATTCCTATTTATAGCAATCAGTGGCTTATTATTTAGTGAGATCCCTAGTTCGTTTTTATTCATATTAGTCGGCTTAAGTTTTTTTAATCTCGTGTTAGACCGGTTTTATAAAAAACTCACTGCACTGATGGCAAATATCCTTGCGGCACTGTGTTTAATTGCACTGTTTGTAACTGTAGGGATTAGCGATACAGTTAAACTGTTTGTATCTATGATGTTACTCGCTAGTACTTTTAAATTGTTGCAAGCTAAAGCTGTAAAACACTATCAAACCGTATGTTTACTGGTATTTTTTAACCTTTCCACGGTATATTTGTTCTATCAAGGCATTTTAGAGACCCTGCTTGTCAGCTTGCTTTACATCATTAACTTTGCGGTTCTGGGTTATTTATCAAGCCCTAAAAGCTTCAAGTCTGCCAATAAGCAAAGTATTAAAACAGTTTTACTCGCATTACCAGTATCGGTTTTTTTAATTATATTTTTACCTAAACTCCCTGCATTTTGGCAACTTCCGGGGCCAAAGCTTGCAAAAACTGGCTTATCTGAACAAGTTGACCCTTTTGCAATTGCCAAGCTTGCAGAGTCTGATGACCTTGTGTTCAGAGTTGAAGAGCAGCCGAACTCGACCTTACAAGCGCCCTATTATTGGCGCAGTTTAATTCATGATGCCTTTGACGGTCAGCAATGGTTAGTATCGGACATTTTGAAGTCTCAACAATTTAACGACAATCGTAGTGTCAATATTGAAGAACCTAACGTTGAATATAATGTTATTGCCGAGCCGTCATCATCGAACTGGCTTTTTGCGTTAGGGTTTGCCACGAGTAGTCATAATAATGTGGCAAGCACATACAACGGTTTACTAAAACGTAAAGGCAATCTAAATAAAAATATTAAATATGCTGTGCAAAGTACGCAAGTAAGTTATAGCCTAACTCCTTTTGAGCAGCGGCTTTATACACAACTTCCCGTTGAAAGTAACCCCAAGACTCGTGAGCTTGTAAATAATTTAGCCAATAAAAATACTACCGCACAATCGTATTTCAATGCTCTATTAGGCTATTTTAATACGCAACAATTTAGCTATACCCTAACTCCTACTCCTATGCTTAATAAAAACACCATTGATCAGTTTGTGTTTGAAAATAAGAGTGGGTTTTGTGGCCACTACGCCAGTACAGCAGCTTTTATGTTTCGTGCGGCAGGTTATCCAGCACGCGTTGTATCAGGCTACTTAGGTGCGGAACGACAAGGCACAACCCTTAATATTTACCAATATGATGCACATGCATGGGTTGAAGTATTTTACGATGAGCGTTGGCATGTTTTCGATGCAACTGAAGTTGTTGCACCTGAGCGTCTCAACGGTTCGTTGTCAGAGTTTCAAGCGTTGAGCGAACGGTTTAATGATAATTTAAACTTTGGCTTAAAGCGCTGGAGTCACTTAAAAGCGATTAATTGGCTTCGTATTAAATTAGAAGAGCTTGATTACAAGTGGACAAATTGGGTTTTAACTTTTGACGAGCAATCGCAACAAAACTTATTTAAAGCGCTTTTTGGTAATAATGCATTTTGGTTAACTCCATTGGTAATTATGGTAACTCTCGCACTTTGTTTTACCAGTTACTTTTTATACAACAAGCGTTTACCTCGCAGTTCTGAACCACTTGTTTTTGAACTGATGCAGCTTTATCGCTGGGCTGAAAAACAACAAATTCACTACGATAAAACAAACACTCCTTTGCAAAATATCGCTTTGATGAAGCGCTCAAAGCCAACAGTTGCCAGCAAACTAGCTAAATTTGAACAAATATTCATCGAAGTACGTTATCAGCAACAGGCTTTTAATCAAAACCGCAAAAAGCAGGTACGACTTCTGTTAAACTCCATCAAAACAGCAAAATAGAGAAAACCATGAATGCAGTAATTATTGGCGTTATTTTGATGCTGGTACTAACTCTTTGCCGAATTAACGTTATTGTCGCAATGACACTGAGTGCGATTGTGGCTGGTCTAACTGCCGGGCTTGGTCTATCAGAAACACTGAATGCATTTAATGACGGGCTCTCTGGTGGTGCAGAAATAGCATTAAGCTATGCCATGTTAGGGGCATTCGCTGTGGCTATTTCAAAATCAGGATTGACCCGAATACTTGCTTCAACCCTGTTAAAACAGGTGAATGAGCACAGCCATAAAGGCGAAACAACGCTAAGTTATTTTATTTTAGTTATTATCTTACTTTGCGCGATCTCTTCGCAGAACCTAATCCCAGTGCATATAGCCTTTATTCCCATATTGATCCCACCGTTGCTAGTGATATTCAACAAACTGCGCTTAGATAGGCGTGCTATTGCGTGCATTTTAACTTTTGGTTTGGCAACCTCGTACATGGTTTTGCCCTATGGTTTTGGTGGAATATACCTATATTCAATTTTACATAAAAACTTAACCGATAATGGTTTAGAAATTGTGAATACCCAGGTGCCCATGGCAATGATCATCCCTGCACTTGGCATGGTTGTAGGTTTGTTAATCGCAGTGTTTATTAGCTATAAAAAACGCCGTGACTATGCTCCACACCCGCTTACTGAAACACCTCCAAATGTTGTTATCGAACAACCTAAAAAAGTACTTATTGTGGGAATTGCAGCTGTGCTTTGCTCGTTAGTAGCTCAAAGTGTTAGCAATTCGATGATATTAGGTGGACTAGTTGGTGTAATGATTTTCAGTTTATTTGGAGTTGTTAAATGGGAACAAAATAGTGATGTTTTTAGTAAAGGCGTTGCTATGATGGCGATGATTGGCTTTATTATGATTTCTGCACAAGGGTTTGCTTCGGTAATGCAAGCAACAGGTGATGTCACCTCCCTTGTTAGTTCAGCAGCTGGCCTTATGGAAGGGAATAAACCACTTGCTGCTGCATTAATTTTACTTGTTGGGTTACTAATAACGATGGGCATTGGTAGCTCATTTTCGACGGTGCCTATTATTGCCACCTTATTTGTACCGCTGGCATTAGAACTAAACTTTTCAGTAATGGCCACTGCGGCGCTTGTTGGCACTGCAGGGGCATTAGGTGATGCAGGCTCCCCCGCATCAGATTCTACACTTGGGCCAACATCTGGTTTAAATGCAGATGGGCAACATGACCATATATGGGATTCTGTGGTACCGACATTTATTCATTTTAATATTCCGTTGCTGATCGCCGGTTGGATTGCAGCTATGGTATTGTAAAAGGCCCTTCGGGGCTTTGTTACTGACTAAATAGCACCCTCAAAGCCCTATTTAAATCATGAAAGCGAATCGGTTTAGTTAATACTTTGTTCATTCCCGCATCTATACAGATTGCTTTATCTTGATGCGAAGCATTGGCTGTTAACGCTACTATGGGTAAGGTCATCTTTAATTCATCACGAATGTATTTTGTTGCGGTTATACCATCCATAACGGGCATCATCATGTCCATAAGAACTAAATCAAAGTGTTGTTGTTGTAACTTTTCAATTGCTTGTTGGCCATGATCAGCCAATGTGACATGGTGATTAAGCTTTTCTAAGAAAGCTTTAATCAACACTTGATTGGTCTTATTGTCTTCAGTTACCAAAATAGCGATAGGCTCTAATGTGTTTTCGTCGTCAACTACTTTGGTATCAGCACTTACAACCGTATAGGGGATCTGAATAGTAAACTTAGTACCTACATTTTGTTCACTAACAACTTTAATATCCCCTTTCATTAGATCAACAAGGCTCTTTGTTATGCTTAAACCAAGACCAACCCCTTCAATCTGCCGGTTTACACCATAGTCATGTTGTTTAAAGGCATCGTAAATTGAATCAATATGTGAAGGAGATATTCCCTGCCCGGTATCTGATATTTCAAAGTGTAGGTATTGGTCAGTGTAATCTGCTACAAAATTAACTGTCCCCACTTTGGTAAACTTAAAAGCATTATCAAGAATATTAAAAAGTATTTGCCCTACTCGCGCACTATCAATATTTATTTTATCCGGTAAGCCGTCTTTGATTTGTGTAGAAAAAACAACGTTAGTGCCTTGTGTTATCTCTAAAAACTGTGATGCAATATTCTTCACCAAGGCATTGATGTCGGTTGCTTTAATGTCTAAATCTAATGAGCCACTTTCAATTTTAGAAAAATCCAGTACGTCACTAATTAAATCAAGTAATAAATCGGCACTTGAATTAGCATAATCAAGCCAGCGGCTTTGTTTGTCGGTAAGTTTTGAATCAGCAAGCAAATCTAACATTCCGACTATCGCATTCATAGGGGTACGTATTTCATGTGACATCACGGTTAAAAATTTAGATTTAGCAAGATTCGCTTCTTCTGCCTTTTCTTTTGCTAATTGCAAAGCTTGCTCACGGTCTTTGTTTACTGTGATATCTTTTGCAATTCCGAGGTACCCTCTAAACTGACCCTGTGCATCAAACTGTGGCTTGCCACTAAATGATACCCATGCCGATGGTGAGGAGTTAACTTCAAACTCAAAATCAAGAAACTCAGCATGCTCGGCTAAAAGATGTTTAAAGTGAGACCATTTTTTAAGCTGTTTTTGTTCTTGCTGAGTAATGATCGCATCGAAATTTTTATGTAAAAAATGACGTTTATATAAATTACTGTGGCTAGCTGTGGTCAGCACATTAATAAACCGCTCTTCTTTATTGGTGCGCCAAAACCATTCACTGGCAAAGTCTCTAAATAATTCTGACAGCTCTCCAAGGCGAGTTAATAACGAGGTCGAATGAAATTTTTGCCTATTTAAACGTGTTAATTGCGAATACTGCCATGCAACTTGCTGTAATAGCACATGGAGCGCTGTTGATGCTTTTTTAGAAAAATAGTCACTTTCTTTAACTGAAAAAAACACAAAACATTGCATGCTTTCTTCAGACAAGGCGACTTTAAATATCAAGGCATCATTAAGTGGCTCTGAGCTTAGGAAAACATGGTTAGTATTAAAAAAACACCATTCGTCGTTACTGGATTTTAGTATTTCCTTTAGTAATTGTTCATCAAATTCAAGGTGTTTTGTGGTTCTCATTTCGAAAGATGCTTTGTCATGTTCGATATTGATTAAACAAAGTTCGTTAAAAGTAAAGTACGGAGCTAATACATGTTCAAGCTGCGCTTTCAACGCTCGACTGTCATTTATACCGTGAAACTTGCGAAGTTCACTCTGTAACTGTTGTAAATTTAATTCAGCCATTGCTTTTCCACGTTGATATTGCGTCGCATATTGCAAATAAATGCCCCACTTTTAGTGTAGACACTAAACCTAGAAAATAAAGTATTTAAATTTCATTACCTTATAAAACTTAATCTTTTGGTACAGACTATGCTTTTAAGTAGTATTGAACGAATAAGGGGTAAGAATCATGAAAATAGTATGCATTGGTGGTGGCCATGGTTTATCTCATATGCTCAGTGCTATAAGACCTCATTGTGCAGAACTAACTGCGATTGTAGCAACAACCGATAATGGTGGTAGCACTGGCAAGCTAAGAAATAGTCAAGATGTTGTTGCATTGGGTGACATACGGCGCTGTTGTTTACAGCTTGCAGATAATGATTCACTTATTCATCAAGTATTTCACCACCGTTTTAGTGGCGGTGAACTCGATGGCCACAGCTTGGGTAATTTAGCATTATTAAGTTTAACGCAGCAAACAAACTCTGCGACTCAAGCAGTAGCATGGTTTAACGCAATGTTAGGAAACTCTGAAAATATTTTACCCATGTCAGATGAACCTACCGATTTACTTGCGGTGTTACCTTCTGGTTTAAAAGTATTTGGCGAATGCGAAATTGATTCTCTGGCGGAATTACCTGATTACGTCACCCTTTCTCAAAATGTAAATGCCGCACCAGGTGTTATTCAAGCAATAGAAAACGCAGATATGCTTATTATTGGCCCAGGCAGTCTGATTACCAGTGTTATGCCAGCCATGTTAGTAGAAGATATTGCCAAAGCCGTACAAAACACATCTGCATGTAGAGTGTTTATTGAAAACATCGCTAAAGAAACCAGTGTTATTAAATCGCTCGATATGAAACCTGTTGACTGGCTTGAAGGCATGCTGGGCTATAGTTTTTGCGATTTAAGTATTTCTTTAGATGCACTTAGTGAAATTGTTTCGCATTTTAATGATGTGGTGAAATCGGCTAATCAACAACACGATATAGAGCAGTTAAGTACGGTGTTTGGGGAAATCTTAAAAATGCCGCTCAGTTTAGAGACTGAGCATGAGCAATTAATTCGCGCTGATCAAGCTCTGCGCGTGGGTTGAGGTCTGTGTAAATTGATCTTGTAACGTACTGATTAGGCTAACAAGTTGGTCATCGAATTGTTCTGCTTTAGCTTTCATTTCAATTTGTTCGGCAAGTTTTCCGACAGCTAATGCACCATAGCTCAGGCTACTGCTTTTTAAGCTATGCGCATTAATTTCGATGTCAGTTTGCTTGTTTGGATCAGCTAGGCTTGAAACAATTTGACTGGATTCAGTGATATAGACTTGCAAAAGCTGTTTAGCTAAGTCATCACCAACATCCTGTTTTAACTGAGAAAATGTAGCATTATCTATCATGGTCTCACCTTGGAGTGAATATGAAATACAGTGTTATTTTATTTGTTGATTCAAGCCTGATAGGTGGAATCGAAAGTCACCTAATTGCTTTAAATAAGCTTTTAGAACGAAACAATATTAAGAGTTCAATCCTATTTTATCAAGATCATAATAATCGGGATTTTTACTATCGCTTAGAGCAAGAAAATATCGTCTATGGTTTTGCTGGCGGGAGCTTAAAAAGTTTAAACGATATTTTAAAATCGTTTCCTCGTTCAGCGTTACTGCACACCCATGGGTACAAGGCAAGTATCATGGGTAAGTTAGTATGCCGCTGGCAAAACCGCCCTTGCATTTCGACTTACCATGCTGGAGAAGTTGGCCGTGGTAAAGTCTTTTTATATAACAAGCTTGATAAGCTTTTAAGCTTCTTTTCTAAAAACTTTGCAGTTTCAAATCAATTAGCTGCCGATATTTACAATGCCGAAGTGCTTGAAAACTTCATTTCTATTCCTAATGCTAACCCGACATTAGAACCTAAATGCAAAAGCAATTTAAATGTTGGTTTTGTTGGTCGGCTTTCAATAGAAAAAGCGCCCGATATATTTGTAGATGTTGCTAAGCAATTTGCTACTAGTTCTTTAATTTTTCATATGTTTGGCGATGGACCTATGCGTGACGACCTTGAGCTTTCTTCAGTATCCTTTCACGGCATGTGCGACCAACATGAAATTTGGCAAAAACTCGATGTATTAGTGGTCTGTTCTAGGGCTGAAGGACTGCCAATGGTAGTGCTTGAGGCAATGTCGCATGGCGTATTAGTTATTGTCTCTCCAGTTGGGCAATTACCTCATATTGTGAGCCACTTAACTAATGGGCTATTAATGACAGACAACTCTGCGCAAGCGCTATCTAAGCAATTAAATAATTTAATCAATTTAACCCCTGACCAAATTACTTACATGCTTACTAATGCACATACTTTGGTCAGGCAACGGTTTGGTGGAGAGCAACAATTCAAGCAACTTAACCGAGTTTATCGAACTAGCTTACTTGCATCTCTTCCCAGCTTTTAATTTTTCGGTATAAAGTTGAAGGGCTCACATCTAATAAAGCAGCTGCTTTAGGAATGTTGTTATCACATGCTTGTATAGCTTGTTCAATGTAACGTTTTTCAACAAGCCATAATGGTTCAATGTCTGCTTGAGTGAACGTCAACAAAGTGTCATTCATGGTAGCTTGTTCAGTATGCAAGCCTGTATCTACAGCAGTAATAATGACTTCTGGTTGCGGTACTTGATGCAACGATGCTAATTGATTCTGATTAGAGGATTGAGGTAATGCGGGGATCATATCCACTTCGATATATGATTCATCATGTAACACCATAATATTACGAATCGTGTTCTCTAATTGACGAACATTACCAGGCCAACTGTAGCCCAAAAATAAGTTTTTTACGCCTTCAGACATCCCTTTATATTGACGCTTTTCTTCTTTACTTATTTTTTTAAATAACGCATCAGCAATTTCTATAACATCTTTGCCCCGTTGTTTTAGTGGCGGTAAGGCTATTGGAATAACGTGTAAACGATAATAGAGATCTTCCCGAAAGCGACCTTCTTGTACTTCTAGTAACGGGTCTCGATTGGTAGCGCAAACGAAGCGTACATCCACTTTTACTTCTTTTTCACTGCCTACTTGTTGATAACATCCCGTTTGAATAAAACGCAGTAGTTTGCTTTGTAAGTTGATATCCATCTCACAAAGTTCATCAAGAAATAACGTGCCGCCATCAGCTTGACCTGCGGCTCCTTCTCGATTTGCTATAGCACCAGTAAAAGCGCCTTTTAAGTGTCCGAATATTTCGCTTTCAATTAAGTCTTTAGGAATAGCTGCACAGTTTAGAGCAACAAAAGGCTTATTAGCTCGAGGTGATGCTAAATGCACAGCTCGTGCACACAACTCTTTACCAGTACCACTTTCACCGGTGATGAACACGGTTGCTTTACTTGCCGATGCAGATTTTATGATTTGATAAACTGACTGCATCACGCTTGAGCTACCAATCAAATCAAAATATTTACCATTTTCGTATGTAGTTTGATAACTTTTTACCGTTTGCTTTAAGTCTTTTAATTTAAGCGCGTTATTTACGGTGATCCTAAAACGATCGGCTTCTATTGGTTTTTCTAAAAAGTCACTCGCGCCGAGTTTAATGGCTTTAATGGCCATTTCTTTGGTGCCATGACCTGTAAGAACAATAACTTGTGGTGCGGTGTCTGAGTCTAACGAAGATAAAATATCCAAGCCATTTATATCGGGTAGCATGACATCTAAAATTATTAAGTCAGGCTCGAATTCTTGTAATGCACACATTGCTTGCTCACCGTTATAAGCGATGCGTGTTTTCACTCCCGTTGGAATCAGATAAGACTGATACATCAAGGCGAGTGACTCAGTATCTTCAACAATGAGTATTTTAGGTGGCATTACTGGCTTCCTTTTTCTAGTTTTTATGCTGAGATAAAGTGATTATTTTACAGTTCCTTACTAGTAGCTTAGTGCTTAATTGGTGACTTTGTAAACTCTATATTTAGTGTTTATTGATGACAATTAAAGACGCATCATCAACTTCGTCTGATAGTTTAACTTGGCTTGATTGCCAAAGCTTATATGCAAATTGTTCACTGTGAAGATCTTCGGCCGTTAAATTTGCTATGTGTTGACCCACCTCATTAAAATGTTGGTTGTCTAACCAGCCATCAGTAAATAGTAAAATATGCTCAACATCACTCAGGTCATATTGGTAATGTGAGTAGTGATGCTCATCACTTAAACCAAGTAAAGGGTCTGTTCCAGTTAACTGTATTAACTGCCCTTTTTTAGTAATAACACAAGGAGCAGGATGACCGGCATTGAACCAATGGAATGTGTTGTTTTCTATAAATGTTATTAATAAGGTCACTAAACTCGATTTACACAGTCGTTGTTCACAGAGTGCTGTGTTTAAGGTGCTAAGAACATTTTGTAAGGGGATCTCTGTGGCCAAACAGCCACTCAAAAAACCTTTGATGGCGAAGCTTTCTTTTAAAGCTGTAATGCCATGCCCCATCATATCTCCTAAGATAACTGGCTTTTGTGGCTGGTGGGGATATAAACAGAAATCGCCACCATTTTGTGAAATAATCGAGCCAAAATTATAGGCGGTATGATCTGTTAAACTACGCTGTGTTTGCATTCGCTCTTCGTTAATTAAATATTTTAACGCAGAGAATCGATGAACAATTCGTTCAATACTTTGAAGTAATCGAGTTTTTGTTACGGGTTTTACTAAGTAGTCATCAACCCCTAATAAATTTATCCGTTTAATAAGTTCATCACTATCATCTCCGGTTAGCATGACTACTGATAAATTTGTTTTAATATTTGACTGATTTAATTTTTTTAATAATGGCTCACTTGTGCCATTTTTTAGTTTATGGTCAAGCAACAAAATCGTTGCGCCCGATGTAAGTAGCTCTTGCCAACCTGACTCTATATCTTCACAGCAAATTACCTGAAAGTGGTTGCAAAGATAAGCATTTAGCAAAGCTAACTGAGATTTGTCATCATCGATATAAATCAGTGTTGGTCGTTTATCAATGTTTGATAAATGAAATGAAAAGGTATTTTTGTGCTTCTCTGATGTGTACTTAGCATTTGGGAAGTAGTGCTTAATAAGCGCTACACCCATACCACCTTCTACTAACTCACCACTTTCTAGATGCCAATCAGAGCTATGATTCTCAAACAAATTATAGCTTGGCATTGCATCAGTGAACTCTATAAGCAATTTATTTTTAGGTAATTTATACATTGAAAACTGCAGCTTTTTATCACTTTCCTCGCTATGACGTAGCAAGTTTGTTAGGTACTCAGTAGCAACCAAGCCGGCAGCATCAATATCTTGATTTTTAACACTTATAGCTGTTAATACATGTTTTAGAATATGGCGGATCTCACTAACAATAGGCCAATCTAATTGAAATGATTTTTGATATAAACAATCCATACAAGGCCTCAGTAAGGAACAAATAACCAACGTTGTTTGATCACTTTATTAATTAAAAAATTAGTGAGTGTTGGCCACTTTTGTTGGTATTTATTGAGTGTATTTAAAATACGACTACCAAGCGGTGCAAACTGATGTTGAGCAACAACAATTTTTATATTTTTTATCCCCGCATTGTTTAAATTTGCGACCCCGTGACACAGCGCCTCTTCATTGTTGTAACCAAGTGATACTGTCAAAAAGGTTAATTCAGTACACAGACTTAATGCATGCAGCGGCACATTACCTCGGTTACGTTTCAAGGCCGGGCTCATATCTAAAAAAATAAAATCGTACTCTTGCTTTATTCGTTCAATCGCATCATTGAGTACTGTTTTATTTTTTACCGATTCCAGCTCTTTTAGGTGCTGCATGGTTAATAAATCAACATAATCAGTATTAATAATATTAAGCTGACAAGATATATCACTAAAACACCATGATTCTGCTTTTGTTTGCGCATCCAATTTAAAAGGGTTTAAAGGGTTCAAGTCGATAATTAGTACTCTTGAACCTTGTAAACTTAAACGTCTAGCAACACTTGCACACAATGACGTTGACCCTTCATTGCCTGTTAAAGAAATAAAACAAATGCAACGTGCTTTAGCATTATCTATTTCGTTACACACAGCTTCTAGTTCTTGGTATTGCGCAGGAATTAATTTCATAAGCCCACCACTAAAGCTAGCACAGTAATAAAATCTAAGAAGTTTGATTTAAATTGACTCATTAAATCTTGCCCTTTATCAGGGACATAAAGTGTATCGCCCGCTCGTAGAACCGGTATGTAAGCTGAGTTAGGGTTTTTCACAAACTCTTCTAAATCAAATACTCTTGATTGCTCTTTGCAGCAAGAGTGGTTCACAACCACGATTTTGTCGATGAGTGCTGAACTTGATGGACCGCCTGCTTCTGCTAAAACATCAAGCACTGTCATGGTATCGTCAAAGCTATAGCGTCCTGGTTTTTCAACTGCGCCCATGATTCGAACAACTTGCTCTTTAGGTGTACGTAACCAGTCTTTGTTTTTTTCTGGGATATAAATGGTGTCGCCAGGTAACACATGGGGAAATAATGTTTCATCGCCGGTTTCAAAATACATTGCAAGGTTTAACCTGCTAACTTTAGCCGTATTACCATTACGGTGAGTAATACGAATATTACGTAGGTCTGCATTATCGGTCGGACCATCAGCTGCAGCCAAAATATCAATAAAGTGCATGTTGGTATTAAAAGCATATCGACCTGGTGAACCAACCTGCCCCATAATATAAATTGATTTTCCAGACTCTTGGCGGATCCACTGTGATTTGTTGTCTGAAGGATCAACAGGTAACTCTTCAACTATAATGGTATCACCCGCTTGTAAACTCGGTAACGCATGCTTTTTAGCGCCACTAATTGTGTATTGCTCTAAATCAAAGCGTTTTGTCACTTCGCCATTTCTAACAATTTTAATGTCGTTAATATTGGCCCCTTTTGTTGGGCCGCCGGCATGGGCGAGTAAATCTGTAAAATCCATTTCTTGACTCCACTCATAGCGTCCTGGTGACATGATCGCACCAATGATTTTAATTGCTCGCTTGGGTGGAACCTTTAACCAGCTTTTCTCATTTTGATCGGTTTTCTCTGGTACAAAAATTACATCACCCGGATTTAAGTTAGGTACTTTTGCAGTAATAAGGCCTTCGCTGTAACCTTGTAAGTCAAATAAGATGCTTTCGCCTGCTGGAGTTAAAATTTTAATCTGACGAGTTTCAGCAAAGCGTGTTGGCCCCCCAGCATTAGCAAGAATATCTAAAAAGCTTGTATTTTCTGCGGCTTCATAGGCACCAGGCTTTTGTACCTCTCCCATGATGTACACGGTTCTTGATGTGGTATTCACATCATCGACCATAATTGGTACATAGATAGTAGAGCCCGCTTTGAGCTCTGGCATGGTATCGTTGCTTGGTTTATCTAAGTATGCTTTTAGATCAAATACCACTGGGGTTTTATCAACAATGACGCGAATTTTAGTTACATCAGCATAGCGAGTTACGCCTTCTGCACGCATTAATGCATCTAGCACACTCATATTTTCTTTAAAAGAGAAACTACCCGGGTTGTGCACTTCACCCAATAAAGTAATCGCACTGTTATCGCTCGCATCGCCAGAAGCACTTAATGTTTGAGCATCAAAATCAATTTGTACATTACCTAATAGCGGAGAAACAGGCACAAATACAGTATCAGCGCTTTGTAAGCTGGGTAGTAAATCTATGTTGCCTGAGTCTAGATACGCTTTATAGTTGAACTCTATAACTTCATTTGCACGGCGAATTTGTAAGCGGTCTAGTTGGGCGCCGGGTTTTAAGCCCCCAGCTCTGGCTATTACCATTTGAATGTTACCGTCGTTTGGAATACTAACTTGTGAAGGTTCATTCACATAACCCATTACATTAATAAAGATATCGCGCGAATGTATTTCTACATAAAAATCATCCATTGCAACAAAGACTTCACTGAGTGATTTTTTAAGCTGTGCTTCAATTTCTTTAAGTTCTAAGCCCGCCACATTAAAACGACCCAGCTCAGGCAGTGTGATAGAGCCATCTTTATCTACCTCAAATGGTTGAGAAAAATCAGCTTCACCAGGTAAATAGACGAAAAGCTTATTGCCCACTTTGATTTCTTCAGCAGCCACTGTGGTTGCAAGAAAAATTAAACAAAGTAATAAAAGTAATTGTTTCATGGTATTACTCCTTAGGCCCGTTTAAGATTTTCGTCCAACTAGATAATGCAGGATGTTGCTCATTTACTTTTTCGTCACCCTTGTCGATAATAATCGCGTTTACACGTCTATCTGAATGGCGCTTAAAACTCGAATCAGGTTGTTCGCTGTAAGGCGATAAACTTCCTTGCGTTAAGGTGGTCATAGTTGCAGGGTTTACACCATAAACACCCAGCCAATGTTTCACTGTTTCGGCGCGTTTAAGAGCCAGTTCATAATTTGTTATTTGCTGACCACTAATATCAGCATGACCGACAAGCAATAACTCAACATTTTTCACTTGTTTAATTAGATCTGCAGCTTGTGCTAAGCGTGAGAGATACTTCGGCGTTACCTGAAAGTCGTTTAATGAAAATTGATTATCGCTATTCAAAAGCTCTGTGATCTGTTCTTTAAGAGAAACACTCATTGGTTCTTCTGCTTTTGTTGCTGCACCGCATTTAGTCAAAGCATTAACCGTCTCGAAGTGTTTAGTTAGTTGATTTAGTCCATGGTAATGAACGAGTAAATCATGCTCGGCATCAGACCACATTTTAGCCGCAATGAGTCGACGAATGCGGTTTTCATATATCTGTGCTTTTAATAATTGAGCAGGCATACATTGTTGAATACCTTGTGCTTTTAGTAAATCAAGTTTGAGTACATGATGTTCAAACTCACTAAGTACAATGGTTTCCTGTGTATCGTAAATAAGCTCGTTTTGCTCATCGGTTAACGGGTAGTTCTGATATTTTTCAGCCCAGCCGCCTTGCCCTTCATCAGGCCAAGAAGCACATCCACCTAACGTGAGCAAAATTATTATAAAGAGTGTGTGCTTCATAACTCACCTCAAGCTATATCATTTTGTTCAATGAAAGGGATTGTTTTGTCGACTCTTAACAGACTCATTAACTTATGAGGCTGACCAGAGACATTAAGTAATGACAGCTTTTGGCCTTTCTTCTCAATGCGTTTATATAAAAAGACCATCGCACCTATACCTGATGAGTCGATAAAAGTTGTTTCACTAAAATCGAGTACAACGTTGGTTTGTTTACCTTGTGCTACTTCTTCGAATTGATCTTTAAAGCCGTCTACTGCAAGGCCCGAAAAATCATTTGGGAGTGTGATGTATTTACTGTCTACAGATACTTTTGTGTTGTTAGCCATGATCTTCTACCTTTGTATTTGGTTAGTCATAGTTAACAGTACAACTACAGTGCCAGTTTATAACGCATTGATTTATATATCAATAAAGGCTGACTGATGCATAATGCAAACATTTTTGATAGCAAAAATTGCATTATGCAACGTAATTTGCAGAACCTGTTATTGTCCTTTACCAGTGAAAACAACAAGTAAGGTTCGCAGGATAATTGATAATTCTAATTTTGCCCATGCAACAGGAGAAGACATACTCAATGAATAAGCGTAATCCCAACCTATCTTACTTCTGGCGTCTTCTATTGTTTCGTCGTATCCGTTCATTACTTGTGCAAGACCTGAGATACCCGGTTTCACCCCGTAAGTACGTTGACAAAAATAGGGAATATCTTTTTCCAGTTTGCCGTAGAAAACTGGGCGTTCAGGTCGAGGGCCTATTAAAGACATCTCTCCTTTAAGAACATTAAAAAGTTGCGGAAGCTCGTCGATACGGGTTTTACGCATAAAACGGCCAACCGCTGTTATTCTTGGATCATCTTTACTTGCCCAAACAGCACCTGAGTGTGACTCAGCATCAACAACCATAGAGCGAAATTTATAAACGTAAAAAAGCGACACAAATTCATCTGAGCTTTCGCCCACTCTCAACTGTTTAAATATCACTGGGCCTTTTGAGGTTAGTTTTATTACAACAGCAGTTATTAAGCAGATTGGCCATACAAGAGTGAGAAGTGCTAGCGCGCCAACAATATCAATTGTGCGTTTTATTGTTTTAACTAGCGTTTTGGTTGAGGCCTTACGAATTGACCTAACCCGTTTCCAAGGTTTGTTAAAGTAGCCAAGTTCGTAGCGAATAATTCCCCACAATGCTAAGAAGTAGCTATTTAATATATAGTTGCTCTTATCAATCAAAGGTATAGGTGTTGTAATTTGGCAAGTTGCTTTGACTATATGTGTAATGTGTAAAGACGCTATAGCTGTTGCAAGAGCTTGTGCCCACAATGTGTGTGCAAAAAATGCCTCAAAAAAAATGCTGGCATAGATAATGGCTAGAATAATAGGCATTACACCACGCAGAACTTTATGAGAAAAATAATTAAGAAAAGTCCAACCTAAACGAGGATTTAACAAAATCATTAAGGCTTTAATTTGTTGCCAATTTCCGGCGCCTAAACGTACGCGGCGGGTGTAATCATCGCTTTGTGAATCGCAATCACGTTCGTATATCACAACGTCTTCGTCAAGTACCGCCTTGCCCCCTTTGCCCAATACTTTCATCGATAAAACAAAATCGTCATTTATGGTGTTTTGTTCAAGTTCAAACGTATCGCTTGAGCGCATAGCGAACATAGCACCAGGGACACCAATAACAGCACCAAGGTTCGATTCTGATTTCTTAATTTGATTTTGATAATGCCAATAAACCTTTTGTGACTCAGCTGCATCGTCATCCAATGTGTACACACCGGTTAAAATACTGATAGAGGGATTAACAAAATGCTCTACAATTTTATCGAGCACATCAATGCTTAATAAGGCACTGACATCGGTAAAAAGTAGAATATCGTTTTGATATTTTGCAATGCCCATCAGGGTATTCAAGCCTTGTACTTTCCCCATATTCTCATCGCGAATATGAAAAAAGCACTGTACTTCTTGGCTATGAAGCACTTGTTGAGCTTGCATTGCCTGTTCTATCGTGTTGTCTGTACAGCCATCAAAATAAACATGGATTGAATAGCGACTGTTATCATAAATTAATGAGGCTAGGTTATGGAGCTTCTCAGCAATGTGCTGCTGTTCATTATAAGCGCACATTAAAATCGCAATTTTTGGTTGATACTTATCAGCACACTCTTGCTGTGTAGTTGGTTTTAACTTTCTTGAGGCAACCAGTTTTAACAGAATTGGGTAGCCAATATGGTGATATATAACAACACACACCAAGGTAATAAATAGAAGCGTAACAAATGTCATACTAACCTCCTACATCAGCAGTGCTGAGTATAAATTATCGTATTTACTGCTCATTGTTCGTGCATCAGCAACCTTAATTGCATGGTGACGGATACAGAGTCCCCGCGGTAAAGTACAGGCTCTTTGAATTGCAGGAGCAAGTTGATTAAAGTCATTAACACTGACAAGTTCTCCTTGCTCTGGAGTAACGACTTCATGAATGCCTCCCACATCACTGGCCACAATTGGAATACCACATGCCATTGCTTCAATTATTGAAAGTGGAAGGCCTTCGCGTTGAGAGTACAAACACATCACATCAATACTTGAATAAAATGCACGCATATCATGTACATTTCCCAAAAAATGAACCCGCGAAGTTAAGTGCAAGCTTCTTACCAAATTTAATAAATACTCTTTTTGGTCTCCATCTCCGGCAAATACCATATGAAAATCATCGGGTAAGTAGCGAAGTGAATGAATCATATCTTTATGACCCTTCCCTTCTATGAGTCTTGCTGCGCAGCCGATTAACTTAACATTATTTGGTAAGTTGAATTGTTCACGAGCTGCTTTAGCATCAATAGCCATAAAGTTTTCGCAATCTATGCCATTTAAAATAGTGCGCTCGGGGATAATCGCAGTTTTGGCTCTAAATTCGTCTGCAACAATGCGTGCATCAGCAACCCAATATATATTAGTTAGCGAATCTAATAACTTTGTAAAAGTGCGTTGCTTTGTATTAGTGAGGTACCATGCGTCATGTATTGTTGAAATATGCCGTACTGAACCTTGCGATAACGAACTTGCTATCCCCGCATAAATCAATGGCCCAATGTGGTGGCTATGTATTATGTCGATATCATGCTCTCTGATTAGACTTTTGATTTTAGCTATAACAGATAAACATATCCCTGGCTTTTTATCTAAACAAATGACGCGATGACTGAAAGGCTCAAGCTCAGGCCACTGTTCAAATGCAGTATTTCTATCCCCCTCAAGCGAAACAATAATACTTGAATGCTTAAATTGACTGTTTTGAAGTAGCGTTATTGCCATTTTTTCTAAGCCACCTACCTGTAAGTGCTGAACTAAATGCATAACATTCATGATTTTTCTCCTTCAATAATGCCGGTTATTTCCCCGCTATTGACGATAGGAAGTATTGTTACCACCTCAGTGTTAGTTAACTTTTCAATGGTTTGCGTGTCTTTTAAATGGCTATCACAAAGGGCTGCAACAAACACACTAGCACCACCTGTAAATATTCCTAAGATAAGACCTACAATTGCAGTCATCATAATTGAGGTATTTATTGGTTGCGTTGGGCTATATGCGCGTTCAATTGTCTTAACTTTGTCAGGGCCTTCATATTTAACAAGCTTGCCGGTCACTTTGGCCATTTCGTAACGACTGAGCATATCTTTGTATAGTGATTGTTTTACTTCATAGTCACGCTCGAGTTTACGTAATTGCTTTTCAACATCACTGGTTACTAATAAACGATCGCTCACTAGCTTCACTTGCTCTTCTAACATGGCAAACTCTTGCTCTTGCTGTAGTAAGTTGTTGCGTGCCTCTTCAAGTGCTAACAGTTGAGAAACCAATACACTTGATTCTTTGTTATCTTGAGAAGGTAAGGTGTTCACTAACTGCCAAAGCTGATCGATATTTGTTGTACTTAACTGTTCGCTTTTCTCTAGTAATGCTTGTTGACGGCTTTTTAAATTAACGAGGGTACGTTTTTTCTCGATGATTTTGCTGTGCTTATCGGTATAGCGAGTGCGCAGCAAACTGAGTTCTGATTCTGTACGGATTATTTTTTCTTCTAAGTTTCCTAAAATAGGATTTGCTTGCCCTACTTTACTTACCAGTGCGTTAAGCTTTGCTTTTGCACCAGATAGAGCAATCATTTTTTGTTGTTTTTCACTTAGTAAGGTATCAAATGTTTGCCGGTTACTATGAAGCACGGCTGGTAAAGTATTACTGTTTTGACTTTTAAATTCTGCTAGTGCTTCTTCTGAAGCCTCTAATTCTTCACGTAGACTATCAAGTTGTATGTAGAAAAATTGCTCAGACGTATCCAGAGAAGCTTTAGTTGGAGCAAGTAAACGCTCTATAAATTTTTCAACGACCTTTTCAAGCACGGGCTTCATTTGTGCTTGGTTATGCCAAATAAAGTTGATGCGGACCAGCTCATCACCAATCAAAGATAAAGATAAAGCCTTAGACAACTGTTGATGTATTTCTTCAACCTGCTTATTGCTGGCATTTTCAGGGATTAATTGTGTTTCTTTCGCTACAGAGATAAGTACTTTGCGACTGATCACTAAGGTGCGTAACGCTGCTATACGATCTGATAATTGAAATGAGAAAGATAAGTCATCTAAATATGGGTTAAGTAGTGCAGATTCTTCGATTAAAATAGTTGCATGATTGCTGTATTGTTTTTGTGCAAATAAAGCAAGCACAATCACGACAAGTGGCACAATACAAAACGGGATTATAAAAAGCTTAATACGCGTGTATAGCGCATAAAGCCCTAAATATAGTAACCGTTTGATTTGCTCTTTTACTAACATGATTTACCTATTGCTTTGCATTTTGCAAAATGTTTGGGTTATTGATTGCAAATTGAAAATAAATAACCCTGATACATTCATTTAATTAGTAAGTTGCAGGTCTCGAGCCAAAATGCAAAAAGCTGCATGTTGTAGCTATACAAGATGCAGCTTTTAGGTTTTACGATTAAATCAGCAAAATCTTAGTTGTTTACAAACTAACGTGGCTTTTGCTTGCCAACTATGATTATTAGCTTGCTGAGATTGATTGGTTCGCCAGTTTAAGTTTTGTGATTTACTTAAGCTAACTGCATAGTCAATTCGATCGATAAAACCTTGATGGGTATCTGCTATTAAGATGGTCTCACGGTAAGGATTAACTGCAGCAAAGCGTGTTGTTACGATTGGTGTGCCTGTGGCTATGTATTCTTTTAACTTGAGTGGATCACAAGATCTTATCTGCTCATTATCAACAAACGGTAAGATCGATACTTGCCAATGCTGTGCAAATGAAGCTAAGCGATGATGCTCTACAGCCTTTATATGGGTTACATTGCCCAACTTGAGTAGCTCAGAGAAATCTTCTATGAGGTGTCCTATTAACACTAATTGATACTCAGGCCTCTCTTTAGCAAGAGTCAACAATAAGGCTTTATCAAGCCAAGCATTTAAGGAGCCATAAAAACCAATCATTGGTTTGCTTATTTGCTCAAGTTCTCTGGCTTTTGCTGTTTGCGTAGTAAAAAGTGCTAAATCAACCCCATGAGAAAGCATTTTCACTTTGGATTTTGGCATTTTGTTGGCAAGTCGCTCGCTAACAACATAGATAGTATCTGCTTTTTTGATAAGTTCACTTTCAAATGGCGCAACCATTTTGTGATCAACACCAGCCAGTGCTGAGAAGTCATCACCACAATAGTAAATTACTTTATCTTGCTCTCTTGGAGAGATTAAACTAATTGCTGTTGGCACACTTAACCAATAGACAATTGGCTCATCATCTATGAAACCTTTTTTATTAAAAATCCATTTATTAAATAGCCTTACTATAACGCTATCGTGCCAAGGTAAAACCGCTAATGTGTGTGCTGTTAAATTAATGTTCTGGCTAGTATTCGTTGTTTTAGCATTTGGCCTATTGCGCTTAGATGAAAAAAGGGTGCGCTTTGATAAAAAAAGGCTTTTTAATTTATTAAAAACTCGTTTCATATCAATCAAGCGAAATGTTGGTTTGCGCATCCCAATCGAGTTAATCCAAATAACCTGATGCTGTTTTGCTAGTTGTTTGAATAGATGCTGTGTACTACTTGGGTGACTTTGCCAGTCTTCGCCGAATACAATAAATTTCATAGCGAATCCTTAAGCTGTTTAACAACTTTTGCTGGATTACCGGCAACGATGGTGTTTGCAGGTACATCTTTAGTTACGACAGCGCTTGCTGCAACAATAGCCCCTTCACCGATTGTTACTCCTGCAAGTACAGTTGCACCAGTACCAATCCAAGCGCCTTGTTTAATGATGATATCGCCTACTTGGCACTCATCATCAGACTCACCCTTTGCACGTCTTTCTGAATTTAATGGGTGACCAGGAAACCCTGCTAAAAACACCCTACCAGCAAGACGCACATCGTCCTCTAGAATGATATTACGCCCCACTGAAAATGCGTTTTGCCAACCAATATCAACATTACTGCCAATTATAAGCTTAGGTGTAAATTCGCCCTGACTCCGCCCACAAAATGTTGTAATACCACTAATGCGCGTATTATCTTTACAACTAATTTCGAGTTTGCCTAATATTTGTGGCATTCCTGAATAAAGATATAAATTAGCTTTAGTGCCTTTAATTTGGCTTTTAAATAACGGTGTGTAATAAAAGATACGTGCCATCTCGCTAATAGTTGTGCTAATAAGTAAATGCAGTTTAAACAGCAAGGAATGTACACCGGGGATCACCCAAATTTGCGGATTGCGAATAGCTTTTGCAAATTGAAAAAGTGATTTTGCAAATGGGCTGTCACTTGATTTTAACCAATGTTTAAGTTGTTCACTCATGTGCGTTCTCCCGTTGTCTATCCATTACCAGCTTTTCTAAGGCAATTGTTAAAGCAAGGATTATATAAATAGGCCATGTAAATGCTTGAGTTAAAAATGTTCCAGACACCATAAAGCCAATTAATCCGCCTTTTAACGCTTTCGCATTTACCGCTATTTTTTCATCATTTAACTGCGTATTTATCAAAAATACTCGGTTTAAACTGCGGTAAATACAGGCAATCACTAATATGAAAATGCATATGCCAACAATGCCTGTTTCACCTAAAACTTGAAACCATGTACTGTGTACTGCATGATTCTTGCCATCCCAATGGGGGCTGTAAAAATAGTAATTAACAACAAAATTATTAACGCCAACCCCCGTTAGTGGGTTATGAATCGCCATATTGATCGCTGCTTGCCATGCATAGATACGGCCCATAGCAGATTCATCAACTCCGCCTTCATGTGAACCACCACTTTGCCTATCAGCAATACCAGCAAACGCCACCATAGCAAGCATTCCAACAGCACCAATACAAGCTACAACTACGGGATTCTTAACTTTTTGATAAATAAAGAAGCTAATCACTGCTGCAATACCGAGTAGTCCGCCTCGACTTTGAGTCGCAATAACGCCGCTAATAGCAATCACTAAGCAAATTAATGCAATTATTCGTCTGACTTTATGCGCACTTGTATCAAACACTTCTGCTGCTAAAAACGACACAGGGAACATCATTACCAATGACAAGTCATTGGGATCGCCTAATTGCGAACGCAGTTCACGTGAGATTGTCACGCGTGTCCCTTCTACTAAACCAATCCCATTCATTTTGTTACTCAGTGCCACTAAGGCTATGGCAGCACCAGAAATCATGATGCCAATTCTGACTGCATTAAAATGTTTAAGTGATGTCATCCACCAAGAAATTGCAAAGACCATTATGAGCACTTTAGTTAAAACGCCACTCCAGTACTCCATCGCAAGTCCACGATTAGACGCACTGAATACACACACGGTGAGCCAAACAAACCATAAAAAGAACACAAGGTGACTTGTTTGCCAGTGAGGCTTAAGTTTTTGAGAAATGAAAAGATGCCAAACAATACCAAGCAACGATGCAAGTGCTAGCAGCTTTGGTATTTTAAAAGGCATTAATATTGGAAATGCCTCATGGAGTCTAAAGTAACTAAACAGGATGAATAATATAATAAATGCAACACTGACTTTTACCGCAGTGAAGGCAGCGAATGGCAGGAGCAACAAAGCAAATACAGCTATTGGCCCTACCGTTGCGTATGTCACTGCTACAGCAAAAGTAATTAAAATGCCATTAATTAAAAGCGTGTTTTGTTTATAGTAATTGAGCATAATCATGCCCCTTAACTAGCTTTTTAATGGCAGGTAAAAATAGTGACTTATATTGGAAGGCTAATCCGGTAATGTAAAAGACAAGAATAAGCCCTTTAGCTGTTAGTGAACTTTCAAATTGCAGTGTTACAAAGGTTATTGATACTAATGCAAGCCAACTTGGGATAACAGCAAAAAAATCTAGCTGCAAAGGCTCAAGATGTTGACTCAAAATGTAAAAACATACTAATTTAAAGCTTTGCATGATAGCTAAAGCGGCTATGACGCCTTCAACTGCAAAACGTGGCACCAAGAAATACAGTAAAGTTAATCCTAAACATGCAGTTAGCAAATTAACAACAGATACATACACACCATTTTTATGCATGTAACAACCAATATTTAAAATGTCACTGTGATGTCTGATAGCAACAACTAATATTAGCAACACGAGCCATTCGTCATGCCCATGATAGTGAGCTGGTAATACAAAATTAAGTAATAAAGGCGCAATAATGGCCATTATAACGCACAATACAAGACCCGTATTCAGAGACAAAATAGCATACTGTTGATACTGTAATTTGTTTGTTTTGATAAGGTTAAAGCGTTTAGCAAACCACCATAGTCTAATTGGCTCAAAGGTGAATGAGGTTATAATTGCAAACTGAGCCGCAACATAATAATTAGCTAACAATTTTTCATCGAAGTAAGCAACAATGAACCAATTTTCTGCACCATTACCTGCATAAACAAACAACCCCGATGAAATTATAGAAAGTAAAAACACACCCTGAGATTTTTTGATTCGCCAACTAAACTCTGCGTAGCTAACTTTTATTGCATCAGCAATATCATGAACAGTGAAAGCTAAAATAATTAGGGTGCACACAACTCCTGAAATCATCATGCCGGTGATATTATAGCCAAGCACTAATAAAGTAATTGTTAAACAGGTTTGAATCAGTGCATGAGAAACGCTGTAAAAACAATACTTTTGCGCATGATCAAATAGTCGATAATAGGTATAAGGAATACTTAATATGGCTGCTAGCGCAAGATTTATTATTAATAACTTGAGATCTATCAGCTTGATATTGGCGGGTAATGCTTTGATGATATCTTCTGAAAAAACAAATCCAAAAAGAATGAACATTAGACAGAACAATAGAATTAAGATTAAAGCGTCACGGAACAATGCCATTTTTTCTTTAAAAGAATCATATTGTTGCTTTAGCAATAACTCAGGTAACCCTAATGAAACGACCAGAGAACATAATGCAGACAGTGTTACTAGGAAGTTTAATTGACCAAACTCCTGTTGTTCTAAAAGGCGAGTTGTAATGGGTAAAAGTATAAAACCCATTCCTTTTACCGCAAAAATTGCACATGCAAAGTAGCCTATTTGCTTTAAGTTACTCATGGTCGTTCCTTATAAAGATTCAACCCATTGTGATAACCGTTCTGCCTGTTTTATTGCGTTATAGTTTAGATTTACATGCTGTTTAGCATTTTGACCTAGCATATAACGCTGATGAGGAGAGAGTTGGTGGAATTTAAATAGCATTTTGCTAATAGCAGAAATGCTCCCAGGCATGCATTTCATTCCAACTTGGGGTGTGACAATTTCGTTTGCCCCCATTAAGGTGGTGGTGAGTACAGGTAAACCAGAGGCCATAGCTTCTTTTAACACTAACGGGCCTGTATCCCTATCACCGTTTTCTGCAATACAAAATGGTGCGATAAGAGCTGAATAGTAAATTAGGTTTTCGCTGACCCAATCATGTGGTTTTTCACCTAAAAACCGGACAGACTTTCTAATTCCTAACTCTTCAGCCATAAAGATTAAATCGTTCAACATAGGGCCATCACCAACAATATCAACAGTGATCCCAAGCTCTTTCGGAATTTGCCTCAAAGCAGGTAATAAAAACTGCAAACCTTTTTTTTCGACTAACCGCCCTATAAAAATTAGCCTGACGGACTCATTAAGTGATGTGGGGCTATGATTAAATTGACTGGTATCGATACCACAATGCAGTAACTTAACGTTACTGTCAGAAAAGCGCTTAAATTGCATAGCCATTTCTTCACAGACAGCTATCGAAAAATCACAAAATGCGAGTTTAGGTTTTAGATCAGCACTGTTTACATAAACATCATGTCCGTGGCCAATTGATGATACTGTTATATCAGCAAGTTTCGCTGCGACAATGCCATAAGCAAGTGGCCCATGCATAAAATGACAATGTAGATGATCAATCTTTGCCGCTTTTATATAACGTGCAATTTGATAACCGTACGCAAGTAATGATTGAGTTGAAATTGATTTAAATTGAGCTGCAGTGTGAGCTGCTTTTGCTAACTTATAAATATTTAGCATTGAAGGAAATATTGATTTAAACGCTGGTTTAGTGATTTTTTTCACTTCAATAGCGCTGGTTAAGTTAATCAACACACTGGTTTTTTCGAAGGTTAACACCGTCACCTTGTGCCCTGCGTTTAACAGCGCTTTTATTTCTGTTACAACAAAGGTTTCTGATGCAATCGGAAAGCTTGGGACTAATATAGCAATGTGCTTCATAAAAAAAACGCTCCTACAAAAACGGTTATAAGAGCTATGGCAAGTTCCATACCCGACAAAAAAGCCGCTAAATTCCCGAAATGAGATAAAAACATGCTTAGCATTTGCAAAATGCAACGCACAAAGAGAAAAGACTTAGTAATTTAACAGAAAATACAGATTTAAAGCTGGCGTCTAAATTGCGTATCCTTTAATACGTGAAGAAATGCTTTTGGAGCATATTATGAACAGCCAAGTCAGTATTATCATTCCAAACTACAACTGCTTGCAGTATTTAGATACTTGTATTAACAGCATTTATCAGCAAAAAAACGTTCAGTTCGAGATCATTATTGTCGATGATGGCTCCACTGATGGCAGTATCAACTACCTACAACGACTTGCCGCTGAAAAAAATGAAGTACGGATTTTTAGTCAACAACGAAAGGGCGTTGTTGCTGCTCGTAACCTTGCAATTACACAAGCAAAGTCAGAGTACTTAGCTTTTTTAGATGCCGATGATTATTGGTCTGCTGATAAGCTTGCTAGTCAACTTGCATTCCATCTAAAACATCCTGATTGTGTGTTAAGTTTTACTGACTATATGCATTTTAATGAACAGAACGAGGACATTATTGGTTGTTTCGACTATTGGCCTGAATTTAAATGCAATAAAGAAAGTAAAGATTTCCAATTACTTGAAAACCCAATCAGCCAAATGATCACCACCAATATTGTTGGTACATCATCAGTAATGGTTAAACGTTCAGCCATTGTTGATGTGGGTGGTTTTGACAATAAGTTAAGTAGCGCTACAGATTTAGATTGCTGGTTAAAATTAGCTAAACGAGGTTATGTTGCCTACTCAACACAGTGTGCAATGCACTATTTAATGCGCGCCAATTCTATTACAGCAAATAGAGAAAACCGTTTAGCGGCCATGGTCGAAATAATTAATCGTAACCAATCTGTTGTATCAAACAATGAACTTAAAAGAATCAAAGCGAGATTAAGTGAATGCTATGGTGAATTTTATAGGGAGCTTGGTTACTACTCAAAGGCATTAGCCTACTCTTACAAAGCGTTTTGGTTATTTCCACATAAACGAAATTTTAAACATGTTTTGTATGATTTAAGGCATTTACTTGGGGCTCAATCATGAAAACAACCATTGTAATCATTGATGATGATGAAGCTATATTACGTGCCCTCTCGCGTTTACTATCACCAGACCATGTTGTTGTATGCTTTAGTGACCCATGTGCAGCGATCAAATATACAAAATTACATAATGTAAACTTAGTTATATGTGATTTACTAATGCCAACGTTAAACGGTTTAACTGTACTTAAAGAAATTCGCCTGATCCAACCACATTGCTCGCGAATGCTACTTACAGGTTATGCTGAGTTAGAAGCAACTAAGCATGCGATATATAAAAACATTGCCAATATCATTACAGCAAAACCATGGGATAATTTTGAGTTAACGATGGTAATCAATCTTTTGATAGAAAATAGCTTTCTACGCGCTAATCAATATGTCGAAAAAGAAAGTTGATAGCTTAGTAAATGGTGATCACTACCTTTGATGACTTGCTTGTGTACTCCAGAAAGTCGCGTTCCTTGGCTTACAATACAATTATCAATTGGTAAACCCGCTAACGAAATAGCCAATTTATTTTCAACAGCAGACCAACTTGCATAGTTACGACCTTGCTGAGAACAACTGTTGTTATGATTTAAAAAATAACGTGACCAAGGCACAGTATTAAAATCCCCGGCTATAAACCAATGCCCTTTTAATTGAAGCATTTGTTTATCAACTTGCGATAAAAGATAATTTCTTTGCTCCCATAAAAGCTGATTTCTGGGTGATGGCGGATGCAATAAAATTGTACTCACGACTGTATCTTTGAACAAAAAGTTAAGTTTTACAAAACCTAGTTTTGGGTTATCTAAATACTTAATTTGTTTCTGGATAATTGGATGTTTTGAGATAACAATAATTCCAAATGGCGCCCCTTCAACTTCAGCATAGCCAAATAAATGATAACGTCCTTTAAGTTCACTAAGCAGGTGACGCTGTGTATCATTAAATTCAAACAAAATGAGTATATCGTTGTCGCTATTAACTAGCTGAGTATTAATTATGTCGGTTAAGTATGGATTACTATAATGGACGTTTGCTTGCGCTATTTTTATATCACCTGGTTGAGAGTCAGCTTGATTAAAATAATTGTAATGATGAAAGATCAGTACCGTACTAAACACCACGCAAACAGCGCCAAATTTTTTAGCCTTATGAACACAAGCCATTGCAAACAGCAAGCTAAACGCAAGCAATTGCCCTCTTAATGAGGCGATAAGATCAAACCAATAGTTATCAACTTGGTTAAAAGCCAATATAAGTATGCAACTGTATAAAGTAAAAAGTATGAAATTCATCGATTCCCCCTTGCTGAATTTATAGTTGCATAATTCATTCCTTGCTGAGCTTTTATTCACCCCAAATATTGTATGATGTGTTCCTTATTATATAAATAATAAGTACCCATAGGTACTTATTACATTAAAAATATTTGTCGATTAATTAATCGAAACCGTTGATCATTTTTTCGCAAACAACCGGTGTTGGTCTATGGTTATCATCAACAGCTACAAACGTAAAGCTGCCAGAAATAGCCAAGTGCTTATCATCTTTATGCATTCTTTCTAAGAAAATCTCAACGTCTACTTTAAGGCTGGTATTACCTACATGTACAACTTTTGAAATAAGCTCAGCAAATGTTCCAGCAGGAATAGCTTCTTTAAAGTCCACACGGTCAGACGAAATCGTTACAAGTGGCTTTCTACAAAAACGCGTAGCAGCAATAAAAGCCACTTCATCCATCCAAGCAAGTGCATCACCACCAAATAAAGTATTATGGTGATTAGTACGGCCAGGAAAAACAGTTTTTGTTACTGAAGTTGTTGAATCAGCAATACGCTTTGCAATAATTGCGTCACGATCGATTTGTTGTGTCATAGTCTCTACTTTTCATTAGCTAATGTGTCTTGCATCATTAGCGCAGGGTCAAGGCGTTCATTCTTCCAATTAAAACGCCAGTCTAAATGAGGGCCAGTTACGCGACCAGTCGCGCCAATTTCAGCAATTTTATCACCACGCTTAATTTCATCCCCTATTTTGACATCTAATTTACTTAAATGAATGTAAGTAGAGGTAACGCCATGGCCATGATCAAGAATTAACGTGCCACCTGAGTAATATAAATCTGCATCAGCAAATACCACAGTGCCACTTACAGGCGCATACACTGGAGTGCCTGTTTTATTTGCAATGTCTAAACCAAAATGCGGTCTGCGTGGCTCACCATTAAAGTAGCGCTGGCTACCATAAACACCCGATATACGGCCGGTTGCAGGTTTATAAACTGGGTCTAAAAAGTATCTTAAGTCAGAATCAACTTGCCTAGCTTTACGCACAGCAACAGCTTCACGGCTAATACGCTCAGACACTTCTTTTGGTGGCGAAACATATTTTTTTGCAACACCAGTTATTTTATCAATTTTATAGTCACGCTTGGTGATTGTAATTGCTTGCTCGTGGCTCACACCATTACTATCAACCCAAGAAAGATTGTGATTTGTCTCAGCATCACGACCAAAACCAAATACAAACTCACCATTTTCAGAAAGCTTAAGTTTCTCGCCATTAAAACTAACGCTTTTAGCACCTTGAATTTGGCCTGTTACTAAACCACCTTGGGTTAAATGTCCTTTTAATTCAACAGCACTTGCAGTAAGTGAGAACAGCCCTGCAAACGCTGCTACTAGTAATCCTTTACGCATAACTGATTGACCCTTTGCCAACACCTTCATAAGCAGTAATTTTTACCTCTGATTCAGGGTATTGGTTTTTAACTTGAGAACTTAAGTAGTCTGCAATGCATTCAACAGTGGTATCGCAAGGTAAAATGTCGCAGCGAGACTTATCAATTACCATTTCAAAATAGCCTTGCTGTGATGTATACGCAAAACACACATCGTTATCTTGTGCAGTTACATGTTTAAGGTCTGCTTTGTTAATTTCATCTTCAGCAGTGGCTAAATAAATGTCTTCCCATTTATCTGCCCATTCTTTTTGTAAGCGTGGCATAGCCATACCATCAAGGCTAATACCAATTTGCGAACGGTGACCATGAATAATACGCTGGCAATTACCATCATGCTTTTTAAGGCCATGGCTGTAATGATAGTAAAAGCTTTGGCTATGCTCTGGATATAAACTGATTTCGATCTTTTCGATGTTACTAGGTAGCTCAGGCATTATCGTTTTAATCAAAAACTCAGTTACTGATTTTTCGTCAACAACATCCGCATCAATTAAGCAAAATGCTTGGTTAGGAGCACTCATAGCTAAGTGATAATTATCACCAAAATGGCAATCTAGCACGCTATGCTCAGCATGCTGTGTTAGTGAACCGTTTAATTTGGCAGGCACTGCAAGTTTGTGGTCGATACAGTTATCAATAATGCCCTTGATTTGCTTTTTAACTAAGCCAAAATCAAGCACCATCGACTCATCATTTAATTGGCCATGCAGAGTTAAATCCACAATCCAGCTCTCGCCAACTGCGCCGCGTTTATTACACAAGTAAGAAAAATCAATCACTGTCAGTGAGTTTACAAAAAGGATCATAAATTTCCTTTAGACTGGTTAAAGAATCACAGCAATTATAATGATTTTTACTTCACAATGCGCGGTTTTATCTCCCTTTATCGGCTACAGTTTAATTAAATGGTCATAAAACAAGCGAAAAATAGCAAATAATTAACTGCTCCGAGTTGTTTAGCGTACAAGTGTACGCTAAAGTACGTGGCAATTTCTAAGCGATGAATGAGAGTTATGGAACCTAAAAACAGCTATACAAAAGAAGAATTGGTCCTTTGTGGTCAAGGTGAAATGTTCGGTGAAGGCAATTGTCGTTTACCAAGTGACAACATGCTAATGATGGACCGCATTATCTCTATCACTGCTGACGGTGGTGAGCACGGTAAAGGTCAAATTGTTGCAGAACTAGATATCAACCCAGATCTTTGGTTCTTCGACTGTCACTTTAAAGGTGACCCTGTAATGCCAGGTTGTCTTGGCCTTGATGCTATGTGGCAATTAGTTGGTTTCTTCCTTGGTTGGTCTGGTGGTCCAGGTCTTGGTCGTGCACTTGGTGTAGGTGAAGTTAAATTCACAGGTCAAATCTTACCAACTGCTAAAAAAGTAACTTATCGATTAGACATGAAGCGTGTAATTAAGCGTAAATTATTCATGGGTATGGCAGATGGTACTGTTGAAGTAGATGGCCGTGTTATCTATGAAGCAAAAGATCTTAAAGTAGGTCTTTTCCAAGATACATCTGCGTTTTAATCTTTAATTAAAGATACAAAAAAGCCCCTAAATGGGGCTTTTTTGCGTAAATAAGGTGCCTATATTAAGTTTTAAACATATTGCGGTTTTCAATGGCTTCTCGCCAGCCACCTAACCATTCAGATTTAGGATCGACTTGTTGATAAGGGCATTGTTCTTTAGAACGGCCTGCCAAGCCTGCTTTATAACCTTGAGAATGAGCTCTTTCTAAACGATCTCTTTTCTGTCTCTTCATAGGTAATATCCTCACCTTTTTATATTTATAGATATGTAGCGAAATTGACATCTACATTTAATGAATAGTTAATAAAACTGTTAAATTCAAATAGCAAAAAGCAATTAAATAAATTGACAATAACTAACGTGCTGATGCTCAAATGAATTAACATTTAAAATGACTAAGTGGTCGTACCTCTTTAACTAAAACCATCTATTAATACACTTAAATTCAGCTAAAAACGATACAGCTCTTTTTAGCTTCAGTATTTGTGACCAACATCATTTGCGCAAAGTTCCCAATTTAATTGTAATCATGACAAATTTATGATGATTACAATTTAAGCAATATAGTTCTTGCATATTAAAAACCAATCGGTCTAATATGGTTGGCATGGAAACAAATAACTCTGTACCAAGCCGTCGTGGCAGGCCACCAAAAATAGCACGTTCAAATGCAGATACTCGTGCCCTATTAATTAATACCGGGTTAGCTGTATTAACCGAAAAAGGCTTTAGTGCAACCGGCATTGATTTAATCTTAAAATCAGCTCAGGTACCTAAGGGCTCTTTTTATCATTATTTCAAAAGTAAGAATGATTTTGGTTTAGCCCTCATTGATGCATACGACAGCTATTTTCAGGCCAAGTTAAAGCGCCATTTAACAAATAGTGCAACTACCCCTCTTGAGAGGATTGTGCTGTTTGCCAATGACGCCAAACAAGGCATGGCAAAATTTGAGTTTAAGCGCGGCTGCTTAATTGGCAATTTAAACCAAGAGCTCAGCTATCTTGATGAGCCAATGATTGATCGTATTAAACAGGCTTACACCAGCTGGCAAGCTTTAATCGAGCAATGCTTAGTTGATGCTAAGAAGCAAAAGCAAATTCCTCAATCATCAGATTGCAAAATGCTTGCTGAGTTCTTCTGGATTGGCTGGGAAGGCGCAGTGATGCGCTCTAAACTTGATAAATCAAGTGAACCGCTTACCCTTTATACAGCACAATTTTTACGCTTAATTTTATAAAGCCGTTTAAATACGGTTTTATTTTAACCATTAAAAGACGATCGGTCTAAAAGGAGTCACCATGACAACATCAGTAAAATCGGTAGTTATTAATAAAGATGATCAAGGCTATCGTGCCGAATACACAGACTTTCCTGTAGAGAGCATCCACCAGCATGATGTAAATATTGATGTTGACTACAGCACGTTAAATTACAAAGATGCCTTAGCAATCACAGGTAAAGGGCCAGTGGTAAGAACATTTCCTATGATCCCCGGGATCGACCTTGCAGGCACAGTAACAGAGTCTAAAAGCGATGAATTTAAAGTAGGCGATAAAGTGCTACTAAATGGCTTTGGTGTTGGCGAAAAATACCTAGGTGGCCTAAGTGAAAAGGCGTCTATGAGTGCTGATTGGCTCATCCCCCTACCCGCTAATTTAACACCAAAACAGGCAATGCAAATTGGCACTGCGGGGTATACGGCAATGCTAAGTATTATCGCATTAGAAAAACAAGGCATCACGCCAAAATGTGGTGAAATACTTGTTACCGGTGCAAATGGCGGCGTGGGTAGTTTTGCTATCTACTTATTAAATAAACTTGGCTTTGATGTGGTTGCAACAACAGGTCGAATGAATGAAGCACAGCACCTTGAAAAATTAGGCGCAAAACGCGTTTTATCTCGCGAAGAATTCTCAGCACCTGGTAAACCACTCGCTAAAGAGCAATTCGCTGGCGCAATTGATTCTGTGGGTAGCCACACCCTTGCAAATGTGTGTGCATCGATTAAATACGGAGGTGTTGTAACTGCCTGTGGGTTAGCACAAGGAATGGACTTTCCAGCAACGGTAGCGCCGTTTATCCTTCGTGGCATTAGTCTAATGGGTATAGATAGTGTAATGCGCCCTAAAGCTGATCGAATTGAAGCATGGCAACGTCTTAGTGAGTTAGTTGAAACTCAGTACCTCGATGCTATTTCGCAAGAAATACCGCTATCTAAAGCCATAGAAAATGCAGAAGCGTTATTAAAAGGTCAAATTCGCGGCCGTGTAGTGGTTAATTGTAAAGAATAAGCTCGAATATAAACATTCTTAGCAAGTTAGCTATAAAACTAGGGTAAAGGCAATTATACTTACCCTAGTTTTGTAATACCGGACAGTCTAATGAGTAATAAAGAAATTTTCAGCAATAACCCACTGCAAGGTGTAGGTATCGAGCAAGTAGTGACAGAGCTTGTCGAGCAATATGGCTGGGAATTGCTCCACGCCTATATGCGTTTAAACTGCTTTAAAAATAATCCAGATGTTAAATCTGCGGTTAAGTTTTTACGTAAAACACAATGGGCTCAAGAAAAAGTCGAGAACTTTTATTTGTATCGCCTTAAAAATTTACCACGCCCAGACGATGTAAACTACGAGCTGCCACCTCGAGATCGCGTGATCCCTGCGGATCAAAAACCTGGTGAACCGTGTGAGTTAAGTTTTACCGACGCTAAACGCATTCACGCAAAAAAAGAAGCCAAGCAACAAGCACGAACCCGTAAACAGCGTTCAAGTGCGAGTAATCCTTGGGGCAACTAATCAACAATTGCTAGTTACAAGCTGTCAATTTATAAGAGCCGCCTGTTGAGGCGGTTTTTTATGTGAGTTAGCAAGTTAATATCTTCACAACCAGTCAAACTGGTCAATATTATTTTTTATTAATTTAAGGGTAATCTGGTTATGTTACACTTAGTGCATCATCATTAATGTCAGTTAAAAGGATGTATATGTCTAACTACAACGAATCACCTGAACAAATCGCAAACGCAACGCAAGATTTCGTGATGCAACAAACTATGTTGCGTATTAAAGATCCAAAGCCATCTTTAGATTTCTACCAAAACGTTTTAGGCATGAAGTTACTGGGTAAATATGATTTTCCTAAAATGGAGTTTACGCTTTACTTTTTAGGTTATGAGCAAGACATGCCAAAAGGCACCGATAAAGAAAAAGCACAGTGGGTATTTCGCCGCCCTGCTCTTATCGAGCTTACGCATAATTGGGGCACAGAAAACGACGATAGCTTTGCTGGTTACCATAGTGGAAATGATGAACCAAAAGGCTTTGGTCATATTGGTATTAGTGTGCCAGACGTGTACGCAGCATGCGAACGTTTTGCAAAATACGATGTTGAGTTTGTAAAAAAACCAGACGATGGCTCGATGAAAGGCCTAGCCTTTATTAAAGACCCAGATGGGTATTGGATTGAAATACTCTCAGCTGAAGGGATCACTGAGATAATTGAAGAGCATAAGTAAAATTGCGCCGTAAATAACCTGCTATTTAGCAGGTTATTTTATTCTTCATTCTAAGGTTTCATTTCTAAATATGAGCTTGCTTTAGGGTAAAGTGTTCTACGAAGTGAAAAATTAGTTTGCATAAAAATAGACTGCAAAAAGCAAAGGGAGGTACAAAATAGAACTTACGGCTGCCAGCAACCGCATATTATTACGGCCGAGCATTTCACTAGCATAATCAAGCTTAGGTGACCAAAATAAAGGTAGCAAAGACCATACGATGGCGACGCATAACCACCCATTCCAAAATTCAGGTGTTAGATAAACTTTATCTGTGATGAAACCATAAAATGCGAACAAGCCCAATGACATAAAGAGCGCATTCGCTATTTCTTCAAATTTAACAATCTTAGGACTGTCATCTTTACCTGATAGATATCCATATATCTTAAAAGGAAATGGCACGACAGTAATGGCGAGCAAAATAATAAAGGATATTAGCCAGAACATATATTAATTCCATTTAAATGCATATTCGACTTTTACAATTAGGCTTATCCCTACATTTTACAATGATTCAATTATAACTTTTGGATAACATCAGGACTAAAGGATGTAGCTAAAATTAATTTTCTAGAAAAAGCTACGAACAAAAACAGCGTAAAAAATACATTTCCAATGTGATTCAAATAATGAAGGTCATTTAGCAACTTTAAATAATCTACTCGATTGTTTCTCTTTTCGGATCTCTTGGAAAAAACTCATCGGGCTGTCTGGTACATAAATCAAATTCACGGGTATTTTTGTAAGGTAGCTTCATAAAGCCTGCTACACCAACATCTGTGATACTAACCGCGTATTGCATAAGCTTACTTAATAAACGTTTAAATTCAGGTTCTTTACTGGCATCTAGCAGACGATAGTAATGGTGTATCTTCATCCTATCAGGTAAGGCTTCGAAAATGATACAGCCCGTGTGGTGTATTTGGTTAAGCTCAAATACGCACTTTATGACCTTTTTCGGGAGCTGTAATTGCTCATCTGGGTCTTTACCATCTTCAAAGTAAGAGTGTGGTCTGGTCACGTCTGAGGCTTGTACATCCATCACTTCATAATCAAGCTCAGGTAAATGTTCAAATTTAAACGCACCGGTGCCATCACGCTCTAGCTGAATGGTCTTACGCGCATCAAACAAACAACATTTAAAGAGACCTTTTTGTTCAATTCCCTGTGCTAACATCACCGTGTTGTTAATCGCATCGGTAAACGCAGTGCCGAGTGTTTCATCATGCAGGATAAGTGATGATTCAACAAACATTGAGTTTTCTTTCCAATGAAAACTTAAGCCCCCTACTACCGGGTATTTTGCTAATCGACTAATAGAGGCCAAAAATGCTTTTTCGGTGTCGCCGGTATCAAATAAAAACTCTTTGTAGTATCTATCGAGCTGAGCATCGTTTACATCAAGTAATTGTTTATTATGGTCAGCTTGTCTTAAAAATTGCTTTCGAGAACTGTAAACCACTGTATCTGGGTGCTCATCAAACTCGCTAAACCAATAAGGGATATAAGGTCGAATGACTTTACGAGGCAGTTCAGGTAGGTACGCTTTAGCCATTGCAGGCATGTTACGCATAAAATAATCACCTGCGCCATCTCGGGTTGCCTTATCTTTTGAAAGCATACCGTCAATGACCCGGGCAAGCTCCATAGGTAAATTTAAGCTTGTAGCCGGAATAACCGCCGCACCAAATCGACAAGATTGTGCAGAGGCTAATGCATAAAGAGTTGATGCAACACCTTGCTCATCAAAACGTGGAGATGACTGCCCGCCTGACATTTGCTCATCACCAATAAAATACACATCACCCATGCGTGCATTGGTTGTGCTTATATCAGCAGACATAAGATCCATAAAGTTGCTAGCAACCGGATTACCTTCAGCATCTATTTGTGCATAAACAGAGCTGCCCCAGTCTACCAATGACAACTTATTAGTTTGTTCATCATAAACAATGTTAGAGGGTTTAATATCACCATGCACAATTGGCTGTGGGCTTAAGCCATTTTTGTGTTCGCGTAAATCTACCAGCACATTACGTAACCTAAGAGCCAGCGCCATGACTTTTGCTGCACTGAAACGCCCTTGTTTGATGGAGATTTTTTCTAAATCTTCACCTAGCGCGCGCTCCATCATTAAGATGCCTTGCTTTTTAATACGCTCAAAGGCATAAAATTTTGGCACGAGTGGGTTTTTAACTTGCGAGAGCATGTAGGCTTCGTCTTCTAAACGGTCACGCACACTTTGCGCTAGGGTTATCCGTGAAAACTTAAATACCCAAGGTAGGTCTTCATCATCAACACCAGCAAAAACAAATCCAAACGCACCAGAACCAATTAATTCAACGTCACTGTAACCAAGCAAGGTAAGTTGTTTAATACAAATGTTAAGCCATTGACGGTGCTTTTTAGCATCATGGTGAGACAGCAAATAAACAGACTGTTCTTCATTGATATAAAAATTGCGGATTTGTTTGGGATTCACTGCATCTCTCAAAGTTAAGCGGCATTTAACCGCTTAATTATTGAATGCTGGGCAGTTAATTACAAGGCTTTTGCTCTTCGATGATCCAGCCTTGATTTTTAAAAACTATTTCTGAAAAAATTAAAATGGCACCAGCAAGTAAAATTAGCTCGTTAAGTGATATTACTTCTGCCATAAATACCCATCCCAAAATAAAAAATGCCAATATATCGAGATACCTGAAATACCAGGCTACTTTGCGTGTTTTACCGTAGGTTAGTAGGAAGCGTTGTACTAATTCACCTTCACACTCTAACGATATAACAGCTGAGAACTTAAAGAAGGGCCTAACACGTATAGACAACTGGCAGGCTTTACCATCAACATTAAACTCATGAACAGATTTTGTTTTAAAGTTACGTGATTCTGCTATTAATTCACCGTCAACTTTCAGAACTTCTTTTCCAGAATAAGCAGAACCCCAGTATTCAATTAAATGTTCACCCAGATTGAAGTTGGCTTTAATTCCTTTGCTCATTGAGACTGTAATGCCATCAGTGTTCATAAAAAATCTCCTTATCATTATGAATTTAAAATACTTAAAAAATAAAAAAACGGCAAGCTAGGCTTACCGTTTTGGTACATTCAATGGGTAAAGGGTTACCATTTAAAACTAAAGGCGGATACCGCCATCAATTTCAACAACACGACCTGTAAAGAAGTCATTCTCTACAATGTATTGTGCTGTTTGAGCAATTTCTTCTGCTTCACCAAAACGACCCACTGGCGTTACCGCCATCATGCGTTGTTTTGCTTCTGGTTTCATTGCATCTGTCATTGCTGTGCGAATAACACCCGGTGCGATTGCACCAACACGGATACCAAAGCGACCTAATTCTTTCGCCCAACCCGTTGTCATCGAAACAACACCGGCTTTAGACGCAGCATAGTTTGTTTGGCCAATGTTACCAGCACGGGCAACACTCGACATATTAACAATAACGCCGCCTTTGCCAGACTCAATCATGTGGCTCGCAGCTTCGCGGCCTGCTAAGAATACACCAGTTAGGTTCACATCAATCACAGATTGAAATTGAGCCAGCGACATTTTATCTACCACTTTGCCCTCTTTTGCTTTGATAAACATACCATCGCGTAAGATACCTGCGTTATTAATTAACACGCCGATATGGCCAAAGTCTTTGTTAATCGTGTTGAACGTTGCTACCACAGCGTCTTCATCTGTGACATTAGCAGCATACGCCATGACTTTTGTGCCATGCTTGGCAAGCGCTGATACTGCAGTATCTAGTACATCTTGTTGCATATCGATAAGGGCGATGTTCGCGCCAAGCGATGCAAATTTCTCGGCCATCGCAAAGCCTAAACCTTGCGCACCACCGGTAATTACGATGTTGTTGTTTTTAATTTCCACAACAATCTCCTACTTCGAGAATAATTTAAAAATAGCGCTAAAATCATCACTACCCGCACCTTGATGCTGAAGCATAGTGTATAGATTCTTCGCCATTGACCCCATTGGGGTAGATGAATTACTTTGCTGAGCCGCTTCCATAGCAAGACCTAAGTCTTTAGCCATTAAATCAACCATAAAGCCCGGTTTATAATCATTACTTGCTGGCGCCGTTTCCATTACACCAGGGCATGGGTTGTAAAGCTCAAGTGTCCAGTTACGCCCAGAGCTTGCAGTCATGATGTCACTTAACACTTTTGGATCGAGCCCGTTATTTATGCCCATTTGTAGTGCTTCGCTAGTACCTGCCATTAAAATGCTTAGCAGCATGTTGTTACAGATTTTTGCGACTTGGCCTGCACCAATATCACCAGCATGGAAGATATTTTTACCCATATCCACTAAAGCCAGTTTGGCTTTTTCAAAGTGACTTTGCTCACCACCGACGATAAAGGTTAAAGTGCCCGCTGTTGCTCCTGCAACACCACCTGATACCGGTGCATCAACAAAATCAATGCCTTTTTGAGCAAGCTCACTACCCACTTGACGTGCTGATTCTGCATCAATGGTTGAGCAGTCAATCACTAAGGTTTTGCTATCAAGTAAGTTAATAAGACCCGTTTCACCTAAGTAAAGCGATTTGACGTGTTTGCTTGCCGGTAGCATACTGATAAAAATATCAGCACCAATGGCACATTCAGCCGCATCGTTTGCAGCAATTGCACCTTTATCGGCAAGCTCATTAACCGCTGCTTTATTTAAGTCAAACACGCGAACTGTATGACCTGCATTGACAAGGTTTGCCGCCATTGGGCCACCCATGTTGCCTAAACCAATAAATCCTATTGTTAATTTAGCCATTTGTTTACCCCTTGGACTTAAGATGACGTTAATGAGTTAAGTGGATGAGATTGCTCATCCCAGCGTGCTGTAAAGAAGCTATCTACAACTGCTTCGTCGATATCGCTAAGCGATTTAAACTGCCAGTTTGGTGCACCGTCTTTGTCAATTAATAGCGCACGAACTCCTTCTTGAAACTCACCTACTTCGCCACAGCGTACTGACATACCTAGCTCCATTTTGAAGCACTGTGCTAACGTCATCTCTTTTGAATTAGCTAATTGACGTTCAACCAGCGCACAACTAAGCGGACAACCATGCGCTAATGACTTTTGCGCACGGGTAAGCCATTTGTCTTCGGTTTCTAAAGCTTGAATGTAGTCAACTTTGCCCTGCAGTGAGTCAAATTCAGCCAGCTTTTGAATAACCGCTAAGTTATCTTTTACGTTACCTTTAGGGACACGGCCTGAAATATTATCAATAGAGATTAGAATGTTAGTCAGCTTTTCGTGATTTAATGAGGCTGTTTTTCCCCACTTTTCAGCTGTGATAGCCGTTAAAATAGCGTCATATTTATCTGCTGTTGCATAGTGATCAGCAAGATTAACAAACAATGCATCTTCAGCATTGATAGACGCCGCAGTTAACCCTAAAAATAAACCCACTTGCTCAGGCATTTTATGTAAGAAATAACTGCCGCCAACATCTGGGTATAAACCAATGGTTAGCTCAGGCATTGCGATACGCGATGTTTCGGTTACCACACGGTGACTTGCCCCAGCCATTAAGCCAAGACCGCCACCCATAACAATACCATTACCCCAAAGTAATATTGGCTTTTCATAGCAGTGAATTAGGTAGTCTAATTTGTACTCATGGGTAAAAAAGTCTTCAATGTAGTTAGCAGGCTCACCTGTGCTCATTGCTTTATGTAGGCTTACTACATCGCCACCAGCACAAAATGCTTTTTCGCCAGCCCCTTTTAGAATGACCATGGCAACTGCGTTATCGTCAGCCCATTTTCTAAGCTGAGGCTCAAGCAGTTGGATCATGTCGTAATTTAAGGCATTTAACGACTTAGGCGCATTGAGTGTCGCAATTGCAATGAGGCCGCTTTCGGCCTCTGCAGTTTCAAATACCACAGGCGCATCTTGATGATTTAGTAGTGTTACGTTAGTCATTAGCCATTTACCCAATTAGCTTTACGCTTTTCTAAGAACGCATTCACGCCTTCTTTTTGGTCTTGCGTATCAAATAATTGTACAAATAACTCACGCTCTAGTGGCAATGCATGAGCCATAGGTTGTGTGCGACCTTTTTGAATAAGCTCTTTACATGCAGTCACAGCAACCGGGCTTTGTTCGCCAACTTGGTTAGCAAGTTTCATTGCCGCGGCTAAGCTTTCACCAGTGCCAACCACTTCTTCAACAAGGCCAATTTCACGTGCTTTGTCTGCTTTTAAGCGCTCACCACATAAAATCATACGTTTTGCCCAGCCTTCACCGACAAGCCATGCAAGGTTTTGCGTACCACCAGCACATGGCAGTAAGCCAACTTTCGCTTCAGGAAGTGCCATTTGAGCTTGCTCTTCAGCAATGCGAATATCACAAGCAAGGGCCACTTCAAGACCACCGCCCATGGCATAACCATTAATTGCCGCGATTGATACACCACGGAAATTGGTTAATGCTTCAAATGCATCACCAAACACTTTTGACATGGTGGCAGCAACGCCTTTATCACCACTAGCAAACACGTTTAAATCGGCACCTGCACTAAAGAACTTTTCACCTTGCCCTGTGATCACTAATGCATAGACATTTTTATTAGCATTTAGCTCAGTTACAGTCTCTTTTAATGCAGTTAATGTATCTTGTGTCCAGGTATTCGCTGGCGGGTTATTCATGGTTAAAACCGCTACGTTACCTTCAATATTTAAATCAATCGATGGATTAGACATAGGTTGCTCCTTATAGAATGTCGCCAGCTGACTCAGCTAAGATACGACGTGCGATAATCACACGCATGATTTCGTTTGTGCCTTCAAGAATTTGATGCACACGGACGTCTCTGAAATGGCGCTCTAATGGGTATTCTTTGATGTAACCGTAACCACCGTGAATTTGTAGTGCGTCGTCACAGACTTTAAAGCCAACATCTGTAGCAAAACGTTTTGCCATTGCACAGTAAGTGGTTTTTTCACTGTCACCCGTATCAAGTTTAAATGCGGCTAAGCGCACCATTTGACGAGCGGCAACAAGCTCGGTGTTCATATCAGCAATCTTAAATTGCAGTGCTTGGAAAGCAGCTAATGGCTTACCAAATTGCTCACGTTCTTTTAGGTATTCACGCGCAGTATTAAGAGCAGCTTGTGCTGTACCTAATGAACAGGTTGCAATATTAATACGACCACCGTCTAAGCCTTGCATTGCAAACTTAAAGCCTTCGCCTTCTTGACCTAGTAAGTTAGCCGCAGGAATTCTGACACCTTCAAAGCTAATTAAACGTGTCGGCTGTGCATTCCAGCCCATTTTTTCTTCTGCTTTACCGTATTCAATGCCTGCAGCATCTGCAGGCACAACAAATGCAGAAATACCGGCAGCGCCTTCACCACCAGTGCGCGCCATAACTACAAGTAAATCAGTTTCACCGGCTCCCGAAATAAACATTTTAGAGCCTGAGATCACATACTCATCGCCCTCTTTTACCGCTTTAGTTTTTAGTGATGCTGCATCAGAGCCAGAACCTGGCTCTGTTAAACAGTAAGAAGCAAGTAACTCACCCATTACTAATTGTTCACAGTACTGGGCTTTAACGTCATCAGTACCAAAGCTTGCAATCATCCAGGTTGCCATATTATGAATGGTCAACATAGCAGTCGTTGCTGTACAACCCATGGCAAGCTGTTCAAAGATAATGCTTGAATCTAGGCGAGATAAACCTAAGCCGCCCGCTTCTTCAGGGGTATATAAACCACAAAAGCCTAGCTCACCGGCTGCCTTAATGGTGTCTTTCGGGAAAATGTGTTCTTGGTCCCATTTAGCTGCATTTGGAGCAAGTTCTGACTCTGCAAACTGACGGGCTGTTTCAGCAAACGCTTGCTGATCTTCGGTTAAATTAAAGTCCATAGTAGACCTCTATTTTGTTGTCTTATTCTTGTGTGAATAACGATTGTTGTCGTTTAAATGTGTGCTCTTTGAGCGAGCGTGTGCTCGCTCAGCAGTAAATTAATTACGGCTTATTTAAGGTTTATACTCATGTTAGGACCTGAGGCGATATCATCCTCGAACCAACGTGAAGTAATTGTTTTCGTTTCTGTGTAAAAACGAATACCTTGCTTACCGTAGGTGTGTTGGTCACCGTAGAATGACCCTTTCCAACCTGTGAAAGAGAAAAACGGGAGTGGCACAGGAATTGGCACGTTGATACCAACTTGACCTACTTCGATTTCATGTTGGAATTTACGTGCAGCAGCGCCGCTTGATGTGAATAACGATGTACCGTTACCGTAAGGCGAGTTATTAATAAGCTCAATCGCCTCATCGAGTGTATCTACAAAAATACAAGCCAGTACTGGACCAAAGATCTCTTCTTTGTATAAATCCATTTCTGTTGTTACATCAGTAAATAATGTTGGGCCAACCCAGTTGCCTTGCTCGTAGCCTTCAACAGTAAAGTCAGAGCCATCAATTAAGCACGTTGCACCTTGTTCTTTACCACTTGCGATAAGTGATAAGATTCGATCTTTTGCCGCTTTTGATGTTTGTGGGCCGTAGGCCGCGTTTGCATCATCCCATACACCAGGGCGTACGTTTTCAAAGCCTGCTTTAATTTCATCAACCCAGTCTTTTGCTTGACCAACAAACACAGCAACCGAAATACCCATACAGCGCTGACCCGCAGCACCTACAGACGCACCTACTAGATTATTTACAACATGCGATTTACTTGCATCAGGCATAATTACCATGTGGTTTTTTGCACCCACACAAGCTTGTACGCGTTTAAGGTTTGCTGTGCCTTTTGAATAGATGTATTCACCTACACCACACGAACCAACAAATGAAATAGCGCGTACTGCTGGGTCTTCTAATAAACGGTCAACTTGTGGTTTTGTACCATGAACAACTTGTAACACCCCTTTTGGCGCACCCGCTTCAACAAATAGTTCAGCTAAACGCATTGGTGTTAATGGATCTTGTTCTGATGGTTTGAGAATAAAGGTGTTACCACACACAATAGCCAGTGGGAACATCCATAAAGGGATCATTGCAGGGAAGTTAAATGGCGTAATACCCGCACATACACCCAGTGGCTGCATGTAAGAGTATGTATCGATTTTACGCGCTACGTTTTCCATTGTTTCGCCCATCATTAGTGATGGTGCATTGGCTGCTTGCTCAACCACTTCAATACCACGCCAAACATCGCCTTTGGCATCTTCAAATGTTTTACCCAGCTCATGACAAATAATCGTCGCAAGCTCGTCATGGTTTTCTTTTAGTAGTGCTGCGTATTTCATCATAATGCGCGCACGCTCAGAAATTGGCACTTCTTTCCATGTTTTAAATGTTTCTTTTGCAGAGGCAATGGCTGCATCCATTTCAGCATCCGTTGCACACGGAACTTGAGCTAACACTTCTTGGTTTGCAGGATTGATAACATCAATCAACTGCGTTGAACTTGATTGGGTAAATTCGCCGTTGATAAATAAAGGTACTTGGTGCATGAGGCACTCCTCCCCAGTGGGTATAAAGAGGCCGCAACATGATAGTTTTTAAAATACGTTGCGGCTGTGAGAGATTAAAATTCTAAAGCGATTAAATAACTTCAACTGCCATAGCAACAGCTTCACCACCACCGATACACAGTGAGGCAACACCTTTGCTAAGACCACGATTCTTTAATGCATGAATTAAGGTAACTAAGATACGCGCGCCGCTTGCACCAATTGGGTGACCAAGTGCACAGGCACCGCCGTTTACGTTTACTTTGCTTTCATCAAGTTTTAACTCGTTAATTGCAAGCATAGTCACCATGGCAAACGCTTCGTTGATTTCCCATAAATCAACATCATTCACAGACCAACCAGCTTTTTCTAAAAGCGATTGCATCGCGCCAACTGGTGCTAAAGTAAATTCACTTGGTGCTTGAGAATGTGTGCTGTGAGCAACGATACGACAAAGTGGTGTTAAACCTTGTGCTTTTGCATCTGACTCACGCATCAACACAAGTGCTGCTGCACCATCAGAAATTGATGACGAGTTCGCAGCTGTAATCGTGCCGTCTTTTTTAAATGCAGGACGTAAACCTGGAATTTTATCAGGACGCGCATTGCCTGGTTGCTCATCAATCGCAACGGTCACATCACCTTTGCGTGTTGAGATAGTGTGTGCGGCGATTTCATTATCAAATGCGCCTGTTTCAATTGCGCTATTTGCTTTAGTCAGTGAGCTAAGTGCAAAGTTGTCCATTTGTTCACGACCAATTGAATATTGATCGGCAGTATCTTGTGCAAAACAACCCATTGCTTTGTTGTCGTAAGCATCTTCAAGGCCGTCACACATCATGTGATCTTTTACTTCGCCATGACCCATACGCATACCTGAACGTGCATTCGGTAACATATAAGGCGCGTTACTCATGCTTTCCATACCACCTGCAACAGCGGTGTTTATAGAGCCTGATTTAATTAAGTCATGGGCAAACATTGCAGCCTTTAAGCCAGAGCCACATACTTTGTTGATTGTTGTTGCGCCAGTACCTTGGTAAAGGCCCGCTTTTAACATTGCTTGTCGCGCAGGTGCTTGACCAAGACCAGCTGGTAATACACAGCCCATGATCACTTCGTCAATCTTATCGGCAGATAAACCAGCTTGCTCTAAGCTACTTTTAATAGCTGTAGCACCTAAATCAGTTGCGTGAGCACCACTAAGTGCGCCCATAAAACCACCCATAGGGGTGCGTTTTGCGGCAACAATAACAACGGCTTCAGTAGTCATAATTGGCTCCATGTTAGTGGTTATCATCATGTGTTCAAATCATGTGTAACCAAACAGTTAATTTGTTATAGTTTAATTTCGATTTAATTCAGCATACATAATATTTACGTTTACGCCAACGTAAATCTAAAATCAACTTTTTTGCGGTCGTTAAAACTGTAAACTTATCTGTATTTTGTTGTATTAAAAATCGAACATCTGCTTACAAGGCTAGATAAATAGAGCTTTCCAACAAATCCAACCAGTTATCTTTATAAGTCTAAAGTATAACTCCCAAATCACCCTTTACCTTTACGTAAACTTCACTTATATTGGAGTTATTCGAATGAGGTAAATAAATCATGAAACAAGACAATCAAACAAACTTTGAAAGCGCAGCAGTTGAACCTGCTAGCAATGAGCAAACGTTTAGTATCAGCGAACTAGCAAAAGAATTTGATATTACCACCCGCTCTATCCGCTTTTACGAAGACCAAGGTCTGATATCACCTGAGCGCAATGGTCAAACCCGTATTTATTCAAAACGCGACAAAGTAAGACTAAAACTTATTCTACGCGGTAAACGCTTAGGTTTTACCTTGGCTGAAACGGGTCGTTTGTTTGAACTTTACGATGCTGATAAATCAAGCGCTAAACAGCTAGTGACTATGCTTGACCTTATCGCAGAGAAAAAAGCGGACCTAAGCCAACAAATGGACGACATTAAAGTTGTACTGATGGAATTGGTTACAGCAGAACGCCGCTGTCGTGAAACCCTTAATAATTTAGACGAATAACCTGACAACAATCTCGTCAACAGACTCTCACAGGAACACACATTATGAGCACTATTTCACTATACAAAGAAATGAACTTCGGACTTGGCGAAACAGCAGACATGATCCGCGATCACGTTAATAGCTTTGCCAGCCAAGAAATCGCCCCACTTGCAGAACAAACAGATTTAGACAATGCCTTCCCTAATCAACTTTGGCCACAACTTGGCGAAATGGGTTTATTAGGTATGACAGTGCCTGAAGAATTTGGCGGTGCTGGCCTTGGTTATCTTGAGCATGTAATCGCAATGGAAGAAATTAGCCGTGCAAGTGCATCGATTGGTTTAAGTTATGGTGCTCATTCAAACTTATGTGTTAACCAAATTAACCGTAATGGGTCACAAGCACAAAAAGAAAAGTACTTACCAAAACTTATTAGTGGTGAGCACATTGGTGCCCTTGCGATGAGTGAGCCAAATGCGGGTTCTGATGTTGTATCAATGAAATTAAAAGCTGAGAAAAAAGGCGATGTATTTGTACTTAACGGTAACAAAATGTGGATCACTAATGGTCCAGATGCCGATACCTTTGTTATCTACGCAAAAACAGATTTAAATGCCGGCCCTAAAGGCATCACAGCGTTCATCGTTGAACGTAACACTCCGGGATTCTCTACTGCGCAAAAGCTAGACAAACTTGGTATGCGTGGCTCTAACACCTGTGAATTAGTGTTTGAGAACTGCGAAGTACCAGCAGAAAACATTCTAGGTAACTTAAACGAAGGCGTAAAAGTACTTATGAGTGGCCTAGATTATGAGCGTGTTGTTTTAGCGGCAGGCCCGCTTGGCATTATGCAAGCATGTATGGACATTGTGGTTCCATATATTCATGAGCGTAAACAATTTGATAGCCCAATTGGTCAGTTCCAGCTTATTCAAGGCAAAATCGCTGATATGTACACGCAAATGAATGCTGCTCGTTCTTATGTTTACACGGTAGCTCGTGCATGTGACCGCGGCGAAACAACGCGTAAAGATGCCGCTGGCGCAATTTTATATGCCGCAGAGCTGGCAACTAAGATGGCCCTTGATGCTATTCAAATCTTAGGGGGTAATGGTTATATCAACGAATACGCAACAGGTCGTTTATTACGTGATGCAAAACTGTATGAAATTGGCGCAGGTACCTCTGAAATCCGCCGCATGCTAATTGGTCGCGAATTATTCACTGAAAGCCGATAGGACCTTGTTATGACGATTTTAAAATCGAGTGTAAATCCACACGATCCGCAATTTTTGCAAAATCACGACAACATGGCAGCACTCGTAACTGACTTACGTGAAAAAGTAGCTGATATCCGTTTAGGCGGTGGCCCTGCCCTGATTGAGCGCCACCAAGGCCGTGGTAAGTTGTTTGTTCGTGACCGTATTGAAACGCTACTTGATGAAGGCTCGCCATTTTTAGAGATTTCACAATTTGCAGCCTTTGGCGTGTATGAACAAGCCATTCCTTGTGCCGGTGTTGTTGCCGGTATTGGTCGTGTGAAAGGCGTTGAATGTATGATCATCGCCAATGATGCAACCGTAAAAGGCGGTACTTACTTTCCGTTAACGGTGAAAAAACATCTACGCGCCCAAGATATCGCAGAGCGTTGTCATTTACCGTGTATTTATTTAGTTGATTCAGGCGGTGCAAACCTGCCTGAACAAGATGATGTATTCCCAGATAAATTACATTTTGGCCGTATTTTCTATAATCAGGCACGTATGTCTGGTAAAGGCATTCCACAAATTGCAGTCGTAATGGGTTTATGTACTGCAGGTGGTGCTTATGTACCAGCGATGGCTGATGAAAGTATTATCGTAAAAGAGCAAGGCACAATTTTCTTAGCAGGCCCGCCACTGGTTAAAGCGGCTACGGGTGAAGAAGTTAGTGCAGAAGAGCTCGGTGGTGCTGATGTTCACTGTAAAACATCAGGTGTTGCCGATCACTATGCTGAAAACGATGCTCATGCGCTTTCGATTGCGCGCCAATGTATTGAACGAATTAACTATCAGCGCCCTACTGCACCGTTACTTGATGATGTTAAACCACCGCGTTACGACATTAACGAAATTTACGGCATTGTGGGTACCGACCTTAAAAAGCCATTTGATGTACGCGAAGTAATTGCTCGTGTTGTTGATGATTCATCATTTGATGAATTTAAACGATACTTTGGCGAAACATTAGTAACCGGCTTTGCAAAAATATTTGGTCACTCTGTCGGTATTGTTGCCAACAACGGCATTTTATTTAGTGAATCGGCGCAAAAAGGCGCGCACTTTATTCAACTATGTGCGCAACGCAAAATTCCTTTGGTGTTTTTACAAAATATTACTGGCTTTATGGTTGGTAAAAAATACGAAGCCGAAGGCATCGCCAAGCATGGTGCGAAAATGGTAACCGCTGTGTCATGTGCTGATGTACCAAAATTCACCGTATTAATTGGTGGCTCGTATGGTGCAGGTAACTACGGTATGTGTGGTCGTGCATTCGAACCAACCATGATGTGGATGTGGCCAAACGCCCGTATCTCTGTAATGGGTGGTGAACAAGCAGCTGGCGTTCTTGCACAAGTTAAACAAGACGGTTTAGCCCGTAAAGGCGAAAGCATGACTGATGAGCAAGTCAGTGAGTTTAAAAAGCCAATTATCGAGCAATACGAAAAACAAGGTCATCCATATTACGCCAGTGCCCGCCTTTGGGATGATGGCATTATCGATCCTGCTGATACCCGCAATGTATTGGGGCTTGCCTTAAGTGCAGCTAAAAATGCACCAGAGCGCGATTCGCAGTTCGGCGTATTTAGAATGTAATGGAGGCCTTATGTCAGTAACACTCGAAATAACAAAATCAAATGTGGCTGTACTGGTACTAAGTCGCCCTGAAAAACACAATGCATTTAACGAAGAAGTCATCAGTGAACTGATCCGTTTAATTGAACACGCAAATAGCTGTGATGTGCGCGCACTGGTTTTAAAAACCGAAGGTAAGCACTTCTCTGCTGGCGCTGATTTAAACTGGATGAAGTCGATGGCAGGCAATGACTTTGCTGAAAACTTAGCGGACTCTATGCAGCTAGCAAAGCTTATGAAAGTCCTTGCTACAAGCCCACATCCAACAATTTGTGCTGTACAAGGTGCTGCATTTGGCGGTGCGTTAGGCTTGATTGCGTGTTGTGATATCGCAATTTGCCAAGACGATGCACAGTTTTGCTTAAGTGAAGTAAAGCTTGGTCTTATTCCTGCAGTTATCAGCCCTTATGTCATTAAAGCTATTGGTGAGCGCGCTGCACGTCGTTATTTTTTAACGGCAGAGATTTTTGACGCGCATACAGCTAAGCAACTGGGTTTAATTCACCAGATCACCGGCGATTTACAAACAGCGCTCGATAAACACTTACAAAACCTTGTGAACAATGGCCCTATTGCCGTTAAAGCAGCAAAGCAGCTAATCAATGATGTCGCTGGCAACGTAATAGATGATGCACTTATTGAGTTAACCGCAGAGCGCATTGCACGCATTCGTGTATCTGAAGAAGGCCAAGAAGGTCTGACTGCATTTTTTGAAAAACGCGCCCCTAACTGGCAGAAATAGGAACCATTATGACAACAAAATCATTGAAAAAAATTCTCGTTGCCAACCGTGGTGAAATTGCCTGCCGAGTTATGCGTACAGCAAAGCAAATGGGCTTAACAACGGTTGCAGTTTACTCAGATGCAGATAAACATGCTCAGCACGTAAAGCTTGCTGATGAGGCGTACCATATTGGTTCTGCACCAAGTAAAGACTCATACTTAGTGGCAGACAAAATCATCGATGTTGCAAAACAAGCAGGTGTTGATTGTATTCATCCAGGTTATGGTTTTTTATCTGAGAACTGTGACTTTGCGCTCGCGTGTGAGAAAAATGATATCGCCTTTATTGGCCCACCAGCATCAAGCATTGAAGCCATGGGTTCAAAAACCCGCGCTAAAGAAATTATGCACCAAGCGAATGTACCTTTAGTACCTGGTTATTATGGTGACAATCAAGATACTGAGTTCTTACAAGCTGAAGCTGAAAAAATTGGTTATCCGGTACTGATTAAAGCGGCTTTTGGTGGCGGTGGTAAAGGTATGCGAGTTGTTGAACACGCAAAAGACTTTATCAGTGCTCTTGAAGGCGCAAAACGTGAAGCAAAAGCCGGCTTTGGTAACGATTTAGTACTGTTAGAGCGCTACGTCACTAAACCTCGCCATGTTGAAGTACAAGTTTTTGCAGATAGCCATGGTAACTGTGTGTACTTAGGCGACCGTGACTGCTCTTTACAGCGTCGTCACCAAAAAGTAATTGAAGAAGCCCCTGCTCCGGGTTTATCTGATGCACTTCGTAAAGAAATGGGTGAAGCTGCGGTACGTTGTGCCCAAGCGATTAACTATCGCGGTGCAGGTACGGTTGAGTTTTTACTTTGTGGTGATGAATTCTTCTTCATGGAAATGAACACCCGTTTACAAGTAGAGCACCCAGTAACAGAAATGGTTACTGGTGTTGATTTGGTGAATTGGCAAATCAACATTGCGGCAGGTGAAGCATTACCACTTAGCCAAGCAGATATTCAACTGCAAGGTCACAGCTTTGAAGCGCGTATTTATGCTGAAGATCCAAGTAATGACTTTATTCCTTGTTCTGGCCACATTGATGCCCTATTTACACCGAACGAATCTGAATTTGTACGTATAGATACAGGGATTGCAGCGGGTGATGAAATCAGCCCATTCTACGACCCTATGATTGCTAAGTTAATTGTTCATGACGATAACCGTGAGGCTGCGCTTGGGCGTTTATCAAAAGCATTAGAGCAATTCCACCTATCAGGTTTTAGCTGTAACGTTAATTTCTTACATAATCTTGCTAACCACCCAACTTTTCAAGCAGGTGCACCCGATACGCACTTTATTGAAGACCAAGGTGAGCGCCTTGTTGCTAAAAACGAGCAACAGTCTGTTATTGCGACCGTTGTAGCAGCCTATGTGTATGCACATCAACTAAAAGGTGAAAACAGCAGCCCATGGCAACAATTAACAGGCTTTATGCTTAACAGTGACGCTAAAACAACAATTCCGTTTGTAGATTTTAACGTTCATGCTATTAAGACCTCAGAAGGCTTTAAAATCAGCCTAGATGGAGTTGACTATACAACCTCGGGCAAGGTTGAAAATGGCCTTGCAAACTTAGTTGTTAATGGCGAAAAAATCGTAGCTCATATCAATCAAACAGACTCTCACATCACAGTGATGTACAAAGCACAACAAACAGTGCTAGAGCTGATTGATAAACACTATATTAGTGAACACGAAAGTGATGCACTACCACTTGCTGCGCCACTCAATGGTACTGTTGTTAAGCATTTGGTTGAGGTGGGTAGTACGGTTGCTAAAGGTGATGCGGTCGTCATTATTGAAGCTATGAAAATGGAATACACACTCAATGCCCCGCATAATGGTGTATTAACGAGCTATTGCTTTGCTGAAGGTGAACTGGTGAGTCACGGTGATATGCTCGCGATTGTAGAAGAGCCGGAGGCGTAATGGCACAGTTTCCTGATTTTGTTCGCATTGTAGAAGTTGGCGCCAGAGACGGTTTGCAAAATGAAGCAGCCGTTAGTACTCAAGATAAAGTCGCTCTTATCAACGCCCTTGCAGATGCTGGCCTTAAAGATATTGAAGCAGGCGCATTTGTGTCACCTAAATGGGTGCCACAAATGGCTGACTCAAGCGATGTAATTAGCGCGTTAAATTTGCCTAATGTTAACTTAAGTGCCCTCACCCCAAATTTACGGGGTGCAGAAGCAGCAAAACAAGTCGACATTCAAGAATTTGCTATCTTTACAGCGGCAAGTGAAGCGTTTTGTCAAAAGAACATTAACTGCTCTATTGATGAAAGTATTGATCGCTTTAAAGATGTGATGGCTTTTGCCAAAGCGAATAACATTCGTGTTAGAGGTTATGTGAGCTGCGTTATGGGTTGCCCATATCAAGGTGATGTCGACTACAATGATGTATTAAAAGTATCACAAAGATTACTTGAGCTTGGCTGTTACGAAATTAGCCTAGGTGACACCATTGGTGTGGGTACGGCGAAAAAAGTCGATGAATTATTAGATTTACTTTTGCAACATATTGATAAATCAAAACTCGCTGTACATTTTCACGACACCTACGGGCAAGCGCTCACAAATATTTACACCGCCCTAAGCCGCGGTATAGCAACGGTTGACAGTGCTGTTGCAGGCCTTGGTGGTTGCCCTTATGCCAAAGGCGCGTCAGGAAATGTTGCCACTGAAGATGTAGTTTACTTACTGCAAGGGCTTGGCATAGAGCATGGAATTGATTTAGAAAGACTGGCAAAAGCTGGTTGGGCTATTTGCAGTGCATTAAATAAACAACCTGTCAGCAAGGTATCACTTGCTCTAAAGAACACTCAGAATAATTAAGGAGTAGGCTCATGGCCGGTTTCGATAAAGTGGTTTCAAGTTATGAAGCTGCAATGGAAGGTTTAAAAGATGGCGATACTATTATCGCTGGTGGCTTTGGCTTGTGTGGTATTCCTGAGGGACTTATCAGTGAAATTAAGCGTAAACAGACTAAAAATCTAACCGTTGTTTCGAACAACTGCGGTGTTGATGATTTTGGTTTAGGTGTTTTACTTCACGATAAGCAAATTAAAAAAATCATCGCTTCTTATGTGGGTGAAAATGCCCTTTTCGAAAAACAACTACTCGATGGCGAAATTGATGTTGTTTTAACACCACAAGGGACACTGGCTGAGAAGATGCGTGCTGGTGGTGCGGGTATTCCCGCGTTTTATACCGCTACAGGTTACGGTACTCCGGTTGCCGAAGGTAAAGAAGTCAAAGAATTTGATGGTCGCCCGTATATCTTAGAAGAATCAATTACTGGCGAGTTTGCCATTGTTAAAGCATGGAAAGCCGACCGCTACGGTAACCTTGTATTTCGCCACACAGCAATGAACTTCAACCCGATGGCCGCGACAGCAGGTAAAATCACTGTTGCTGAAGTAGAAGAGATTGTTGAGCCTGGAGAACTTGAGCCAAGCCAAATTCATACCCCAGGTATTTATGTTAATCGCGTGATCAAAGGTAACTTTGAAAAACGCATTGAACGTGTAACAACTCGCGATTAAGGAGCATTCAAATGGCATTATCACGTGAACAAGTTGCAATGCGTGTTGCACAAGAACTACAAGACGGTTATTACGTTAATCTAGGTATTGGTATCCCTACTCTAGTAGCTAATTATGTACCAGAAGGTATTGAAGTCATGCTACAGTCTGAGAATGGCCTACTAGGTATGGGTGCGTACCCAACTAAAGACCAAGTTGATGCAGATATGATCAATGCGGGTAAAGAAACCGTGACAGCAGCCACAGGTGCAGCAATATTTAATAGTGCAGATAGTTTTGCCATGATACGGGGTGGTCATGTAGACTTAACAGTATTAGGTGCATTTGAAGTTGATCAGAACGGTAACATCGCATCGTGGATGATCCCAAAGAAGCTAATTAAAGGCATGGGTGGCGCGATGGACCTCGTTGCTGGCGCGAAGAATATTATTGTTACGATGACTCATGCAAGCAAGCATGGTGACTCTAAGTTATTAGAAAGTTGCACTTTACCGCTAACTGGGGTTAACTGTGTAAAGAAAATCGTAACTGATTTGGCCGTACTAGAAGTTAAAGACGGCGCATTTCATCTAATTGAACGCGCTCCGGGCGTGTCAGTAGATGAAATTATTAGCAAAACGGCAGGCAAATTGCTTGTTGAAGGTGATGTTCCAGAGATGGTTTTTTAAACCACTCATACCAGTCGTGTTGAGTTATTAGGCATTTATAGCGACGGAAAAATAGAGTGATAACAAGGCAGAAATTTAGACGTGTAGTTACTCTACATTAGAAATTTCTAACGCAGTTAGCGCTTTATTTAGCACGCTAGAATGACTAAGTATTTAAGTCGATTGGTATCATCCCATGTACCGACCTCATTCCCAGTGCCAATGGCGCTGAGTTACCCAAAATCCCTCGCAAGAGGGATTTTTTTTATCTCTTAGCTACAGAACTTTTGCACCAATTTGTCACACAAATGGTTTAAAATGCCCTAACTTTGTGAGGTGAAAGTCTTTGAAGCTTAGGGTGTTACCTGTTTCAGAAAAATGGTAAAATTCACAATCCACAATAAAAGTAGATTAAACAATCAATTACCGAATGTTTTTTATGCGTTTATGCAAAGATTAGCTATATTTATTTTTTACTCTCTTACTTTTTACATTTTGGGATAATAATTGCTTAGCAGTTAATTAACTAACAAGCGCTATTGAGACTTACTGAAATTAACTATGCAAACACCTATTCGTGGCTTACGCTCATTTTGTTTTGCTGCACGTACTCTTAGTTTTAAAGATGCGGCAAACCAACTTTACCTTACGCCTTCTGCCGTAAGCCATCAGATCAAACAATTAGAAGAACAATTGGGTATTGAACTGTTTGAACGTCAAACCCGCTCAATTCGCCTGACAGCTGCAGGTAAGAATTTTTATGACTCTGTGTCACCGCTTATAAAAGCGCTTGAAAAAACCATCAACGAGTTTAGTCAATTACAAGAGAATGTGACTATTAGCATCACACTACCTGAATTTTTCGCCAGTGAACTTTTAATGCCGAAGCTAAGCGAATGGACTAGTGAACACCCGAATACTAACTTACAGCTTAATACATTAAAAACGCGTAAAGAGCTGACTAAGCAAAGCGATTTGTCGATTGTATTATCTTCATCTAAACCGCATGAAGGCGTTGTACATGAGCTGTTTTCGCTATCGTATACACCAGCATGTAATAAAGAAAACTGGCAAGCATGGCAAGAAAACCCATTTCAGGCCTTAAACGAAGTACCTCTTATACTTCACAAAGCGCGTCCTTGGGCTTGGCATCAATGGGCAGAACATGCCGGTGTAGAAGACTTCGCACCAAAGCAAATTATTCAGGTTGATAGTATGTTTGGTGTGGCACGTGCAGCGCAACAGGGTATGGGTATTGCCCTAATCCCCTTACCTATTAGTCAGACTTGGTTTGATGAGCAATGGCTATTTAATTTCACTGATATGCCATTAAAAACCAAAGACAAATACTACTTAGTGCAACATGACCCTAGCGAAACAAATGCACAGCTAGAGCTGTTTATTAAATGGATGATTGATACTTTTAAACATCTAAAATAACAAATAATAACGACCCTCAACTTCATTGAGGGTCTTTTATTGCTAATTTAGCTTTTAGACTTGGTTACTAAAATACTTACTTTATTTTCACCAATTTCAAAAGACGCTTGTTTACCATACTCCACAATAAAAGAAGGTGTAAAAGATCTTCCAGTGAGCGTGATAGATGTTTCTATTGCCGCCGTATTCTCTTTTTGTGGTATCACTGTAACTTCATAGTTAAAAGAATCGCCAACCGAAATGGTTGCAGGTTGCTTCTCTTCCACCAGCATTACTGGTGATGCTAGTAGCTCATTCGCTTTATAAACTGATGTTTCTACTTGAAAACTATCAGCTGCGAAACAACTTGTTGATGCTAAAAATACGCCTGCTACTAAACCTAACTGTTTGTACATATTTATGTCCTTATCTCATTTATAGGGTTTATCCGTAATTAATATCAGTTAGTACGTTTATTTGATACACGGAAATTTCTGAATCTATAACTATGTCTATTAAAGCTCTCGGTAATAAACATCGATAGTATGTGATATTGCTTCATAACGGTTATTTTCATGTTTAAAACAGGCTTTGCGTAGTTCCTTCTCTTCGTAGTTTTTACCTGCTACTACGACTTGATCTAAAGTTTGTGAACTTGCACAGAATTGCTGTTTTGAAATTGTTTCTATTTTAACTGATTCAGCTTTTGAGCGTGGCAATGAACTAGGCTTTGGGTTTTGCTTCATGCCCTGAAGTAACTGAGCTTTAGTAACTGGTACAGTATCTGACCCTATGCCTGGAATATGCAATGTTTGTCTAATCGTATAGTTTTTACTTAATAATGGCGTAAACAAAGATACATCGTTGCTCAAATAAGCCTGCTCAAAATTAAGATAAACAGCAACTTTATCTTCAGCTGCATTGGCAATAACAGGCCCTAAAAGTAACAACGCAAATATCAGTTTCATGGTTATACGCTTATTCTAAATAAATTAAGTCATCAACTATACATACCACCTTAAAGTACCGATTCAGTCATTAATAAACAACAATTTGTTTGTTTTGCATACTCAGCCCCTTTATTGTTCGTTAGCGTAAACTTTAGCTATTTAAACCCCGTGTCTACTTTATCGGGGTCACATCAGACGGCTGACGGCTGACGGCTGACGGCTGACGGCTGACGGCTGACGGCTGACGGCTGACGGCTTTAAGACTAACTCACTACATTAGACTAAAGTCTATAGGTTAAATTTCTTCATCTATTACGTCATTTTTTATCGTTTGTTGAATTTTCGCTGTTCAATTAAAGTTCATTTGTCGGCGATTGATACCGATTCAAATAGAGGAAAAGATTATGTTTAGTACACTTATGAAACGCGTTGCACTTAGCTCTTTATTAACTTGTTCAGCTATGGCAGTGGCTGATCAGAGTGACTACAAATTGATGGTAATTGACCAATCTATCACTGCTGATATTGCAGAAAACCGTCAATACGAACAAGCATTTAATGACTGTGCTTTAAGTGTTAAAGAGAAAAAATTCTCTGAAGCTGAAACACTTTGCTCAAAAGCAATCAGCTTACTAAGTACAAGTAAAGTACCTAGCTATAAACGTCGCGAATTAACATCGTTTACGTTAAGTAACCGTGGTGTTGCTCGCATCATGTCTGAAAACGACACTGCTGCATTGTCTGACTTTTACGAAGCAGTACAAATTTCAGGTAACGAGTTAGTAGAGCACAACTTAACTCGTGCTAAAAAGAACTTAGCGTTATAAGTTCTCACAGAATTGTGTTGTCTCAAAACCCAGCTTCGGCTGGGTTTTGTCGTTTATGTGTCATTAGTTTTTATTTTTGCGATTCTATTAATGAGTCAAGCTCATTCAGTAATAGTTTCTCTACGGTATTTTTATCCAATTTCGCCAATTCTTCTAAGGTGTAATTTTTGCCAATTTCTTTAGCTAAAATATACCCTAGGTAATAACCTCTTCGGTATGGCAGCTTTGTCTCATCATTACTGAAATTAAAAAATGAAGAATATATATCAGGGTTCCTAGAGTAATACTTTTTCTTAAGATCAGTAAGAGAATAAAGAAGTCTGGAGCTTACGTTTTCAACCATATTGTTAGGTATGTTTAGCATCAATTCATCATTATTCGAAGACGGGTTTAACTGATGTGAAACGTAAGTAGCTAAACCCTCTGTCCAAATCGAGCACCATAACTCATCCTTACAGTGAAATAATTTTTCATGATAAACATGAAATAACTCATGATGAAAAAATGGCGTATCGTTTTTCCAGGTATGATATTTGGCCATAAGGTCTACACCAAACATTAAGTAAGATTTACCATTTAACTCTCGCGTTGCCCCATTGAACCTTCCTAATGAGTGAAGTATGTAAATGGGGGTTTCAGATTTGAAATCAGGGAAAGTAGCAATAAATGATTCCATACTGCTGTTTAAATCTTTAGATAAACGCCTATTTTTTGATAAATATACTTCTTCTACACCACTGAAACCCTCAATAGCTTTAACAAAGCTTTTATCACTATAAAAAGGCGCAAATTGAGAGGTGAAATGTTCAGAAAACTGCTCTGCTCTATTTTCTGCAGTCAACGTCTTGCTTGACTGATATAAAGAATAAAAGTCATCGGCAAGGTTAATTACCTCGAAATCAGCTGACTGCTCTTTTGCAAGTGGCTTAAATGAAAACACTACTAATATAAGTGTTACCAATAGATGAATTTTAGATACATTTCGCATAATTATGATAAAGAATCTTTATAAAGTTAAAATCAAATAGGTTGAAGTCTCAGTAATTCATAGCTACACAGACAATGCTTGTTTGTAACTTAAATCAAAGTTTTTGAGTAACTGATTCAGGTAGTTCAGGTTTATCTGGTTAGGTTTAAAACTTTGCCCTTTTTCTATATTTGCTATGTGTTTTTTAGCTTTTCTTTATCTTTATTCCAAAAAGCAATGTTTCCTAACACAAAGTCATTCCAATACATTTTTGAGGAAGTTAAATCTTCATGCGGTTCCAATACTTTTTTAGCGTGAAAAACCGCTTGTTGATAATCACCCGCCAAGCCTTCCATTTGAGCTAAATGCCACGTTAACGAGCTTTCTTTTGAATTATTATGAGAAATAAAACGTTTTATCAGAATTGCGGCTTCAGCATGGCAACCTGATTTTTCTAATAACCTAAACCCAGCATCGTATGTCTGATCAAATTGTTGGTATGTGAGGTTCAAATCGTCTTTTAACCTTTCTTCAAGCGCTATTTTACAATCAGCAAAAGCAAGATTTGATGAAAATAATAACCCGATAGATAAAATTCCTGTTTTCATAATTCTGTCCTTAAATTTACTAATGCCTGTATATGATAAAACTGCTATAAAACGCTAAGTTCACCACGAATTAAATGTAGTTGGCTTTAAATAACCTTTAAATTGTTGTTACTTTTCTAGATCATGGTAAACATTTGGATTCCAAATTTGCATAAACATCTCTGGATTTTCAATTGGTAGAAAACCATATTGCGTGTACAAACCATGCGCATCTCTTGTCGCCAATACCATTCTCCTCAAACCTTGAAGCTCGGGATGAGACACTATGCTTTCAACAAGCCACTTGCTCAAACCTTTGCCACGATGGCTCTCTACTATGAATACATCAGCAAGATAAGCAAATGTTGCTTTGTCTGTTATAAGGCGGGCAAAACCTATTTGAGAGTCTTGGCTATCATAAACACCAAAACAAAATGAGTTTGAAATGGCTGTTTCTAGCGTCTGCCTTGGTATTTCGGACGCCCAATAGCTTTTTGAAATAAAACCGTAAATTACTTCAAAATCGAGGTCAGTTTTATCTGTGCTGATTTTATATCCTTGCACCAGTATTCCTTTGTGATGTTAACACCTGTTATTTAAGAGGATCAGTTTTAACAAAGTTACTAACCGATTGCTACATATATAATTAAAACGCTTTTTTAACAGGATATAGCCTACTGACACAAACACTACCACAACGTAAAACCATTACATTGTTATTAAATTTAACAATAATAGATTTGCAGGTTGTTCATAAGGGGCTTTAATACGCCCCTCTTTTTAATGAATTTTTACAAACGCTTTATGAGTTGATCTACTTTTGCCACAACAGGCCATGCTGAAGATTGAAAATTCCCCAAAACAACTAGAATATAGCCTTTTTCTTGATACATATTTAACCTTGCTGTCATGCCTAAATGGGACCCATTATGACCAACAGTTGTATTCCCTGCTGAACTTCTCACAGAGAAACCATATCCCCAGTTTGGTGCATTTAGCTCAGGTTTTGCTGATAAGGCTTTATTAGAGAGTTCACGACTTACTAGTTGAGCATTTTGCATTGCCATGGCGAATTTGTGTAAATCGCCTACAGTTGAATAACCTCCGCCTGCAGGTCCCCCTTTTACCGATTGAAACATCAAATTTTCAGTTACTTGACCAGTTTCGACAGAAAACCAATAATTACGGGCAGTATTTTTGACAGGCACATCTAAGTCATAACTTCCGCTTTGTTGCATGTTAGCTTTTTTATATACATTTTCATTTATGTAATCATAGTAATTTTCACCAGTTACATTCTCAATCACCTGACCAAGTAGAACCATACCCGTATTGCTGTAACGCCATTCAGTTCCGGGTTCAAATGTAGCATCAATTGAAGTGTATAAATGTTGGATATCTTTAAGAGACCGCACCTTATTTTGTATCTCGTCATAGCCAGAAATATTACCTACCCCTGATGTATGGCTTAATAAGTGTCGAATCTTAATTTTGCTAAAATCACCTTTCCCTAAAATGCTTTTATCAATAAATTTAGTGAGCAGATCATCAAGCGATACTTTGCCAGCTTCTATTAGCTGTAAGATAGCGACGCTAGTAAACATTTTGTTCATTGAGCCAATTTGAAACTTCGTTTCTAAGTTATTTTTCACATCATAGCGACGTGAAGCAAAGCCATATGCAGCACTGAACAAAATGTCATTATTTTTAGCAAGTAATACCGTGCCAGAGAAGCTACCTCTTTGCGCCAGTTTATCAGTATAGATTTTGATCTCTTCAATAAATTGTGACTCAGTTAAAGAGCCTTTTGAACCTTGGTTTTGTGGAGTTTCTTCAATAGACCACCCTGTTATTGCTTGTAATTGGTCATCATTAAAAAATAACACTACTTGATGCTGCATATCTGTATTCTTTGAATAAACTTTACTGATATGACGGATGCGATTAGTTGACGTATCAAGTTCTGTAGAAATAACACTCAACTCTCCATGAAAAAGCGCAACATTCATCGAATACCCAACATAACGGTCTTTACCTTTACCCTCCCAGCGTGCAAGAGAATTTGGCGAGAAGTTCTTTACTACAAACTTTTCGATCTCATCTAAATCTTTAGTGTTTAAAACCGTAATAAATTGACTTGCCAATTTGTTATAGTCTAACTCTTTCATTGCATGTGCTTTATGGCTAATAAAACACATAAAAAATATGAGCATTAGTAAATATCGCTTCACTTTACATTCCTTTTATTGTTTATTGAATAATATGGCGCTTGGCCTTTCGATACTTTTACTTTTGCGAATAACAAAAAGCGATGAAGTAATGATTAAGAAAAGCTTAAGAAAAAATTAAGCTGAAAATAACTAATAATAACAAATGGATAACTATCAACTTGAGTGAAAGTAAATTATCAAAACAATTTTTTCTTAATGACTCTTTAGTTAATTTTGAGACTGGCGAAATTCAAACAGATGGTAAAGTTGTTGTTGTAGAGCCTAAGGTGATGGCACTTCTTGAAGTATTTTCGCAAAAACCACATCAAGTGTTATCAGCCGAAATGCTTTTTGCTAATGTTTGGCCACAAGCTATTTTCAGTCCTAATTCAGTTCGCAGAAATATTGCTTTGCTAAGACAAGCGTTATCCGATGAAGAAAAGCACATTATAAAAACACACCCAAAACGGGGCTATAGTCTCGAGGCTGAAATACGTTTTCCTGATGAAAAAACGAGCACTCCATTAGCAAAAATACATCAGATAAAAAATACAAAACTAGCACTCTTAATTATCCCTGCTTTGTTTATCATTATCTTCCTTTTCAATTTCCTTAACGAAGATAAACACATTTCTTTAGAAGATCTTAAGCCTATTACTGCAAGCAATGAAAAAGAGCGTTACCTACAAGTTAGTCCTGATGGGCGTTTTATGGCTTATATACAAAATACCAATCGTCCTAATAAGCGAAGGCTTTTAATCAAAGATTTACAATTAAATTCATATAAAGAATTATGTACAGACTTAAAAGCGTTTACCTACCTTGCATGGGATACAGATACAAATACGCTTGTATATTCGTTTCAAGATGAAGGGAGTATTTCATTCAATCGACTGCAACTAGATACAGAAGCGAACGTGATCAGTGAAGAAAAACTCTTTTCTCGTACAGATATAACCTGGAACAGCTTGTTTTTTATAGATGAACAAGAAAACCTTTTCTATTTAGCAAATCAAAACAGTTCCGAACACAGCCGTAATGTAAGCCTATATCGACATAACTTGATTACTGGCCATTCTTACGAAATTCTTCAACCAAATGATGATTTCAAGCCCTACAAGCTCGCTTTATCACCTAACCAGAAACAATTAGCGATAATTGGCTTCAATGAAGATGCAATCTCGGAGGTAAAACTATTAAATTTATCGAGTTTTAACCTTGAATCAGTCGGTGAAATTGATCATAACTGGCACTTTATGACTTGGTTTAACGATGGCCCGAATTCAGATAATAAGTGCACCACTCATGGTTAAACGGTGAGAAGAGATCAACTGCCTGTTGGTGGTACTCTGTAATCGCCAAAAAACAAGAGTAGATACCATGAGTTACAAGCAGTTGATCG
>NZ_JAMXSK010000014.1:0-125266 GCF_024124645.1 Pseudoalteromonas sp. Ps84H-4 | reverse complement strand
TCGATCAACTGCTTGTAACTCATGGTATCTACTCTTGTTTTTTGGCGATTACAGAGTACCACCAACAGGCAGTTGATCTCTTCTCACCGTTTAACCATGAGTGGTGCACTTATTATCTGAATTCGGGAGTTCTAAATACTGATCACCATCTTGTGCTGTCATTTCCTTTAAAAGGTTGGTTTGAACTTCAAAATATACACTTTCACTGCTGCTCCAATTTGAAAGTTCATTATAAAGCTGCCAAGTACCAGATCTTTCACTTATTTCATCAGCTTCAAATGAACCATTCTCAACTAAATTAGTATTTGAAACAGCAAAAGTTGATGCGATAGCTAAAGGTAATATTGCTAGTTTTGATATTTTTTTAATCATGATTAACCCATTTATATTTGGTTTTATTTATATGAGTTAATTTTATTTTAATTAAAGTGGTTTTCAATTGTTGTTTGTGTTTTCTTGTTTTTGTTAGGTTTGTAATTTTGTATGTTATTGAAAGTTATAGGTTAAGATGCTTCTAGGAATTTTCATATTATTTTTTTGGCTTTTTTATACTTTAATATCGTGTTTATTTTAAATTTTAGTTTGTTTTTATTATTTTGGTGGTCGTTATTAGGATTTTCTTTAATGCTATTTAAAAGCTTGTTTTTTCTTTTTAGTTTCGCGAGATAAAAAAATGCCAGCACAAGCTGGCATTTTATGGCTTTATATCAATTTACTCGAATGAGCAAATTGCTTCACTAACATAAGTTAAATCATTAACATGTGCAGGACCATCCATTACGAATGTCGCTGCAGCAGTATTTTGATCTAGAGTATAAATTTTTGCGTTTTCTTTGCTTTCACGGCCAGATACATAGATGGTACCGTCATCCGCAATCGCAATACCAGATGCCCAGTGAATACCATGCTCACCGACTAATGTTAACTCAAAGCTGCCTTCATCAAGGGTGTATAAAGCTTTACCAGTTAGTACGTAAAGCACATTATTGTCACTTGAGTAGGCAATGTCACCATCAGTGAATGTATCACCCGAGTATGTTAACTTTCCAACGATGTCCTTCTCACCGGTCACTAGGTTAAAATCATACATGTAGGTTTTACTTGTAGCCCGTAAAGTCTCGCCACCTGCTTTCACTACAGAACGGTAAATAGGGTATGAAGTAGTATCAGCAACTTCTCCTTGCACACCACTTAATAGATCATAGCTATGAATCTTTGAAGCTTTCGTTGTGCTATCTAACTGTTCTACGAAGTAAAGCATACCGCCATAACTTGCAATATTTGATGCAGTATTAGACACGCCTGAAACAATGGTTACAGCATTTGACTCTGGGTTGAAGTGGTAGATGTAGCCTTCGGTTTCTGAACCAAAATTATTAATACCATATAAGCCTGTAGTGACAGGGCAAGGCTCAGGAACTTCAGTTAAAGAGATGTTATCAATATATGCACCATAAGAATCAGAGGTTCCCGCACCAGAGAACATTATTTCAGATGTACCGCCAGTTGCTTCAACAGTGAAGTTATATTTTGTCCAACCTCGAGTAGTACTGTTTACTAAAGCTATAGAGGTACCATTCCAAAAAACTTCTGCTTTATTTGTTGTTTCATTTCCTTCTGAACGAGCAGAATAGTAAAAGGTTAACTCATACTTTTTACCTGCTTGTGTCAATACATTTTGTGAGATGCTGTAATTTTCTGTTGAATCAAGCTCTAGGCGTTGCTCACCATCCTGTGCTAGTAAGCTCGTTTGTTTGTTTGTTTGTATTTCAAATTTAGCATTACTGCTTCTAGTCCAGCCTGGAATTTGATCAAATAACTGCCATTCGCCGTTATGATCGGTTACAGGATCAGTATTTTCGAAAGAACCATTTTCTACCAAATTTGTACTAGACATTGCAATGCCAGATGCGATAGCTAAAGGTAAAACTGCTAGTTTGGTTACAAATTTTTTCATGACATTCTCCGTTATGTATTAATATTAAAATTCTAATATTATTCGGCTCTTTTTTAAATGTATATTAGTCTGTTTATATTAAGTGTTGTCGAATTTGACTGTTAACCTGTTGACTTTTATTGTGTTGTTTTTATCTAGGAAATTTCTTATTTTAAAGTTTGTTTTTTTTTTGGTTTATTTTGGGGGTAGGTTTTTTGTATTTGTGTTTTTATTTTTTCTAGTTAAAAAGTTATTGCTTTTTTTGAGGTGTTTTTTTCTGAAGGTCTTATTTGTTGTGTGTTTTATTTTTCAGATTTGTTACGCGTAATTTTAAATCAATGTTGAGGAGAGGTTTTTATATAAAAATGATGGGATGTTGAAATAATGCCAGTATTAAACTGGCATTAAAATATCAAATGTATTTATTCAACTGAGCAAACTGATTCACTAATGTAAGTTAGGTCATTCAGATGTGCAGGACCGCGTAATACAAAAGTTGCTTCAGCAGTATTTTGATCTAGCGTATAAAGTTTCGCGCTTTGACCACTCTTTCTGCCAGTAACGTAAATAGTACCATCATCGGCAACTGCTAGGCCTGATGCCCAATTTACACCATGCTCACCAACTAAAGTTAGTTCTAACGTGCTTTCATCTACAGTGTAAAGTGCTTTATCAGTTAATAGGTAAAGTACGTTATTATCATATGAATAAGCGATATCACCGCCGGTGAACTCTTCACCTTCGAAGCTAAATTTACCTAATACTTCTTTCGCCCCAGTTTCAAGGTTGAAGTCGTACATGTAAGTTTTGCTTGTTGCACGCAAGTTAAGTCCATCAGGAGAAACTGTCGAACGGGTAATAGTGTACGAGTTAGTATCTGCTAGTTCGCTTTGTGTATTTGTTTCTAAATCAAGACTATAGATTTTTGAATCTCTAGTTTCGCTATCTAACTGCTCCATAAAGTAGAGCTTTCCGTCTTTACCAGCGATATTTGCAGCAGTGTTAGTAACACCAGCAATTGGTGAAACTGCAGATGTTTCTGGATCTAAGTGATAAATGTAGCCTTCAGTATCAGAACCAAATTTATTAATCGCGTATAAACCAGATTTAACTGAGCAATATTCTGCAACTTCAGCAACAGATACATTGTCTATAAAGCCACCGGTACTACCACCTGTTCCAATACCTTTTAGGGTGATTTCTGAACTGGCTTCACTCGCTTCTACAGTAAAGCTGTATTTTGTCCAACCTTTAAATTTAGCATTAACAACGCCTAAAGATTCACCATTCCAAAATACTTCAACTTTACTAGCTGTGTCATCACCAGAAGCACGTGCTGAGTAATAGAAGCTAAATTCATACATTTTACCAGCTTCTGTTGATACAACTTGAGACACGCTATATTGTTGCGTAGAGCCAAGTTCTAGGTATTGTTGGCCATCTTTTGCTTTAAGAATACCCAAACTATTTGTTTGTACTTCAAAAGGGGCATTAGCGCTGCGTGTCCAACCTGTAATTTCATTGAATAATTGCCATTGACCACTAACAACTTCTGCTTCAAATGATCCATTTTCAACAAGATTTGTGTTTGCTACAGCAAACGCTGAGGCAACCGCTAGTGGCAATACAGCTAACTTACAAACTAAATTCTTCATAAAATATCCTTTCTTTGATTAGATAAAGTGTTTTTATCTTCTTTATTTTCATCCTTTATATGAATATTTTCAATTTAGGTACAAGGTTTATTTGTGGGTTTTACAGGGTTTTCTAATCTAAGTTTATGATAGTTTTATGTTTCTTAATTTAATAGGAAAATTCTGATTTTTAATGTGCATTTTGCTCTTGTTTAAATTTTAAATAATTAAGTTTTATATTGTTTTAATATAATCGACATAAAGTTAGTCTTATTTCGATTTCTTAGTAAACCACCCTGAGCTTTGGTTTCGATTCATCTCACTAAGTAATTTTATCGCTTTTTCTAATGTTATGCGTTTTTCAGCAATATCATCATAAATTTGAATGGCTCGCTTTTTACGCTTAACAGCAGCACCTGCATCTAAAAATGATTCGATCATTTGATTTAAATAACGAAGTGCACGAGGTTGCGAATTCTCTTCGTTTACTGACGTATTATCGCTAGAAATTTTCTCTTGAAGAGCAGTTATTTCAGCTTGGCAAAACTCATTTTGTGCAAGCTGGCTTTTCTTAAGAGTAACTAAGTTTTGCTTTAAATAATCTATTTCTAATAAATTAAATGATACAATCATATTTAAGTTTGTTAATGCCGTTCTAAATTCTTTTGCAGAGCAATGTTTGCTCAGCATTTTTGTTATAGTTTGAGATACCTTTTGCCACTGTTGCCAAGCGTATACGTAATTTAATCCCGCTCCCTTAATGTTTTGCATGCCCACAATCACTTGATGGGTATTCGGTAAAGCTAGGTTTGCAATAGCTTTGGTTATCTCATCTGCGGATATGTTGCTGTCGTCAAGTAGAGTAACTTTTGACTTTGTGATTAAAATTAATCGCTCTTTTATCTCATCCCTGTACTTTTGCATATCACCCTTTAAAGAATCTAAAGCTATACGCTGATAGTAGTGGCGCAGGGTATAGAGAATAGTCGCGATTTCTTGAGATGAAATGTCTCCGGTGATTTCTTTTATACAAGACTTATTGACACTTCCTTCACTTAGGGTGAGAAGGTTTTCTGCTATCATGCTGCCATAAGCACTACTTAGCCGCGCCTTTACTTGTGAGCCTGTGAGTAGGTTAAATTGCTCTAGTAGTGTCTCTAAGTTTTCAATATCATTAATTTCAATTAACTTATCGACTCTCTCTGTGAGCGCATCTAAAAAATAGCTATAAAATCCATCTACATTGCTACCAATCACTACGATTCGGTCAAAGCGGAGATCATTGCTTAATATTGAGGCAAATACCTTTGAACGTGCAACACGATCATTACGGTTGTTAATTAGTGCGATGACCTGAGTTTTAGGATCGTCGTTTAATTGATATATATTGAGACGTTGCCAATTTTCCAATGTTGCTAATCGCTCGTTTGCGGACATGCTATTTACGAATGATTGGCTTATTGTTGCAATTGGTGCTTTGGCAAAATGTTGTAATACACCTATATCTGGAACAATTCGTGCTGATGTTTCTTTAAATACATAGTCTTTATTTAAGCCTATATGCTCGGCCATTTTACAAACCAGTGCGATGTTGGCAGGGTGCTCTTGGTATGGATAAAGAGAGCGTATGTCCTCTGTTATTTGTAAGCTATCAGCCCAATGTACTTGAATTAAATTTGAGTTCTTTTGTTTCGCATTTAAGTCAAGAATTGGAGCCATATTTTGTTCGCTGGTGAATACTAGGCTATTTTCACCAATAAAATGACTTGTTTCATTTGCGACATCTATTCCTGTTGGCCCTAAAATATCCTCATGGTCTGGATAAGCATTGGTAATCGTAGAGAAATTATCATTCATCCAGTTTCTTAAAATTTTCACGTAACGTGGGGTTAACCCCATACATTCCCAAAGAAATACATCTGCTTTCACGTTTGTTGCAAAATGAAGTACATCACTTTGTTCCCAAATACTCGCTTTATCAAAAGGTCTGAACAATGGAATTTCGAACTGCTCTCCACTTGCTCTTGCATAAATAAGTGTAGCTTCACAACCTGTTGTTTTACTTATTACTTTTAAGGTTAAACTACTAAATAATGCAGCTTTTAAGCGTTCAGTTCCTGATTTACCCCGGGTGCCCCAGCCACCGATTGAAACGGGGATCTTTGCTCTATCCGATTTTATTTGTTTACTTATCCTAATATGGCGCGCCCAAAAGTATGTAGAAAAAGCCAAAACAAAAAAGATTAATTGGCCAATACTATTTTGATAAAGTGAATAGGCATACTCTTTAAAACTTGCCCACATATTGAATAAAAAAGGCGTTATAGATAGTTTCTTATATAAGTTGGCAATACTTGATTCCACTGGAAACTCTGCATCAAGAACAGACCCATATTGCTGAAATTCAAGTACAAAACCTTTACTTCTTATGAGATCTAAGAAATCTCGCTGTTCAACCTCTGAACCATTTCGTAGATCATCTAATTTTTCAAAGTTGAATGAAATCCAACTATACGCATACATACGTTTGAGTATGTTAGAGGGTGGCGTGATAACTAAAATACCATCAGGTGTAAATGATTTTGCAGGTGTTTTTAAGTTATCCTGCGACAAAATACTTAATAAAAAATCAAGCATGGGTAAGTGTGGTCGAGCGCTGAACTGCTTATCATCGAAGCGAGGCTCGCCAGGCACTTCTGTTTTGCTGATCTCTGCAACAGTGCAGCTCGGGACGTGCATAAATGCACTTGGCTTTCTAGCTTGTGTATGATTAAAACTTTGGCGTTTTCCTGTGCTTGGGTTTCTAAATTCGTGCCAGAGCCGCCAAAAGCGGAAACCACGCTTATATCCCCTTGTTATTAGATAGCTTTTACTTTTTTCTTTTACGTTGAAGGCTTCATTATTTTGTGCTTGTTTGCTTAAAAGTCGGCCAAGTAAATCTTGCTTTATTTCCTTCGAGCTTAAATTTATATCTAAATGAGAGTTTAAATTAAATTCGATCTCAGCAACTTCTTGCTGATACATAAAGCTGACTAACTGCTCTCGAACACGGGTAATAACGCGTCTGACGGCAATACTTTGTTCATTCTCAAGTTGTTTATTTAATACATTAATAAATGACTTAAATAATATATCTGCTTGATTTTGCTCTTCACATTCAACTTGTAAATTAAACATGATCCGTGGCGTAAGCTCCAACAGCAATCGTTTTTCTGCAAAGCTTTGTACTTTTTTTAACTGTTGGCGCCATATATGAAACGATTGTAGCTCTTCGGTAAAACGAGGATCCGTTAATTGCTTGATGAGTGTCAGCCTTACAGCTTGTTGAGTTTCTTTTTGTAAGCGAACCATTAAAAGCTTGATAGCAAAAGGCCACGGTAATAGTGGGCATTGTTCAATAACACTCTGTCTTACACGGGGATAGGCGTGTTTTGCAAGCAAGATTAGTAATTTATAATTAGCCTCATTTAATTTTGGTTGTTTACATATAATTTTTGAAAAAGATGTCAGTAGAAACAAATGTTGTCGTTCTACTTTAGCATTTGGCAAGATATCTAAATCAATTTGTGAACGCATAAAATAGCGGGTAAAAGTGGGTCTTAAATTGATAAGGATCTCTAAAATATCCACTTTAGCGGCATGAGGTGTTGATTGCTTCTCAAGAGAAAACAGTAGTAGCTCAACAAGATTGGAATCGAACTTAGTTTCGCCGACATATTCACTAATTAAATTAACTTGGTTGGCAAGAGCGCGAAAAATAGAGTTACGAATTGCTTCATTCTCAGTTTTTTCTAATAAACCTAAAAAGAAACTTTCTAAGTTAAGTGTTAACCATGATTTAGTTATTTCTCCCGAGTGAATGCGTAAATAACGATTAGTTAGATCACCTAGTTTACCTATTAAGAATTTCAATGATTGCTCAAGCTCAGAGACTTTATCTTGGTATCGGTTTACGATGGCTCCTTCATCAAACCAACGTTGAAATGCCTCTTGATCCTTTTGCAGTTGCAATTTGCTTGCGCCAAGCGCTGCTGCATAGTCTAAAATATGAAATTGTCTTTCCGCTTTTAACTCAGCATGATTTAAACGTTCAATAAAGCGTCTGTGATCGCTATCAAGCTTGGTCAATTGATTTTGTAAGGTATCTATTTTATGAGTTAAAAATGCAATGGCTTGCAGTAATAGCCAGTCATCTTCGTCATAATCTTCAGGCTGATCCTTGATTAGCTCCCATTGACTTAATTCATCTACGAGTTCGCGGTATTTTTGACGATATAAATCTAACCAGAAACTGGCAATATCTGCGAAAAGCAAATTTTCAAGGCGTTTTGTAAGTCCGTTACTACTCATAGTCACTGTGCTCTAGCAAATGATTTAACTGAAGTGTTGGGAATATAATTTCATCATGTGCAAAAGGGGCAAAACCTGTATGTTGATTATTACCTGATGAAAATTCGATACTTATATTGTGGTTATCCCATACCCAATCCTGTTGTAATCGAACCTTTAACCAACCATGCGAGAAATCACCTAAATTAATTTGCGTTTGCCAAGCAAATTGTGTGATGTATTGCCAAGTGGCTGTAGCACGGTTTTCATCCTTAAAGCGGTAATAACTATCAATGCCGAGTTGGAAAATATGGTCATGATAATATTGGTTCCAGCTTGTGTTGAAGCGTAAATAATCTAGGCTTGTCCAATCATCATTTGAACTGGATGAAACACTAAAATTTAAATAATTGTCGACCCAAGGTTGATAGCGGTATTGATAAAATCCCTGCCAACCAGATGCATGGTTTTCACGATAAAAATTGAACACACTTGAATTAAGTAAGTCGTCACGGAGATAATCGTTTAAATCAGCGCTGCTATAGCGAATAAATGGTGACAGTTGCCATTGATGGCGATGTGTTGAGTCACGTTGCCATTTTTGCCCAACATAAAGGCTGCCATCAAGAGCATATTGACTGTCAAAGCCATCATGACCTGGTTGCCAGCGGCTTTGAAGTTGCGCACCCGCATACCAGGGGGTTGTATCATCTTGCCATGAATAATAGCCATTAAGCGCCATTATGTCTGTCTGGTTTTCACTAAATGAATAATAGCCTTCTAATTGATACCAATTGTTTTCGTCGTTAAAACGTAAGCGAGCACCAACATCAATGTCTCGTCGCGTTGGGATATTTTCAGCGCTCTGAAATATTTCTTGTTGATCGTAAAGAATGAAAGCTTGCCAATTTAAATCATCACTTTGAAATGATGTTTGCTCACTTACTATTTTTTGCTGCTCAGGTGCTTGATAAGTGACTAAGTCTGGCAAAGGAATTTGCGCTTGAGTAAACTCTGAAATCTTATTGTTAAGATCACTCAGCTCCCATGTATAAAGGCGTACATGCTCAAGCTCAGCGGCTTTGACTTCAATTTTTCCTGCTGGGTGGAAAAATTGACGTTCGTTACGACTGTAGTTATTCATTTTCTCTAATTTAATCAAGCGATCTGCATTCAACGTTGCCACTAGTGGTGTGTTAGGGACTACAGAATAAAATAGCATGGTTGTGGGTAAATCTAACTTTCTCCAACGACCTGCAATATATTGTTGTGCTTCAACTTTTAGTTGCTGAGATAAATAGGGATTAAGCCAGTGAAGGGCAATAATGTTATTATCTAGCTCTTGTTTGTTAAATGTAAAAGGAATGCTCTGCTGCTCGGTAACTGACCATATTTTTAAATTGTTAGCGAGTTTTATAGATAAGTTTGCCACATTAGCTTGAGCCAGTTCTGCAGTAGAAAAACTAAATACGAAACGAATTTGTTCTCCCTCTGTTTGGGCTAAATCTATGTAAAGCGTGTGGAATGGTCGAATCAATAATCCTTCATTATTTTTTAAATGCGTTTTGAATTGGTTAAACCTATCAGCAAAGCTAGTTTGTGCAGAACTTTGGATATCGAAAAGGCGTGTACCAGCATAATCTACAAGGCTATCTAGAGGTTGCCAGTGACCAAAACTTTCTATTCTATTTTGTAAAAAGGTCAATGAAGCGGAGGCGGGTATTGTAGCGATCCGCTGTAATAATTGCGTGTATTCATTATTGTTTAAACGCTTTTTAGATAATAAATATAGGCCATTAATTAACAGCTCACGTTGTGTTGCATCATAAGCATAAATTAGCGACATAATATCGCCTGTGATTACTTTGTTCGTAGCATCAGAATAATACTCAAATCGTGTAAATAACGAATCAGAGATATCTTTGACATCTAGAAAGGTCTTCTGATCTGCTGATAAATTAAGTGTTTCTCCAGCTTGCAGACTAACGATCATCGTTGAAGAAACAGAGGCTGCCTGTTGGCTTTCAACGACCAATGTGTTTGAAGGTATATCACTAAAGATTGGTATTAATTTATGCTGGTATTCACTATCAGCCATTAACCATGCGGTTTGATACTCGCCATTTTGCTTGGCTTCAGTCCGTGCACTTATGCTCAGGTGGACTGGTTCTAATGCTGTATATTGCCAAGGCATATGTTGAGAGAGTACGGTGTTTTGCAACTTCCCTTGTGAATTTATTAACGTTTCTTGCGCACCCGAAAGTAATTCATACTGTTTATTTTCGGCTTTTATCGTAGAGCTCAAACTATGGTAGTTTAGAGCCGTATAACTTTGTTCGGCAATCTGAGTTTCTTCTGCTTGATGTGCAAGCCAAAGCGCAAGTCGGTTTTTCTGTTGCTTAGTTGCAAGTTCGATCAGTATATTTCTGCACTCGCTTAATATATTTAGGTTACCAGCACATAGAGCAAACAGTTTAAGCTCTTGCTGTTCGGCTTGATAAGTTTCTAATAGCGATCTTAATGCAAACTGTTGCAATTCCTTTTGTTGCGTACTTTTATATAGTCCTTCTAAATAACTCGTAGCAAGATGAAACTGGTGTTGTTCACGTAAAATATCTATTTTAACTTGCCATGCTTGCTCTGCGACTGATGGATCGGGGTTTTGCGTTAATGGTTTTAAAAAGGCAAGTGCATCTAATGGTGCCGATTTAGCTAAATCCTTAGCGGTTAGCATAGATTGCTGCCAATTTAGTAACTTAACTTTTCTCCTTGCTGGCGCATAGGGCTGTATCATCGCAAGATAGTCACTATATAACTTTCTTAAGTGGTTAGTTACCAGTTGAGCTGTGATAGGGCTGTTCTGATCAAGAGCTCCAGGTTGTAAGTAGAGTACTTCGTTACTAGGAAAATCAGTGAGTGTTCGAGCATAAACTGCAAACTCAATAACGGGAACGTCGTCAGTAGTTTTTTGAATTGTCATGGTTTTGTGGTTTACAGGAACTGACACACTAATCGTTTGGTAATGTTGTGTTGCCTTGATATTTATTAACCAGCTCATGCCACCAGCTGTCAGTTTTAACTGACTATCTTCATCGCTTCGAGCTACAAATGTAAGCCAAGGGGTCGCACGTTTTTGACTCGATAAGTCATAACGAAGGGGGACTTGAGAAAGTGATGTAATATCCCTAACTTGCTTATTAATGCGAGGATAAAACTGATCATCAACTAATCGTTGTTCTTCAAGCTCAGTGATTAGAACACTTTTTGATGATGTAGAGGCATGCACTACGCTGCTGCCTTTTAGTAGAGTCTGAGTAGACATTAAAGAAAGCAAGTCATAATGGCGTTTTACAGCCAAAGGCTCATTGTGCGTAAATACGTCATCACTAAAAACGTTGAGGGAATATTTATTGTAAACTGATTCCATCGCGTCATTAGCGGTTTTTAACCAGTAAGGTAGCAGCAACTTTTCCTTGGTTTTGTTAGCTGTTGTGTCATCGAATATAGCTCGATGGCTTTGTGTTATTTTTACGTAAGCATCTGTGTGGCTTCTTATCGTTAAATATTGCCCTGCATTAATGGCTAAATAGTCACTATTTACCAGACCTACTTGTTGATCTTGATATTCAAGAGCTTGGTTATTAATGATGTTTACTTTTGCTGTGAGTACTTCATCAACATAGGCATACACAGCGCCGTGGCGCTCCAGTGATTGCATATTCTTTCTAACAGAAAGCTTAATTTTTTTAGCATCAGGGAAGTAAAGAGTAACTTCTTCGCCTTTATCGAATTTATAAAAACGTTCACTGCCTTGCCTTGAAGAGAGTAATATTGAAGGTTTGGCAAGTTTTAATGCGCGTTTAAAGCTATCAATTTTTGTTTGATAGTGGCCAACTAAAGCTGAAAACTCAGCCTGTTCATCCTGACGATTTTGAATTGCCACAATACGGTTGTGGCCTAAGGCCGGAAGTTGGCAGCGTTTATTAGAACACAGTAAGTCTCGTTCCAGTTGTATCCGTTGCTGAATATATTGTGTGTTGCCTACACTCATAATGAACTTATCTAACAGTTCTGAGTTGATCTCCAACCAATGCCCTTCAGGTAGCCATAAATATTGGTGTTCAAAAGAATCAACTTGTATCTTTTGTGTCGTTGCCAGCACATCTAATTTAGGTGAAGTTTTTAACCAAATCGGCGGCTGAAGTACTGCATGCTCTTGCTGTTCAGCATGAGCAGGTTTGAAGGCTAGCAGCGTAAGTGTTATAAAAGCGATTATGAAATAAGGCATTGGCTAAACTGCTTTAAAAGTAAGTTATTGGTAATTAAGCGCTCTCGTAGTTCGCGACTTAACTCGATATGGAAAAAGTGACTATTCACAGGACCTAGCGAATTAAGAATGTTTTGTGTACCTCCTAGTTCATATACATCCTGCCCATAAACTAGGGCATTTACATCAAGTTTAGAATTCAGGCATTTAGAGATGTGTAAGCTGCGTTGCGATGCATGTAAATGGCCTTCGCTGATGATGATATCTGCTTTTCGCCCTTGCTCTGTAGTGCGCTTTTCCTTTGCAAATCCATGGATTTGATAAATTGAAAATGTTTCAACGATTTTACCGTATGCCAGAATGAAGGCATTACTACTGCTATTTTGGTATTGACTAAAGTCTATAATTTTACCTTGGAGGTCGCGGCTGCTTCTATGCTTAGTATTCGTCAACAAAACTTGGCACTCACTAAACAGAGCTTTAGCAATTAGTAAAGTATGCTTGTCAAAATATCTATGCGGTGCATAAGAAATACAGGGTTTACCTTTTGGCTTAAAATGTATTTCGCCACCTGAAATTAAAGATTTCTTGGCATACAACACACCCTCGCTAAAAGTAAAGTGCTTAGGGACTTCATCTTGGTTATTGAGCCAAGCATGCAAGGTTAATGTGAGTTGCTCAAAATCACTCTCAACACTTGTTAACGGAGTAAATAATAATGCAAAAACAATAATAAAGTTAAAGTTCATTATTCCACCACCTTACTTTTTGCTCCTGCATTGGGTACTCTTCAAGTATAGACAACCAAATTGTTTCTGAAGAACTTAAAGTCACATACTGCAGTGTCTCTATATCATTAGCTAGATTGAGTGTAACGCTCGGATAACTCGTTATTTGACTTTTTTTAGGGTGGATCAAAAAAGACTTTAATAATTTAGAGTTGTGAAGTTGGAAACTTTGCTTCGAAATACTGTATTCACTTGTAAGCCCAAGCTTGTATTTTGCAGAATGCGAAATGTTTAAAGTTACAGGTTCATTGCTTTGGGCACGAAATACTTTAAAAACAATGCTAATTGGACGTTTCTTTTTATCATATGATAGCTTCACTGGCTTATTTTTAACCAATTGATAAAGGCGCTGTTTTACCCATGGGCGATGACCATACCAATTTTGATAAATTACACTGGCTTCGTTAACTAACTGCTGTTGATCAGCAAATGAGATGTCATCAGTTTTAAGCTCTTTTGCACTGTTACTATTTAATCGAGAGATTAAGCGGTTATCATTTGAGCTAGCAGAGGGAATAGCCTGATTTTTATCATAGAGTCCAAAATTAAACTCCTCTGCAGGTTGCTGTTCCTCATAATAACGGTTCGGGCTTAACCCAAGAGCCACATTTGATAGTGGTAACAGATTGAAAAGCTCTTTAGATTGGTAATAAGTTGTAGTTTGCTCAACATCTGGAGGCGGAGCAAATGTACGAATATTTACAAACAGATCGCGTTGCGATAAGTCATAGTGATTACGTGCTTTTTGTTCATACCATGCTGCAATATCATAAAAGCCATTAGTAGACTCAGTAAGAATTGGCTGGTGTGCAATTCGGCGTTGATAATGAAAACTCGCGAGTCTTGATTTCAATCGCACATACACATCGTTATTAGCCGTAATTTTTACATATTTTGTCTCTTTCCCAGTACGAAGGTAGTAGGGGGTCAGCATACCTACTGCTTGTCTTTGAGTGTTGTCTGCTATTAATCGATCAAAGCCAGAAATTTCACCTTTGATCGTAATAGAGTAACGATCTATTTGGATTTGGTTTTCATCGTATAGAGAAATATTTAATTGACTCGTTTCGAGAGCCCTGAGCTCAAGGTTCAAATGGCTTAATGGCACAACATCGAACTCTACGTGCTCTTGCGCATTAATCAGGTAACTACCAGCATAACTTGTTAAAATAGCGGTACCAGATTCAGTTCGCCATTGGGTTAGCAGCTCTTGCTCACTGCAAATTGTAATTAATCCCGGCTCAAGAGGCTGAGTTTGATATGTGTTTTCTTTATCTGTTAGCGTGTAATTTATAACTTTTGGTGCTTCAAACTGAAGTTTGTCATACCAGATTAATGACGGAGTCTCTTGGTCATTACCATTACTAACAGTGAAATTTAAACGATCACTATTGTCTAATGTGATACTGGCGCATAAACCATGTTTGGTATAGTAAGCAGCAAGACTATGCTGTTGCTGACTAAAATCATAGGTTAGTACATTATACGGTAAGCTTTCATAAAGAATATCTGATTTAAAGTCGATTCCAGGAATACCTTGTGGCGCTATTTTTTGCCACCAAAACGCCATTGCATTCGTTATTTCAGTATTTGTTAAGGTATTTTCACCCATCGTGAGGTAATCAGTTGCACGTTTACGTCTATCGACGGGGCGTTTTAGCCAACTATTGAGTGGATCAACGTTTTGGTCAGGTGTTTTAGCATGCACTCGAACTACCACTCCTTGAATTGTCTTTTCTTCAGGAATAAGTGTAAGTGCTAAGCTTTTCGCTTGTGGGTAATGTTTAATGGGTAGGTAAAATGATTGCCCAGAAGCCACATTCAAAGACTGTTTATTTTCAATGATTTGCTTAATTTGTTGATCTTGACTGTTATTAACTAACTTTGAAGCGTGGTGATAAACTTTATCTACAATCACCTCTTTCTTGTCATTATAAAGAGTGTATTTGATGGCGTAATTTACCGGCTGTTCAAGAGTGACAGATTGATCAAATACGGCGTTTGATAAGATCCTAAGTGAGTGTGTTCGCTGATTTGAAAATGTATAAGTCAGTGGTTTTGTGCTACTAAGCCACTGTACTTTTGAGCGAGTTTCTTTACTGGTTTGGGGGTTAACTGGCTCAGCAGAATCTAGCCAAATTAAAAAACTATTCCAAGCAAATAATGCTGTTAACAATACAATTATAAGAACTGAGATAGCGAAGAAGCGTTTAATTAGATACATCAAAGCCTCCCCCCATCATTTTGTTGAAAACATCCACATCGATCAATTGATTGCTCGCCGGATTATATATAGCGACTAGACTATTGTGCTGCTTGATCATCAGTGCGAATTTATCTAAATTTTCTAATTTTATGGTTTGTAATACGCACTCATTAAGCTCTGAACATATTGTTTTCAGTACAGCAATTTGCTTATCGGCGGTATATTGATTAATTTTTCTAAAGATAATTTGTTTATCGCTGTCAGGTAACGTTAACCAGTTAGAAGGAGATAAAGTGGCTAGGTTAATAGTGGTGACTGTTGGATAAGTAGAAATCGCAAGAAGGCGCATAAGCAAACTATCTTGATCCATTGAAAACTGTTCTTTAAAGTCAGAGGCTATCCATAAAGTAGCGAGCTCGCTGTTTGCATTAAACTGTTGATAGCCATATTGCGGTGAGCTACCAATCTCAAGACCCCGAGTGGCTTTTTGGCCCGTTACTACTTGGTAATTAACACCTAAAATGCTTAAGTCTTTGGTTAGTTTTTCCATTAAAGGGGCAGCAATGTCACTTACCTGAGTATTTGAAAATGCAATTGCATTAGGGCGGATCCATGACGGAGCACTATGGCTGCGAATTTGGATATTTAAGCTCGGTTGTTGTGCTTTAAAACGCGAATAGCTTTGATGGACGATATTGAATAATGAATCGACGTTGTCTGCAGCAAGTACATTAGCCTTCGGGTGAGCATATGGGTGTGCTCCTGCAATTAATAAGTTAGCGGCATTTGAAGTCGTAAAAAGTTGGCTGGCAAAACTAAGAGTATTTCCTTCAAAAACAGGTCTTGGCACGCTTAAACTTATTGCTTCATGTTTGCTAAGCGTAAACGCATACAGGCCTTGGCCAAGATCCATTGCTTCATTATTTTGTAAGGGACTTAATAGTAAATATCGGCCACTATTATTCTGTACTAGTTGTAACTGATAGTTAAGTAACTCTGCAGTGCCATTTATCTGCTTCAGGTGATTTAAAATATCCTCGTTCAGTGAGGCATTGCCGATTTGCTGTATCAATCTATATAGTGGTGTCAGTACTTCAAATTCCCAAAGCGCAACTTGGCTGTGTGTCAGTGGTTGATAATTGAGACTGCCTTTACTACTTATATACGATGAGAAATCTTCGACAATTTTGACCATTTCTTCATTGATTATGTTAAGTTTTAAATTGCTATAACGGTAATTTTCACGGTATATATACGCCAATATGTTGGTGTAATTATCTCCATTAAGAAAGACTTCTAGCATAGACCCTTTAAAACTACTCGAAGGTAAGCTACTCGCTGTTGCCTTACCAAAATAAGTTGCTTCACTGCCGATAAACTCATGCATTTCGCGTTGGCTTATAGAGGGCGGAAGTCGATTAAAGATCCAATACTGGCTTTTAACTTCAGCAGGCGTGCTTTTTAGTAAAGCTGCGGTGTAGCGGTTAGATTCACGAACTTGCAATAATTCTTGCGCCTCTAATGCGTTAATAAATGCTTGGTAAAAAGGGCTTTGCTGGTTTTCCTTTGCTAATGTTATTTGAGGCGTTTTTGTTGCCCCAAACACTAAAGCTTTACTTTTTAGATGCTGAAAAATAAGGGCTGCTGAGTCGCTAGCAAGATTTTCAGTGATAGGATACGGAACTGTGATCATGAGTGGCGTTTGTGGCGTTTTGTTAATCACAAATAAACCGCGTTGCTGATTCTCAACAATATCTATTAGGTATACATAGTTTTCATCACTAACAAGTTTAAACCCGATAGAGTTAAATAAAGCGCTTAGATGACCTATTTTTTGCTTACTTTTAATCGCTTCATTTAACTGATAAACCGCATATTTGAAATCAGAGACTGCCTGACTGGCTTTGTAGCTACTTACGGTTACCTTATTAGAACGAGTAGTATATAAGTAGCTTTTGTATTGACTCACTTGCTGATTGAGCGTGATGACTTGCAACTGTTCTGCTTCAGGGTCAATATTTTGTTTTGTTAGTAAAGATGGGATAAGCATTACTAAAAAGCCAACAATAATAGCAAGGCTTCCACCTACAACAGATGTTTGAAAAGTGGCTCTGAGCACAAGGCCTAACGCATTTTTTTGATAGATCTTTAGGGCAAGTAAGGTGGCTAGCATGTAACCAAATGCAAAAGTGTCGGTTACTTTTACCGTTGGAAAAAACCAAACGACGATATAGTTTAAAATAAGCTTAAAGATAAAGCCTATAGTAAAAAATAACATCAATAATCTAGCACCTTCGATATGTGCATGTTTTAGGCGAGTGAAATGAATGAGAGAGCCGCCAACGGCTAAGATAACAGCTGTTTCAATGAATGAGGTTAAAATCTTACTTGGTTGGGTAAGCTGCAAAGCTAATAGGGCTGGTAGCATGATACCATTGAATTCCCAACCATATTTTAAATTTGCTCTGGAAGCTAAAAAAGCGGTAATAACTAAAATAATATAGGCTTTTGGTGCTGCAATGATTGATGCGGCAACAGCTTCATACATAATACCTAAGTTAGCGATACTAAAATTGGTAAATGGCATGAGTACAAATCGTACTAAAATATAGGTAATGAACAACTGAATGAAAGTTACTTTCAGGCCGTACTTAAAGCCACCATTCCACATTACATTGGCAGTTAGTGCGATGATGATAAGACCCAAAGAATAAAGTTGTGATGCATAATCGAAAGTGATATCCCATTGGCTCAACTGATCTGCAATAATTGGCCAAAACAGGGTATCCATACAAACACGAACTAAAATACTAATTAGGATGATGGCAAAAAAACGGTCCCTGCCAAACATTTCACTGTAGCCAAAACGCTCCATCAAGTAATTTGCACTGAAGCGCATAACCCCAAACACAACAATTGCTTCTATGATAATCACCGCGGCAGAGGTGGGGCTTATTATCAAAAGTGGCACAATGTAACCAGGTACAACAAGGCCTGTGAGTGGAAAACCAAAGCGCAAATTCAGTAGGCATACTACAGCCGTGCCGACCCAAACAGTTGTTATTACTGATTGGCCCAGTCCACTACCTGCAGGAAAAAGCGCTAAAACGAAATCCATTAAAGTTTAGCCTCCGAAGTTATTTCAGGAGTATTTGCTATAAACTCAAATAAAATTCCAGATACTTGAAAAGGTGCACCTGATGCAGTTTGCGAGTTATCTGAATGAAGCGCTCTAATAATTAGAGTGTAATGATGTGCACCAAGTTTAGCAGGAAGCTCAACGGTCGCTTTATTAAGAGTAATGTAACGTAATTTACCCTTTGCAATCTCAATATCAAGCTCACAACTTTTACACAGCAAATCAAGCGCAGTGGTTTCAAAAATAGCTATTTGATGCTGCTTAGCAAAACGCTCTAAAGATGCATTGGTTTGAATAACTTGACCAAACAGATTAAAAAGCACAGTTGCTGGGCTTGTGTGGTTAAAAACCATCTCTAAGGTAGTAAGCTTTTGCTCCATTTCGTTCAGGGAGCTTTTTACCTTTTGGCTAATAGGCTCGTGCAGCTTAAAGGTGAGTAGCCTGTTTAATAAGGTACGGTTTTTAGCCTGTGTTGTTTTGAAAATATGGTAATGGAATAGTAGTTCAGCAACCTGAGCTGCAAATTTATTAACGTTTTGCTCAAAGGCTTGTTGGTTAAAGTTAAGATTAGGAATAATTGATAAAGCCCAAAACCCACGGACATCTCCGGCATATACCAGTGGTGCGATAAACTCGATTTCACCGTCAATGATTTGCTTAAAAAATGGACGGTTGATCTTTACAATACCCAATGACTTTAACGCATTACTATAAGGCGTTCGCTGATAGTCACGTCTCATTTCTTGAATATCATCAAGTTGGCAGTTGATAGCCCGAATTTCAACGACGCGATGGTCGTCTTCTTTTCGAGCTAAAAAAATTGATTTTTCTAGATCTAACTGTTGGCTAATTAATTGTATTATGGGATCCCATGGAGAAGGGTGCTCTATAAAGCTTTGCGGAATATAACGGCCCATCATCATTTGCTGAATGTTATTTACATCAGTTGTAAGCTCTTTATCTTCAGAAATCTTCCTCGCCACCACAACCCAAAATAATGTGACAAAGGTCAGAATGATGTATTGGCCGATAGGGATAAATAACTTTGCAAAGTTCACTAAAAAATAGCCAGCGCAACACCAAATGATAGTTATGCTTAGTGCGACTAGAAATGAATAACTAATCGACATTTTTTGAAAGAAAAACAGTAGGACAAATACCAGTATCAGCGCAAGTACTATCGAGATAACAAAATTAAGCTCATTTATTGTGCTGTTTTTTTCTAGACTATCAGCGATATAAGCAAAAAGAAGTAAGGGGTCATTAAGCCCTTCTAATTTAGGGGCATGTATCAGCACATTAAATTCAGCTGATTGCTGACCGACAATAATCACTTTATTTTCGAGTTGCTCACTCATCACATCAAAGCCAAGAACTCGCTTAGCTGTAAATTTAGGTAGCGCAGAAACTGCCAATTTAAAGTTAATCAGTCTTGATTTTTCGTGCTTATAACCAAAAACAGCTTGCCACACACTTTCACACTCAAGGTTAGTCGCTGCTGGAATACGCATTTGATATGTTGCCCAAATCTCTACATTTGGCACACAGTACTTACTTTGCGAATAAGGGTAGAAAACACGCTCATTGTCTACAGGTGCTAAAGGTTCATCTGCTAAAACAATGATTGCTTTTGGCTGGTACTCTGTAAGCTGGGTGACTAATTGTGAATGGTTAGCACTAAGGTTTTGACTGGTGATAAGCACTACATTTGTTTGCTGAGTGCTACTGAGAGATTCTATTTTTTTATATAAAAAGGCATTACTTGCTTGAAATAAATTCAGCAGGTTACTGATAATCACAATTGCAAATAAGCAAACAGTAAACCAAAAGGCTCTTTGTTGCGTTAATCGCAACAATTGTTGTAATACAACCACAATTCCTCCTTAATCAAGTACAGTGAATGTCAGCGTTAAGCTCACTTCACTACTTGAATTGACTTTTAAAAAGTCAAAACCGTGCATTTTATCGGTCTTCCATTGTCCGTTTTCTAGGTTGATACTTTGTTGCCAACTGATCATTGCGACATCATCTAGACGTGTGATCGCTTCTCCTGTATTGGGTGGATAGTGCCTAAATTGTAGTTTTACGCCACGAGGTGGTAATTTTTTAGGCCCAAGTGTTAACTCATCAGAAGGTAAACTAAAGTCATGGCTAAAAACATGCCATGGTTGATTACCTCCTTCGCTAACGGGAATTTGGTTTTCTGCGAAGGTAAGGTCATCAATTTCTGTTGTATAAGTAAGCAAGGCCTCAAGCTGACCACCATTTTCAGATTGCAAATAGGTCAGTAACGAAAAGTCTTTACTTAACTCTAGTGCACCTGTTTCGTCGGTTAACTCCATAACCCGCATAGTGTGTCTAAATGGAATAATAGAAGGAGTGTTGTCAAACTTATCTCGGGTTGAGCACAGAGCTTGCAAACCATTGAATGGCTTATCAGTGCAAGGCAACACACTTTCACTGCTATGATCCCATCGACTAACTTCAAAGGTGTCTGCGTCGTTATCCCAATCTTCAAAATCGCCAAAGACCATAATATCTCGGCCCACTAAAAGCGTATCTAAAGAACCACTATTAACGTCTATGGATGAAACGTAAGCAGCAGATGATGGTGAATATTGTCTCAAGTCTATGATGTCAGTGGTGGCATCAATGTTGATAGTCACTTGCTGAGTATTTTTTGTTGCTTGATTTGCAGCAAAATATATTTCAGCGTAGCTTTCTCGGGGAACAAGCGTAATATTGTCATCAGAAAGTTCAGCGATTCTTCTCAATAAATAGTGACTTAAAAAACCAGTGGTGAATCGAGGTTTATAGTCTTCTAAATAAATAGGATAAGCAAAACCACGAGTGATTTTTTGGTTTTGCGTATCAAGGTCCAGCATAACTGCAAGGCCTAATAAGGTATCAAGTCTGGGTTGGTCAAATACAAAGTTACCCAAGCCCAATATGGCTGGTATTTCATTAAATACAGCAAAGCCTTGGGCAATGTGTGGGTGATGGCCAATTAGTAGATCAGTATTTTGTGAAGAAAGAACTTCAAATCGGCTACCTATATAAGGTGATGGAGTATACGAGTATTCATCACCACCATGCATTTGTGCAATGACAAAGTCAGTAGGATCTAACTGTTCAAGTGCAGCTTTGACTGCCGCTGAATTTGTTAAATCAGCAGCCCCACCTTTATTGGTGTCAGCAACGTAGGTATATTGATGTTCTTTTCCGGTAATTGAAGTTGCAGCAAAGAGCACTAAATTAACATTATCAAGGTTATGCTCGACAGTTTTAAAAGCGTCAGTTTCACTTAAACCCGCACCGCTATTTAAGAACCCTGCATTTGACACTTCAAGGAGTGTATCTTCAAGGCCATTCTGCAAATAGTCATAGATGTGATTATTACCAAGGCCAACATAATCAATACCAATTTCAGTTAGGCTTTGCAGTGATTCAGGCAAAGAGAAAAAGCTGAATTCTTTAGTCGGATGAACTGTTGTTGGCATCGTCGTAATAGGTGACTCAAGATTAACCGATGAAAAGTCAGCAGCTTTAAAAAGCGCTGCAACTTCTGTGGTTATGGCGATACTATCTTCGCGTGCTGAGTCAGGTCGAATGAGCGCAGTGTTAACATTAGGTACAGATGTACCCATTGTCTCTAAATTAGGGTCTAGGAAGCGTCGACCAAACATTGTATCACCAGCAAATAACAAGCTTTTTGAATTTGCTGATTGTGTTTCTAATTGGATGTGTGAGGTTACAGAGTTAGGTTGGTTTACTAAAATACCTGCCTTTGGGAAATAACCTGATTGTGCAATAAAAACAGCGTGATTACCAAAAGAGAGGTTGCTAATAGAAACACGTCCATTTTCATCGGATAGGTACTCTTGACCTGCAACGTCAACGCTCACATTGTTGAGAGGTGTTTGATTTTCATTGGTAATAGTAAATACGATGTCAGCGGTGCCCGCAATTAGCGCTTCACGATCACTAATTGTATCTTGCTTTTGTTGTTGCGGTTTATCTTCACTAGGATCTTTTACTTTGCACGAGATTAGAGCTGTGCAAAGAATCAACACTAACGAATTGACAATTACTTTCAATTAACACCTCGAGCTGCCACCTAATTTATTTTAGATAGGTCAAAATTATTACAACCATTTTATAATCGCGAGCAAATAGGAACAACACGTCTTTGGCTCTGAAAATTCAGATATTGCAATGAAAAACAGTAAAATAAGTAACGGTTAAATAAACAAAAAATAAAAACCAGTAAAAAGAAATGGGTTATTTTTATAGTGTAGTCTAAATTGATTAGTTGGTTGAACCTGAGCGAGAATCAAGTTCGTGTTGCAGGTTTTTCTAGAGTGGGAACAAATAAAAAAGGCCATTTAATGGCCTTTTTGTGCGTATGGGCTTTCACAAAATGAAAGTTAGAATTTGTATTTAATACCAAACATAGCAACGACAGGGTCAATTTCTACTGTTGATGTTAGTGCTTTCGAGCCGCCAGCATATACAGTTGCATCTGTATCGATATCAATAAGTGAAACCATGCCATGTAGACCCCAGTTTTCACTCATCATGTAGTTGAAACCAGCTTGAGCTGCAAAGCCAAATGAGTCGTCTAGTTTGACTTCTACATCGTCAGTACCTAATGTTGCTTTTAGTGCAGCTGAAGGCTCTTCATCAAAGAAAACTGTATAGTTTACGCCTACACCTACAAATGGACGGAATTTATAGGTTGCATCAAAAAAGTGATATTGTGCTAAGAAAGTTGGTGGTAAGTGTTTAATTTTAGCAATCTTATTACCAGCTAAGCCACCAGCACCTTGAACATCATGACTAAATGGCGTTGCAGCAACTAACTCAAGCACCCAGTTATCGTCTAGTGCATAATCTATAGTAATACCTAATTGCGTGTCATCATCTGCGCGTAAGCCTAGTGCCGGAGCCTCATTGATTTTTGAGCTATCGTTGTCAGGGTTTACGTTAATAGCACCCACGTTCACGCTTAAGTTTGCGTTTGCAACAGGAGAGAGTGCTAATAGTGAAGTAAGTAATGCAATGCTTAATTTGGTTTTCATGTTGTTCTCCGCGAACTACTTGTCTTATTTGGTTGAGGCTATTATTACTAAGTTGGAGGGGACAAAACCTGTTCTAGATCAAAGTTTCAAAAATGTTTGAACTAAGTGAAGCCATTTATTGATTTAGATTAAGTTTTTAAACGGGTACAGCGAAAAAAAGATTGACTCTCATTGACTTTATATTCAGTTGCGGCTGTTAAACTAACGATGTTATTAGTTTATTAGGTGTGTTTCATGGCTGCTCCCCAGCATTTATTTCTTCATGGCTCGATTTCAAAAGCGTTACTTAAATTAGGTATCCCGATCATCTTAATTAATATTTTGCAGTCTGCTTATCAGTTAACCGATGCTTTTTGGGTAGGGCGCTTGGGGGCAGAGCAAGTAGCTGCCGTTTCTGTCAGTATGCCGGTTACTTTTTTAGTGATTGCTATTGGCTCAGGGTTGGCAATGGCGGGAGCCATTTTATCTGCTCAATATATGGGAGCTGGCCAGCAAGATAAGGTAAACCATGTTGCTGCTCAAACCATGTTAATGGTGACAATTACCGCAACCATACTTGGTTTAATAGGTTATGTGTTATCGCCTTACTTTTTGACTTTATTAGGCGTTGAAGAGCAAGTGTTTGGTGATGCGCTTAAGTTTATGCATGTGTCTTTCATTGGTGTTGTGTTTGTGTTTATTTATGCCATGTTTCAGGCCTTAATGCGTGGCATCGGGCAAACTAAGGTGCCACTGTATATTGTTAGCGGTACTGTTTTACTCAATTTTGTACTCGACCCTTTACTGATTTTTGGATTTGGTGATTTCTCTGGTTTTGGCGTAATGGGGGCGGCATTAGCCACTCTCATTACGCAAAGTTTAGCGGCATTAATTGGCGTTTGGGTATTTTTGCGAGGCCGTCACGGCATTCAACTTAAACTCTCTAGCTTCAAACCAGATTGGCAATATATGAAACAAGCGTTCTTTTTAGGGGCTCCTGGCTCGGTTGAACTCTCTGCAAGAGCCTTTGGGTTAATTATTATGTCGTTTTTGGTTGCCAGCTTTGGTACGCACACCATTGCCTCTTATGGTGTTGGCTCTAATATTTTGCAAATGGTGATGATCCCGGCAATGGGTCTTTCAACGGCCGTTTCTACCTTGGTAGGTCAAAACATGGGAGCAGGAAACCCGCAGCGTGCAGCACAAATAACACGTTTAGCCGCGCTTTGGGGGCTGTTAGGCCTGACATTAGTGGGCGTTTTAGCTTATGTATTTGCTGAATACTTGGTGGCTTTTTTCATTCCTGATGATGAGTCTGTTATTGCTGGTGGCGCAGAGTTCATTCGCGTCATGTGCTTAACTTGGGGCGGAATAGGCGTGCAGCTTTGTGTTGTTGCTGCATTTAGGGCTTCAGGAAATATGCTCAATGCGATGATTGTGTCACTGCTTTCGCAATGTGTTATTCAATTTCCAGCGGCGTATATTTTGTCTAAACATACCTCACTGGGACCACAGGGCATATGGTATTCGTTTGCTATTACTAATGTACTTGTGGCAATTATTACTTATTTATGGTTCGCAGCAGGTCGTTGGCAACGAACACAATTAACCAAAGAAGACAAAGACATTGCTAAGGTGACCCAAGAAACCCTCATTGAAGAAGGAAATCATTAATTTAAGTTTCACACTGCGGTCATAAACTCTCGTTGTAATAACCCAAGCTTTCTAACTGACTAGGGTTATTATGAGTTTGATATCAAATGCAGAGTTAGCAACGCACCTGTCGGTGCAATCTGAGGTGGTTGAAACATTACAAACCTTGCTCCGATTTAAATCGGTCACACCTGCTCAAGCGGGTGCAATTGATTGGCTTGAAAGTAATTTAAGCCAGCTCGGCTTTGATTGTGAGGTATTTAGCTTTAATCATGTTACTAATTTAATTGCTAAAATCACTTTTGGTGAAGGCCCTATCGTTGCTTTTTCAGGTCATATTGATGTGGTACCTGCAGCGCAAGGTGATTGGCGAGTTGATCCATTTAGTGGCGAGATAGTGGATGGCAGTGTCTATGGCCGTGGCGCAGCAGATATGAAAGGCGGCGTTGCCGCTATGCTTTGCGCAACCAAACGGTTTTTAGCGCAAAATAGCAATAAACGCGGCACATTTTACTGGTTAATTACCTCAGATGAAGAGGGCGAGGCTGAATACGGCTCTTTACTGATTGCTGAGCGTCTTGCCAAACAAGGTATTGTGCTTGATGGTTGCCTAGTTGGTGAGCCAACAAGCCATCAGCATGTGGGTGATACCATAAAAAATGGCAGGCGGGGTGCGCTGTCTGCACGATTATCTATTCAAGGTAAAGCAGGGCATGTTGCCTATCCAGAAAACACCATAAACGCAGCACATTTAAGTGCCGAGGTTGTAAAGCGCTTAATGGCAATTAGCTGGCACAAAGATGAAGCTAGCTCGGCAACAACACTGCAAGTAACCGGAATTAATATTGCCAATGTGGTCGATAACCTTGTTCCTGCTCAGTGTGAGCTCACCTTTAACGTGCGTTATAGTCATGGCTATAAGAGCAAAGATGTTAAAGAAGAAATTCAATTTGCATTGGCTGATTTAGCATCGCAGCTAACGCTTGTTTGGGAGCGTCCGTGTGAATCATTTTATACCCTGCATCAAGCAAGTAATTGCTTGTTGCAGCAGCTTGAACAAGCTGTGCACGAAGTAACTGGCAGCTTTCCAATGCTTAGTACAAGTGGTGGCACATCCGATGGTCGTTTTTTTGCCAATGAGCACACGCAAGTGATTGAATGTGGCGTGCGAAACCATACCATTCATCAAGTTAATGAACACGTACCCATAGTAGACTTAAAAACTATTGAGCAAATATATTTAGCTGCGCTTAGAAATATATTTAGTTAAAAAAGAAAAAGTCGGCGAACATGCCGACTTATTTTTTAATGACTATTAGCGTGTCTGTCCCAAATACCTTTTGGCTTTACTGGCTTTTACTTTATCTAAGTCGACAAGTACTAATCCATCAATGCAATTATTAAACTCAGGGTCGATGCTAAAACTTAAAAACTGTACGCCGCCTGGCTCGCAAAGTTCAGTGTATTGTTTGAATAGGGTTGGGACCTGTGCGCCGATATTGGCAAGCACATGTTTAAGTTCAACAAAGTCTTCTTTAATATCATTACCAGAAAATAACTGAGCACATTGTGCTTTTTGTGATTCTGTATGACGATATTCATTGTTTGGGATTGCTAACACTTGTTTAGCGCCATAATAATGTTGGTAATAATGAACTAATAGCGATTTAGCTTGCTCGGGTAGTGCGTTTGACACACTAACCGCGCCAAACAAATAGCGGTATTGCGGGTAACGGTTAACGAATGCGCCGATGCCAAACCACAAATAATCTAGGCTCTTTCTGCCCCAGTATTTGGGTTGCACGAAGCTTCGACCAAGCTCTATACCTTTTTCTAAATACGGTGCCATATCATCGCTGTAGCTAAATAGGCTATCGGTATATAAACCTTTGCGGCCATGTTTTTCTATGATGTCTTGTGCGCAGGCAAGTCGATATGCGCCAACTAGTTCAAGTTGTTTGGCATCCCATAGTACAAGGTGTTGATAATCCATGTCGTATTTATCTATATCTCGGCGTTTACCACTGCCTTCACCGACTGCGCGAAACGCAATTTCACGCAGTCGGCCTAGCTCACGAAAAATCGGCGAGCTGCCACAGTATTGATATAAGTAAATTTTCATTCCATCAGAGGTTTCACCTAATAATTCACACTCCTCAATGGCTTTTTTAAGGTCTTTAGTCGCTTCTGGGCTGGCTATGGGGGTTTGTGTTTTTAACGGCAGAGGTTTTTTAGTAATAAGTCGATACAGTTGCTTTCTTATCAGCTGAGCTATTTCTTTATCTTTTAAATTCTCGATTAAATATGACTCAGGTGGGATAGATGCACCAATTTCAAACTCTAATGATTTTTGTCGTTGTTTAAACATCTCTTTGACCAATAACAAACTGGCTAATGGTTTATAAATCATTGAGGTGCCGTAAAATAGCGGGCTGTTTTTCGCTTTGATGTAAATAGGTAAAATAGGCGCGTTAGCTTTTTTTGCCATACGTAAAAAACCACTGTTCCATTTACAGTCTTTAATTCCCGTTGGACTTAATCGCGATACCTCACCTGCAGGGAAAATTAATAACGCACCGTCTGATTTTAAGTGCTGTTGGATATTAGCAAGTTCTTTCTTTTTACTCGTACCAGAGAGGTTATCAACGGGTAGTAGCAACGAGTGCATTGGGGTGATAGACATTAGCATGCGGTTTGCAACAACCTTTAAGTCAGGGCGCACAGTTGATAAGACTTTTATTAGCGCTAATGCATCGAGTGAACCAATAGGATGGTTTGCCACAATAATAATATTGCCTTCACTAGGAATATGCTCCATTTGCTTTGGCTTGTAGCGTGTGTCAAAGTCTAGCTCTTCGAGCACCTGCTCTACAAATTCAAGTCCTTGTAAGTGTGGGTATGCATCACCAAAGGTAACAAACTCTTGCTCATGTAATAAATAACCCAAACCTTTCTTTACTAAGCCTTTTACTTTTGGTGAATTTTCTAACTGTGGTAAATTTGCTTCTATTACTTTATCAACACTGATCATACAAACCTCAAACATAAACGCATTCAGCGATGAAATTAGGTTAAGAGTTTGCTGTGACAGTTAGGTTGCAGTTGTGTGACTTTTTAATGAGCGCTTTGAGTAAGAGGCAAAATGGAGAAGACAATGATTTTACTTGTGGCTATAACAGGCCGAGATTGCAGCCAATTAATTACTAAGCTGCAAGCTTTATTACCAGAGGTCAAGGTACAGCTTTGGTCAGAGTGTACTGATTACGAAGCGGTTGAATTTGTGCTTGCTTGGAATGCGCCCGCTGATTTATGGCCAAAATTAGTAAATTTAAAAGCCGTTTCTTCTTTTGGTGCGGGTGTTGATAGCATTGATTTAACGAAGATAGCTGCACATGTTCCCGTTGTTAGAATTGTTGATGATAACCTGGCTAATGATATGGCAGAGTATGTGTTGACCCATGTATTGGCACACAAGCTTAGGCTTAAAGAGTATTATTTAAAACAATCAGCCGGCAGTTGGAAGCCAAAGCGAGCGTATTCACAGCAACATGTGGGTATTTTAGGTTATGGTGAACTAGGCAAAGCTTGTGCTAAGCGTTTACTCGCAAATGGCTTTAAAGTGAGCGCTTGGTCTAATAGTGAAAAACATGATTCTGAGGTGGACACGTATTACACACAGCATGGATTAGATGACATGCTTGGTCAAATTGATTATCTCGTTTGCTTACTACCACTTAATCAGCACACTCAAGGCATTATTAATAAATCACTCATTAGCAAACTGCAAAGCCATACGGTACTAATTAATGTTGCCAGAGGCAAACATGTCGTTGATGAAGATTTACTCGAGGCACTTGATAATGAGCAATTACGTGGCGCTACGCTAGATGTGTTTAGCGAAGAGCCTTTGCCTAAAACACACCCTTATTGGTCTCATGACAAAGTGACCTTAACCCCACACTGTGCTGCATTGTCAGATATAGAATCAGTTACTTTGCAAATTTCAGATAATGTAAAGAGACTGATCGAAGGTAAAAACCTAATGAATCAGATTGATAGAACAAAAGGTTATTGACAAATTACAAATTAGTTTAATAAACACCTTGTTAACATCTGTAACTTTGTTATTCTGTTGTTGCTCAATAAAAAAACAACAATAAAAAAGAGGCGTTATGAAATCTAATCAAGGTGGAGCTAAATTTAGTCTAGTCGTAGTGTCAGTAATCGTTCTTGGTGTTTCAGCATGGTTTAATCAAGCTAATGCATCGGACCAGTCAGCTCAGGCCACTGAAGTTAGCCAATCATAACCTACCAATCTCAGTAAGTATGTGCAGCATGTTTTAATGCTGCACTTCAATCGCTTTTTCTATTAACTTCTTTTTGAATGGATTTCTCTATTCTCGTGTTTCTTCTCGTCTGACTTTTTAATCATCACATACGTTGCACCGCTACCACCATGATGCTTAAGGGCACTATGAAACGCTAAAACTGCTGGAATTTCTTGCAGCCACTTATTGGTATAGCTTTTTAAAATACCTGGTTGTGATTTATTTTTGATACCAATGCCGTGGCGTATAAGCACGACACGAATATTTCGTTTGTGGCAGTCATCAATAAAATTTAAAAGCGTGCTGCGAGCTCGTTGAAGAGGCTGACCATGCAAATCAAGCGTGGCATCAAGTTGATATTTAGCTAAACGCAGATTTTTATATACTTGGCCTTGTACACCATTTTTTTTAAATGCCAATATGGCATGGGGATCTAACAGCTCAACAAACTCACTGCGTAAATAGTTTTCATCAATTGCTAAATCACACTCAGCTGCTTTACGTTTTTCTTGTTGCGCTAGTGAAGGGCCTTGTTTCGTGGAATCAAATTGAACAGTGTCATGCTTAAGAGGTTTTACGTCTTCCATTGACGAAAGAAATAAGTCGAAGTCGTTAAATGACACAGTGCACCTCCAAATTATTTATATACGACTAATATGGTATCTCAGTTCAGTCATATTGTAAGCAAAAAAAAGCCCAAACAGAATGCTGCTTGGGCAGAAAAGATGATAGATGGGATAGCCCATTCTATCAATTTATCTTAGGAGAAGATTAACCTTGATTGATATTCAGTTGGCCAAATGTATAGACCTTGAATAAATAAAATGTATTGATCAACACTAAGCTCATATTCGAGATAACGCTTGACGACATTAGATCTAAGCTAAATGATAGAAACAATAAACTACACGCGCTGATCGCTGCAAAACGTAGTAATGTCAGCTGGTTAATAAAAAATGCACCTAATCCTAGGGCAAGTAGCGTTAAGTTTAAAAGCCAATCTAGCTCGTTTACCATGGTCGTATCAATTCATATCTGTGTTGAAAAAGGAGCGCCATTATGGTGATCTTTTACACAGCTTTCAACCAAGTAATTTTTAATTTTCAGATTAGTTTTTTTAATCTATTGTTAGTTTTTTCATTGCTGCGAAGAAACCACTTTTATCTGTCACACGGTACTTCTGGCAAGTGTCTGGTTTACGCTTATCTTGGCAAAGATAAATAACGTTACGACTTAGGTCTGCACGGGGACTGAGGGTTGAATCAAATAAGTTTGCTCCATAGCCAAAAATGCCTGGCCAGAACACACTCTGAGATACCATACCAAGCTTTTCATAGGTGATTAAAATAGGTTTTGGTGTAATTAGTAGAATTAATACAACCGCTGCGAGTGTATACCAACGTGCTTTACTTTTTTTAAGCTCGATTTCAGGAATGCTTTGTTGCGCGGCTTGTGCGCGTGCTTGTTGTTGGTTTACTGGTCTTTGTCGCTTTGCTTGTGTTGGTTTTTTTCGTTCAGGTGTTTTACCAAGCAAAGATTGTTTTTTTATTTTATTAGACATAAAGCTTATCTGGCCTTTTATATATAGCTCTCTATAATGAGATTATAACGAAGTTTTTGATATAATAGTCAAATTCAAAGCGTAAATTATTTATTTAAGTTAATATTGTATTAGCAATAAGTGTTATCTTTAAAGATTAGAGGAATAGTATGGACACGCAGCTTTCAATTCTTATCGTGGACGATGTTGGCACCGTGCGTAGCTTTTTAAACCAAACGCTTATGCACCTAGGTATCGATAATGTTCGAGAGGCATCCACAGCAGCGCAGTGTTTGAGCGCGTGCAAAGAGAAGGAGTTTAATATTATCTTTTTAGATATTGAACTACCTGATGGTGACGGTAAGGAAATCATCTCACAGATAAATGATATTTCACCTGAAGCAAATGTTGTTATGGTGTCTGCACATTCAACAGTGGAAAATGTTAAAGAAGCGATTGAAAAGGGCGCCAAAGGTTTCGTTGTAAAGCCTTTTACCCCAAAGAAGATCGCGGCAATGCTGAAAAAGTTTTACCCCGATTTAGAGATTGCATAGCAGTTATCTGAAAAACATTAAGATAAAAAAAAACCGGCAAAAGCCGGTTTTTTTATATTCATCAAAAACAAATTATAGCGCTTTGATTTTAGCTGCTAAACGGCTCTTGTGACGAGCTGCTTTGTTCTTGTGGATTAGACCTTTAGTTGCGTAACGGTCTAGGATAGGTGTTGCAACAGCGAATGCCGCTTGTGCAGCTTCTTTGTCGCCCGCTTCAATTGCAGCAACTACTTTTTTGAAGTAAGTGCGCATCATTGAACGACGGCTTGCGTTATGTTGACGATTTTTTTCGCTCGTAATAGCGCGTTTTTTTGCAGACTTGATGTTAGCCAAGGTTTGCTCCTAACAATCTTAAAATAAGCTTAATTTAAAGGCCGTGGAATATGCCTGTTTTTATCATGAATGTCAACGAAATTTTGACATCTCAAGAAAAACTGCTCCTTATAACGAACATCAATTTGCCGCTTTAGCAGTTAATATCGCTATTGTAACAAAGGGTCGGGTTCGAGCCTAGTGCTTTAAAGATATTTTAGGCATAATCGCCCATCTTATAAGATTTTTGATAACGGGTTTAAGGTGGCAAAAGGATTATTTCGTTCCGGAATGATAGTCAGTGCTATGACAATGATTTCGCGTATTTTAGGATTGGTGCGAGATGCTGTAGTGGCTAATTTACTGGGGGCAAGTGCCGCAGCGGATGTGTTTTTGTTTGCCAATCGAATTCCTAATTTTTTACGTCGCTTATTTGCAGAAGGCGCTTTTGCACAAGCATTTGTACCTGTTCTATCTGAGATAAAAGAACAGCAAGGCGATGATAAGGTCAGGTTGTTTGTTGCTCAAGCTGCCGGTACTTTGGGTACCATTTTATTAGCGGTTACTCTATTTGGTGTGGTTGCCTCGCCTGTCATTGCTGCATTATTTGGTACTGGCTGGTTTATTGATTGGTGGCAAGGCGGCGAAAATGCCGAAAAGTTCGTTCTTGCTAGTGCGCTGTTAAAACTGACTTTCCCGTATTTATTTTTTGTGAGTCTGGTAGCCCTCAGCGGTGCGGTTATGAACGTATATAATCGCTTTGCCGTTGCCGCTTTTACACCCGTACTTTTAAACGTATCAATTATTACTTGCGCTATTTTTCTACATGATAAGTTTTCGGTGGGGGCGTATGCGCTTGCCATAGGCGTATTTGTGGGTGGTCTAATTCAGTTACTGTTCCAGTTGCCGTTTTTGTATCGTGCCCGCATGCTGAGCCGCCCTAAATGGGGGTGGCAAGATGAAAACGTCAAAAAAGTTAGAAAGCTCATGCTACCTGCCTTGTTTGGCGTTTCGATAAGCCAAATAAACTTGTTACTCGATACCATGATTGCCTCTATGTTAATGACAGGCTCTATCGCTTGGCTTTATTACTCAGACCGATTGATTGAGTTTCCTCTAGGCTTATTTGGTATTGGTATCGCAACGGTCATATTGCCTGCATTGTCAAAATTGCATAGCACAAAAAGTACAAAAGATTTTCAGCTGACCCTTGATTGGGGGGTAAGGTTTGTCATTTTCTTAGGCTTGCCTGCCATGTTTGGTTTAATGGTAATTAGCCCGCTCATTATTACGGTTTTATTTGACCACGGTGCGTTTCAGGACGGTGAAATTGATCATGTCCAAGCGGTGAGCTACGGTGTGATGGCTTATTCAGTGGGATTAGTTAGTTTTATGCTAATCAAAGTGTTAGCGCCAGGCTTTTATTCGCGTCAAGATACAAAAACCCCCGTTAAAATTGGTATTAAAACTCTGGTTTTAAACATGGTGTTTAACATTATGTTGGCACCATTTATTGGTTATTTAGGTCTGGCTTTGGCCACATCAATGTCGGCTAGTTGTAATGCTTATTTGTTGTATCATCAATTACGTAAAGAAGGGGTCTATCAGTTTTCTGCGATGAGCCTTGGTTTTACCTTTAAGTGTTTGTTTTCAAGTTTATTAATGGCTGCGTCTGTGTGGTACGTAGGCCAGCAATTTATATGGCAAGCTTGGCACTTTACTGAGCAAGTGTTGTTGTTGGGCGGGTTATTAGTGTTGGCGGTTTTTGTATATTTTGCAGCCTTATTCATTTTAGGCGTGCGACTAAATACGATAAAAAGTGTTGCAACTACTGAATCAAACTAAAAAAAAGATTATAATCGGCGCTTCAAGCCCGATATCAATGTTTTGGGCTCGCTGATAAAGGCAAAAAGGTGGCATGGAGTTAATTAGAGGTATTCACAATATTCGCGCACAGCATTATGGCTGTGTGTTGACCATTGGTAATTTTGATGGTGTGCACTTAGGTCATGCAGAAGTGATTAAAGGCTTGCTGCAAGACGCAGAAAAGCATCAATTGCCAAGTACCGTGATGTTATTTGAGCCTCAGCCACAAGAATTTTTTGCTAAAGATAATGCTCCAGCGCGTTTAACTCGACTACGTGATAAGCTTAGCTTACTTGCTAAATTGGGAGTGGAGCGAGTGATTTGCATTAGCTTCAATCAACAATTTGCCAATATGGAAGCAGAGCAGTTTGTAAGCCAAGTATTGGTTGATAAGTTAGGTGTAAAAGCTCTGACTGTAGGCGATGACTTTTGCTTTGGAAAGCGGCGCCGTGGTGATTTTGCGTTGCTTAAAGCCATGGGTGCTGAGTTAAACATGGATGTGAAAAGTACTGCGAGTTTTCGCAGGCTCAATGATAGAGTGAGCAGTACTCTTATTCGCCAGGCACTTGCTGCAGGGCAATTAGAAGACGCAAAAACCATGTTAGGTCATGGTTATGCAATTTCTGGACGTGTTATTCATGGCTGGGCAAAAGGTCGTGAATTAGGGTTCAGAACGGCCAATATAGCATTAAAACGCCAAGTATGCCCTGTAAATGGGGTGTTCGCGGTACGAGCAAAAGTTGGCGAAAAAGAATTATTTGGGGTTGCAAATATTGGCAACAAACCCACATTTAATGGAACACGCGCTTTGTTAGAGGTTCATCTGTTCGACTTTGCGCAAGACATTTATGGACAATTTATGCACGTGGAGCTAATTAAAAAGCTTCGCGATGAGAAAAAATTCGAGACATTAACACAACTGACGGCGCAGATTGCAGATGATGTGACCGCCGCTAAGCAGTGTTTTGGTTTAAATTAGGTAGCCGATACGGAAAGTAGGATTAATGAGCGACTACAAACATACTTTGAATTTACCGGAAACAGCGTTTCCAATGCGCGGCAATTTGGCTCAACGTGAACCAAAGATGCTTAAGACATGGTATGAAGACGATCTTTATGGTCAAATTCGCAGCGCTAAAAAAGGTAAAAAAACCTTCATTTTGCATGACGGCCCTCCGTATGCAAACGGTGATATCCATTTAGGCCACTCGGTAAACAAAATTCTTAAAGATATTATTGTTAAGTCAAAAACCTTGTCTGACTTTGATGCACCTTATGTGCCTGGTTGGGACTGTCACGGCTTACCAATTGAGTTAATGGTTGAGAAGAAGGTAGGCAAGCCAGGTGTGAAAGTGTCTGCTGCTGAGTTCCGTGAAAAGTGTCGCGAATACGCTAAGAAACAAGTTGAAGGTCAAAAAACAGACTTCAAACGTCTTGGTGTGTTTGGTGATTGGGACAAGCCTTACCTAACAATGAACTTTGACTTTGAAGCGAATGCTATTCGCGTACTTGGTCGCATCATTAAAAATGGTCACTTACATAAAGGTGCTAAGCCTGTTCACTGGTGTACAGATTGTGGCTCAGCACTTGCTGAAGCAGAGGTTGAATACCAAGATAAACAGTCACCAGCAATCGATGTGCGTTTTGAATTTGCTGATCAAGAGGCAGTAATCAATGCGTTTGAACTTGCCGAAGGCCATGAAGGTAGCGGTGCAGTTAGTACTGTTATCTGGACAACTACACCTTGGACATTACCAGCTAACCGTGCAGTAGCAGTTCACGAAAAGCTTGAATATGCCCTAGTTCAAGTTGATGACGAAGGCGCACAGCAGCGTTTAATTTTAGGTTCAGAGCTAGTAAAAGATGCAATGGACCGTTATGGCTTCAAACATTACCATGTACTAGGTTATGTAAAAGGTGTGGCACTTGAGAATTTACAGGTTGCTCACCCGTTCTATGACTTCACAGTGCCTGTAATTGTTGCTGATCACGTAACGACTGATTCTGGTACTGGTGTTGTTCATACTGCGCCTGGTCACGGTCAAGAGGATTTCGCGGCAGGTCTTGCTTATGGTTTAGAAGTTGCTAACCCTGTTGGTGCAAACGGTGTTTATTTACCTGATACACCAATGTTTGCAGGTCAGCACGTATTTAAAGCGAATGCGAGCGTTATTGACGTATTAACTGAAAACAATGCGTTACTGCATCATCATGCGCTTACGCACAGCTACCCACATTGCTGGCGTCATAAAACACCTATTATCTTCCGTGCTACGCCACAGTGGTTCGTAAGTATGGACCAAGCTAACCTTCGTCAAGATTCATTAAGCGAAATCAAAAAGACTGAGTGGTTACCTGAGTGGGGCGAGAGCCGCATTGCAAACATGGTTGAAGGCCGTCCTGATTGGTGTATTTCACGTCAACGTACATGGGGTGTGCCAATTGCATTATTCGTTGATAAAGATACTGGTGCGCTTCACCCGAATACACAAGAGCTTATCGAAGAAGCTGCGAAATTGGTTGAAAAATCAGGTATTCAAGCTTGGTATGACTTAGACCCAGCAACTTTACTTGGCGATGACGCTGAGCAATACATGAAAGTACAAGATACGTTAGATGTGTGGTTTGACTCAGGTGTGACTCACGCATGTGTGGTTGATGCACGTGAAGATTTAACCGGTCCTGCTGATCTTTACTTAGAAGGCTCAGATCAACACCGTGGTTGGTTCATGTCGTCAATGATGACTTCGGTTGCTATCAATGGTCATGCGCCATATAAGCAAGTGTTAACACATGGTTTCACAGTTGATGAAAACGGCCGCAAAATGTCTAAATCATTAGGCAATGTAATTTCGCCACAAAACGTGATGAACAAACTAGGTGCTGACATCTTACGTTTATGGGTTGCATCAACTGACTTTACAGCAGAAATGACTGTATCTGATGAAATCTTTAAACGTTCTGCTGACCGTTACCGTCGTATTCGTAACACAAGCCGTTACTTACTTGCGAACCTTAATGGTTTTGATCCAAAAACTGATAAAGTTGCGATTGAAGACATGGTTGAGCTTGATCGTTGGATTGTGGGCCGTGCAGCTGAGCTTCAAGATGAAATCTTAGCGGCTTACGATAAGTATCAAATGCTGCTTGTAACGCAAAAGCTAATGAACTTCTGTACTGGTGAACTTGGTTCGTTCTACTTAGACGTAATCAAAGATCGTCAATACACAGCGAAAAGCGATAGCCATGCCCGTCGTTCATGTCAAACTGCGCTTTACCACATTGCTGAAGCAATGACGCGTTGGATGGCACCGATTTTAAGCTTTACTGCACAAGAAATTTGGGAAGCATTACCAGGCGAACGTGATAATTTTGTGTTCACTTCAGTTTGGTATGATGGTTTACAAGCCTCTTCACAAGGTAAGTTCAGCAACGATGATTGGTTAACAATCCTTAATGTTCGTGATGAAGTAAACCGTGTACTAGAAGCGGCTCGTAAAGAAGAAATCATTGGTGCAACATTACAAGCAAACGTAAGTATTTACGCAGGTGAAGAGCTAAGTTCGAAATTAGCGGCGTTAGGTGATGAGTTGCGCTTTGTGCTATTAACTTCGGGCGTAACTGTTGAAACTGTGACAACACAACCTGAAGGTACCCAAGCTACAGAAATTGATGGTTTATTCATTAAAGTTGCTGCAACAACCGCTGAAAAATGTGAGCGTTGTTGGCATTACTGTGATGATGTTGGTGCAGAGCCAGCGCACCCTGAAATCTGTGGTCGTTGTGTTAGCAATGTTGACGGCGATGGTGAACAGCGTCAGTTCGCGTAGGAGTTGTTTGTGAGCAAACTAGCCGGAAAAAGTGGCTTAGTTTGGCTATGGCTGAGTCTACTACTTTTAGTAGTAGACCATGCGACAAAAACACTTGTTGTTAATACCATGGCCTACAAAGAGTCGATAGATATTCTGCCTTTCTTTAATTTTACATACGTACATAACTATGGTGCGGCATTTAGCTTTTTAAGTGATTCAGGTGGTTGGCAGCGTTGGTTTTTTAGCATAATAGCGGTAACGATCAGTGTACTTTTAGTATGGTGGCTTAAACGCTTACCCGCGACGAACAAGGTATTATGTTCTGCATATGCGTTAGTATTAGCCGGTGCAATTGGCAATTTGTATGACCGCATTGCTTATGGCTATGTTATTGATTTTTTGCATGTATATTACGAAAACTGGCACTTTCCTGTTTTCAATATTGCCGATTGCGCAATTTGTATCGGTGCCGCATTACTATTATTTGATGCCTTCACAGGCGAAAGTCCGAAGGAGCAACAAGCATGAGCCAAGCTGTAATTGGTGAAAACTCTGAAGTGATCTTTCATTTCTCAATTAAGTTAGAAGATGGCTCTGCAGCCGACTCAACTAAGGTACATAATAAACCTGCAAAATTGCGAATGGGTGATGGTAGCCTGACAGAAAACTTTGAAAAATGTTTACTAGGTTTAGCCGCCGGTGACAGCAAGTCATTTGCATTAGAGCCTGAAGATGCATTTGGCCAGCCAAATCCAGATAACATTTATTATGTGGATCGCAGTAAGTTTGGTGCAGATACCCCTGCTGAAGTAGGTAACATTATTGCCTTTACTCAGCCTGATGGCACTGAGTTACCCGGTCTTGTTCGTGAAGTTCAAGGTGAATCGGTCACAATTGACTTTAATCACCCACTTGCAGGGCAGCGCTTAACCTTTGAAGTCGATATTTTAGAGGTAACAGGTTAATGGATATTTTATTAGCGAATCCACGTGGTTTTTGCGCTGGTGTCGACCGTGCAATTAGTATTGTGGAGCGCGCACTCGATATCTTTGAAAAGCCAATCTATGTGCGTCATGAAGTGGTTCACAATCGATATGTTGTTGATGGCTTAAAAAATCGCGGTGCAGTTTTTGTTGAAGAGCTAGATCAGGTTCCTGACGATAGTATTGTTATCTTCAGTGCGCATGGTGTATCGCAAGCCGTTCGAAGTGAAGCAAAACGTCGCGACCTTAAAGTGTTCGATGCAACCTGCCCACTGGTAACAAAAGTACATATGGAAGTAACACGAGCCAGCCGTAAAGGTATTGAGTGTGTATTGATTGGTCACCATGGCCATCCTGAGGTTGAAGGTACTATGGGTCAGTACGACAACGAAGCGGGCGGTATTTACTTAGTAGAAACCCCTGAAGATGTTGCCGTTTTATCTGTTAAAAATCCTGAAAACCTTTTTTACTGTAGCCAGACCACGTTATCTGTTGATGATACGGCAGATGTGATTGATGCACTACGTACTAAGTTTCCGGCCATTGATGGTCCGCGTAAAGACGACATTTGTTATGCTACGCAAAACCGTCAAGATGCGGTTCGTGACTTAGCTGATAAAGTGGATGTACTGCTTGTAGTAGGGGCTAAAAATAGTTCTAACTCAAATCGTTTACGTGAGCTTGCTGACAAAATGGGCACCACTGCTTATTTAATTGATGATGCAAGTAATGTTGAGGCGGATTGGTTTAACAATGTAAATGCCGTAGGCGTGACTGCTGGGGCATCTGCGCCAGAAGTTTTAGTTCAACAGGTTATTACTCGTTTAAAAGAACTAGGTGGTAATCAAGTTGTTGAAAATCCTGGTGAAGAAGAGAACATAGTATTTGCCGTTCCTGTTGAGCTACGCTAATCTAAGCAAATAGTAGTCAACAGTTAAAAGAGGAGCCCATGAGCAAACAGCCAAATTCACACGGCTTGCTGATTGCGGCTCTTTTCCAATCCCGTGGTGTACTCGCCATACTTATCGTCAGTCAAGTTATTGCTGTTTTATTGGCGTTTTCACCGTTAAGTTTTGGTGATGTCTGGTTACGTCTGGCCATTTTTAGTTTCTTTTTGCACCTTATTTTCTTATCTAGTCTTTCTTGTCTTTATCTCTCACGGTCTGTGCTTACTAAATTATCTCAGGCAGTACAGTTATCTATCTTAGTAATTGTTTTACTGATTTTTACATACTTGTATAGCTTTGCAGTGCTAAACGTATTCGCAGATATCTTTGAAATGGTATCTAAGACGCACTTTATTGTGAGTAATCTGCTGATAATTTTTTTGGTTACAGTGCTTTTTGTTCAATTTTTGCTGATGCATAATCAAAAGGAGCAGCAAACAAAAGCTCTGGCTAAAGCCAAATTAGATGCGCTTCAAGCCCGCATTCGTCCTCATTTCCTATTTAATAGTTTGAATACTGCTGCTGAGCTAACCCACTATGATGTGGTGGCGGCAGAACAAGCTATTCTTGCATTAGCTGCACTCTCTCAGGCTGCTATGAAAAGTGGTAAAGCTATTTTACTTACCGATGAAATAACACTATGTCAACAATATATAGCACTAGAGCGTTGGCGTTACGGAGAACGGCTAACAGTAAACTGGCAGTTACTTGATAAACTACCTGATATCGATATCCCATGTTTGACTCTCCAACCTCTTATTGAGAATGCAGTATTTTATGGGATCGAGACAGCAGAGCACGGTGAAATAAATGTCGAAATGCACCAGTCTGATAAAACTTACACATTCATTATTACTAACCCAGTAGTGAAGAACATCATGAATGAAAGGTCGGGTAATGGTATGGCACTTGATAATATTCGTGAACGCTTATCACTGTTTTATCAACGAAAGGCAACAATAACAACCACTCATCGCGATGGAATATTTAGGGTAAAACTTGTATTACCAAGGCAGAAAACAGCATGATAAAAGTATTAATTGTTGATGATGAACCGCTAGCTCGAGCACGTATTTCACGATTATTGTCAGAGCATAGTAATTATACAGTGATTGGTGATGCCTGTAATGGCGAACAGGCAATTGAATATTGTAAACAGTTACAGCCTGATGTCGTGCTACTCGATATTAATATGCCCAAGCTTAATGGACTGGAGGTTGCTGCGACATTAAAGCAATTAACTATACCACCTGCCATCGTATTTCTTACAGCTCACCCTGAGCACGCACTAGAGGCATTCCAACTCTGTGCTGATGGTTATTTAGTAAAACCAGTTTCTGAGTCTTCGCTTAATCAAACATTATCGCAACTTAGCAAGCTTAATCGAACTCAATTAAGTGACTCTGCTAAAAGCTACATAAGTTATCAGCTCGGTGGTGTATTGCGCAGAGTAAATATTGAGAATGTGATTTGTTGCATTGCGGAACAAAAATATACTCGTGTCGTATTTGAAGGGGGCGAAGCAATCATTGAACAGAGCCTTAAACAACTCGAGCGTACTTTCCCTTTACAATTATTGCGAATACATCGTAATACCCTTGTAAATAAGCAACATATTTATAGTTTAAACAGCCGACAGCCTGGTGGGCATACTTTAATTATGAACCAACTAGAAGAGCCTTTAACTGTTAGTCGTCGGGAATTAAAAGCGGTAAAAGCTGCATTGGGTAACTAGGAGCGAGAGTTTCACTGACCGTTCATCTAACATATTGACCGTTTATACATACACCTATTGCTATTCTTTTTAGGCTTCTTATGCTTAAGGTATGTCAATTTATTAGCCACGTTCATTATGAAAAATAACTCTCATCAACAGGGCTTTACCTTAATCGAGGTGCTCATTGCATTTATTATATTGAGCCTTGGTTTATTAGGTGCTATCGCGCTTCAAGCGAAAGCAAAGCAAACAAGTTTTGATGCTATGCAGCGCTCGGCTGCAATTGCGTTAGGGAATGATATTATCCACCGCATGAGAGCAAATGATACGGCTACTTTTTCAGCGCTATATAGTGGGCAGTTTCATAGCCAAACAGCATTAGGTAAAGTCTCTAGCTGTTATCAGGCTACATGCTCTCCACAGCAAATCGCTGCACTTGATAAACAGCAATGGGTGCGAGCAATTCAGGCACGTGAAAACACCGGAGCTCTGGATGAAGCAAGGGTGTGCATTAAAGCCACTGCAGTCTCAGGGGGCCTTCCAAATGAGTATAATATTGAAGTGATTGTTAGTTGGCGTGGTCGACAAGAGTTTAAAGCAAGCGCAGAAAACTTAAAAACCGGATGTGGTTCAGTAAATGACCGTCGTCGCCTTGTCGTTCTTGACAGCTATATTTATTTAAGGTCGTAAGATGAATAAGTATAAAGGTTTTACATTAATTGAAATGATGGTTGCCTTATTCATAGGTGGTATTGTTTTAGGTGGTGTAATGTTTACTTATGTAAGTATGAAAGCCACAACTAAAGACACGATGATGATTGGCGAGCTGCAAGAAACTGGCAGATTAGCCCTCAATATACTACAGCGGGATATTGAGCAAGTTGGTTTTTGGGGCACTTTTTACGAGGATTCCTTTTCTGCTGCTAATACGAAACTTAGTCTAGTTGCAAATCCAAGTCCTGACTGCTCTGCTGGTTTAAATAACGGTAGTTTCCCTGACCTAGCTTCTAGTACTAATTTTCGTTCAATTTATGCAGTGCAGGCTGCAGGCTCCTCCGCGCTGGGCTGTATTCGTGACGCTGCAGCAAATACGGATGTATTACAATTAAAGTTTTTAGAAGGATTTCAAAATGAGCCTAAGTACACAAGCAATAATTCTTATTATTTTGTTGCAGAGCAAGAATTTGCATTGTTTACTCTTGGGCCTGTGAATGCAGCAACAATAAATGTCAACGCAACGGTGTGGCGCTACCGCCATAATGTTTATTATGTTTCTAAAGAAACTATTTATATCAATAAAAAACGTGTTGTTATTCCTGTTCTGAAACGAAAACGACTGACCCCAGGAAGCGGTATGTATACAGAAACTGTTATGGAGGGAGTTGAAAATATGCGGTTTGTTTTTGGCTTAGACACCACTAATGATAGTCGAGTTGATACCTATAAAAGTATTAATCAAATGACGGCTACTGATTGGGAGAATAGGCGTGGAATTTTGACAGTACAAGTATTTTTACTTGCTAGATCTCTGATGCCAGATGGCGACTTACAAATTAAAAATCAAACCTATGAGCTAGGAGAAGGGGCTAGTGGTAGAACACTTACATTCAATGATAAATATCGACGCGCAATTTTTACAACCACCATTAGATTAAACAATGTAGGAGCAAATTTGTGGCGCATTTAAACCCTCCTAAAAAGCAACAGGGCATAGTATTGATCCTTGCTCTAATTATGGTTGTTGCAGTAACAGGGATTGCAGTAACTTTAATGAATAGCAGTAGTATTGATGCCAAAATAACAGCCGCGGTACAAGAGCGAGAAGTTGCTGAAAATGAAGTTATGGGCACAGTGCTTAAGGTGATTGCAAATCAAGCCGCTGCTGGAAGAAATAGTGCTTTTTTTAAAAAGCCTGAGCAAATACCTGAGGGTGGCTTCGATTTGGGCGCGATCGGTGACTCCACGAATAAAATGAGTAATTTAAATAATGGCGAATTGGATTTGCCATGTCCACGCAAGTACAACTTCACCTCTGGTGTGTCATGCAACATGGTCGAAGTTAATACCACAATTACCTATGGTAAAAAAAGTATTCATACATTAACTGTTAAAACGGGCGTCGCTCAAGAAATGGCAAGTTTAAACACGGGTGGCTAGAGAGGGAATTGCAATGAAGGTCGTTAACTTTAAATGTGTATTTATATATGTTTGCATGCTTGGATTTTTAACCGCTGCAAATGCTGATGATACCGAATTGTTTGTGGATTACGATAAAGAGCTTCACGAGAAAACGCGGGTTTTATTCATACTTGATACATCAGGAAGTATGATGCAATCAGCCAACACGGGCGCAAAATGTTTCCATCCAGAGCTTGGGTATTGGATTCCTTGTCCTGATAGTCGCATGGAGGTAGCAAAGGCCACTATTATAGATACAATTAATAATAATCCAGATATGGCCTTTGGCTTTATTCGTTTTGCACCGAGTCAAGGTGGATATTTAAAAGCAAAAATTGGAACCGATCATGAAACGCTTATATCTCTGATCAGCGAAACAAATGCAGGTGGCTCAACACCTGTAACCGAGACCTTGTGGGAGGCTTACCAATACCTAACTGGGAAAAATGTTGATTTTGCACTTTTGATCCCGCCTATATCTCGTGATACTAGCGCAGAAAAGGGATTAAATTATATTTCTCCTTTTGATTCAAGTATTACAAAAAATGCTAGGTGCGACAATAAAGTACATATTCTCTTGATTACAGATGGCTCACCTCAAAATGATTACGACAGAAACCTCCAGATTGAGCAATTACATCAAAGTTACTTTTCTGAACCAGCCAATGCTTTACTAGATGATTATGGTAATAGTATCTATTTGTCAGTTTTAGCAAGGGTAATGCATGGTACAGAAGATGTTGATATAGATTTGTACCCTAAAACTAAAAAAATTCCTGATGAAGCAATCATAAATACTATTGGCTTTGGTAATGGTCTTACTGAGAGAGGACAGGCTATATTGAAGAAAACTGCAAAAGAGGGGGGAGGGAGTTACATTTTGGCAAGTAATCCAAAAGAGCTCTCCGATGCATTAAAGCTTGCCTTTGCTGCTCTAAGAGAAGAAGCAGGATCCTTTGCTTCACCTTCTATTGCATCAAACAATACTGATCAAACTCGTAGTAGAGATGCACTGTATAATACGATGTTTTATCCTAGCACAAGTGCTCGTTGGCGAGGTAATTTAAAAAAACTTAAGGTATCTGGTGATAAGATAGTTGGTTTAGGCGGGGTTTCTGCTTTAGATGATAACGGAAACATTGCCTCTAATGTTCATACTTTCTGGGCAGCTGACAACGAAAAACCAGATGGCAATGATGTTAAGCTAGGGGGCGTAAACCTTTACCTCTCAAAACAATCAAGCATTCCCAATAAAGATAGAAAAGTGCAAACAAATGTCAATGGCCGGATGTTACCTTTTACAGATTACCGAGTCATCTTTCATTATGGTAACAAATATAATGCGGCTGTTGCATTTGAATCAGATCCAGATGAAGTATTTGATCTAATAGATTGGTCACGTGGACGTGATGTTGATGACCAAAACGAAGATGGATCTACTGAAGATACGCGCGAGGATGTTTTCGGCGACCCTCTTCATTCAAAACCGGTAACTATCGATTACGGTAATGATGATGTTCGCATTTTAATAGGTACAAATGCAGGCTACCTGCATATGTTTCAAGATAAAAATGACGTACTAAAAGAGAGTTGGGCATTCATACCCAGAAGTTTATATAAGATTATCAAACCATTAAGAGATAATCAGAAAAATACAAAAGTCTATGGTGTTGATGGACCTATTTCTATCTTCTTTGACGATAAAAACAAAAATGGTGTTGTAGATGCAGGAAAAGACAGGGTTTGGGCATTTTTTGGCTTAAGACGTGGTGGAAATGAGTATTACGCTTTAGATATTACTAACCCTAATTCACCCAAATTATTGTGGGTAGCACCTATCGTTGGTGGCTCAGGTGATTTCAAAGAGTTGGCACAAAGCTGGTCAAAAGCACAAGTATCCTATATTAATTTAGCTGGATATAAAGATCGCCCTGTGCTTATCTTTGGAGCTGGCTATGATACTAATAAAGATAATAGTCGACGAACTAATGACTCTAAGGGGCGAGGAATTTACATTGTTGATGCTGAGACAGGTAAAAAAGTCTGGGCATTGACTCCTTCTGAAAATGGTTTTCAAGGTAAACACAGTATCGCATCTGATATTGCTCTTTTAGACTCTGATTACGACGGGTATATAGATCGTTTGTATGCCACTGATACAGGTGGTGATGTTTGGCGAGTGGACATGCCTACGCAAAACTCACGAAACTGGACGCACTTTAAACTTGCTAGTCTCGGGGGCGCTCGGGCTAACAATGACCGGCGCTTTTTTTATAAACCGACTATTGCGAGAAGTGTATATAGCAAAGTATCTGAAGTTGTTGTAAATGGTAAATCCACAGTAACTCGCGTTGATACTCCGTTTGATGCCGTATTAGTTGGCAGCGGGAATAGAGCAAATCCGCTTTCATCAGCGGTGAATGATCAGTTATTTATGATCCGCGATATAAATACTGTGACTAAGTCTTTTACAGGGAGTAAAGTCCCGAACACTATCACACAATCAGATTTGATGAATGTAAGTTCTGATCCTTTTGCTAAGAAACTTGATAATGTTGATGGCTTTGTCAAGCTTGAGGTTGAATTAGCGCGCTTTAATGGTTGGTACTATAACTTGCCGCTTCAAGGTGAGAAATCATTAGCTGCGAGTACCGTTGTAGGAGGTGTTGCTTACTTTACAAGTTTTGCACCAGGCTCGACAACCAATGTTGTCGACCAGTGTAGTCTAGGTAGCGGTACTGGTGGTCTTTATGCTTTTCACCTACATTATGGAACCAAAGTATATGATGAACTTAAGTTCCAAACAGGGAATGATGTACCTGATACTCCGCAATTATTCTTTGGTGAATCGGATAAAGGTGAAAGTCAGTTTATGTTGATTGGTACCGGGATTGTTGGCCAAAAAGATCCGTTTGTTGCCAAAGGGGTATTGGGCCCTGGCTTACATACCGTAAATGGTAAAATTAAATTACTGAGTGATGAGGTTCTTGGATTTAAAGTTCAACAAACTTATATATATAAACAAGAGAAGTATGACCGAACTCAATAATAGTATATGCAATGTTTTTATCATATTATTTAGTCGCAGCTTTATACTTGTATAATGCAGCTGTAATAAGGGCGCCAATTTTAAAGCGGTGTCCTTTTTATAATTGCAAGTCCATAAATTTCCATTAAGATTCAATGTGTTACTTTACTTCGTAGAAAGTAATCCCTTTCGCTTACCTTTCTTTTAAAGTTGGCTCTTTTTTATTATTTTTGTTAATAGTTAAAGCAATACACTGCAAAATATGTATTGAATTCAGTGAATAGCCAAAGCTCTAGTTATTTTTAGTGAAATTCTAAGAAAAAATGGTGCAAATAATTAATTTATTTGTAGCACTTATGTTTTAATTCAAAATAATTAGTTATAATTTAACTTGTATCAATTTTAAATTTATTTGCATTACGTCAGCTACAAGTATTTAGTCATCGTGTTGTTAGAAGGTAACTTACTCTTGGGCTTTCGAGATAACTTTTTTCAATTAGGTTATTGGTTTTGAACGTTGGTGTTTAGTGGGGGTTGTAATGAATATAGGAAAATTAATCAGCAAAATCTTGCTTGGTAGTGCTGTTATTTTCAGCTCAATGGCCCATGCTGAAGACATTGAACTGTACGTTAATCATAATGTAAAGCTCGATGAGAAACCCCGTGTTCTGATAGTTTTCGATACCTCAGGTAGTATGGCATTCTCAACAAGCTCAGGTTTTAACTGTGGTTTTTCGTATGGGCGATATATTCTTTGCCCTGATAGCCGGTTAGGTATCGCTCAAGATGCTATAACTAATTTAATTGATGGAAATGACGATATAGATTTTGGCTTAATGCGTTTTAATGGACTTGATGGGGGATATGTTCTTGCGGGTATCGGTTCTTCTAACTCTTTTCTAAAGCAAACGATTGCTACATTACCTGCTAATGGAGGGACGCCCTTAACCGAAACACTCTGGGAAGCTTATTTGTATATCACTGGGAAAAGCCTTTACTACGGTGCAAAGGTGGCTGAGGCGCTACGTGATAATTCAATTGAGAACAAAACGGTTTCAGGTCCATGGTGGAATCGTTACTATACCTATTCATACATCTCTCCCTTTGATAATACAGAAGAAGTTAAACGCTGTGACCATTCTGTAAATGTCATCTACATGACTGATGGCGATCCTAGCTCAGGTTCGGATAATGAACAAGATGGCACTATCAGTAATCTGTATCAATCGTATTTTGGCCGCTATTTAGGCGACTCAGATCGTATCGCGGGTGTATACCTCCACAAGCTTGCGCAAATAATTCATGGCTCGGAAAATGTTAAAGTTGACTTATTTCCTTCGACTAGTGAGATCCATGAGACAGGCCGCGTTTATACTATCGGATTTGGAAGTGGTATGAGCGAAAACGGTAAGCGTTTACTGTCTGAGACAGCAAAGTTAGGGGGGGGGAAATACCTTCACGCAAATACTGCTGATCAGCTTTCTGATGCACTAAAAAATACGATAACTCAAATTAGGGAAGTGAACGATAGTTTTACCTCTCCTTCTGTTGCGAGTAACAATGTTGACCAAACACGTAGCAGAGAGTCGATTTATTATGCGATGTTTTATCCTAAAACTGGGGCTCGTTGGCGCGGAAATTTGAAAAAATTAAAAGTGTCTGGCGACAAAATCACTGATAAAGATGGAAAACCTGCTTTAAATGAAGATGGCCTAATTGATAAAAATGCGAAAACATTTTGGTTACCAAGTGGCGAAGGAGCAGATGGTAGCTCAGTAGAACTCGGTGGGGTGAATGCATATTTGGCACTTCAAGATAGCGTTCCTTATGCACAGGGAAGGCGGGTTATATTATCAAATCTAAAAGGGAATCTACTACGTCATTTTTCTGGTTGGAATGCAATAGATTACTACGGTAGTGTTGAAAAGGCAGCTGAAGCATTCGGTGTTAGTGGGGCAACCAGACAAGAGTTGTATGATCTTGCTTTCTGGTCGCGTGGTGTAGATGTAGATGATGAAGATAAAGATGGATCTACCAGTGATTCGCGTAATGACATATTCGGTGATCCATTGCATTCAAAACCTGTAACGATTGATTACGGTAATGATGATATCCGAATTTTAATTGGCACTAATGCTGGGTACTTGCATATGTTCCAAGATAAAAATGATGTATTAAGCGAAAGTTGGGCATTTATACCTAGAAGTCTATATAAAATTATTAAGCCGCTACGTGATAATCAAGCAGACACAAAAGTCTATGGTGTAGACGGACCTATCTCTGTTTTCTTTGATGATAAAAATGGAGACGGTGTTGTTAATGATAGTGATCGTGTTTGGGCATTCTTTGGTTTAAGACGAGGCGGTAATTATTATTATGGCCTTGATATTACAAATCCTAATTCTCCTAAATTATTGTGGGATGAGCCTATCAAAGGGGGGGCTGGTGACTTTTTAGAGCTTGGTCAAACCTGGTCAAAGCCAATCGTAACCTACATTAATTTAGCAGGTTATGAGGACCGCCCTGTATTAGTTTTTGGGGGCGGATATGACACAAATAAAGATAATGTTTCGCGCTCCAATGATAGTAAAGGGCGGGGTATATTTATTGTTGATGCGCAAACAGGTAAGAAAGTTTGGGCTCTGACTCCAACTGAAAATGGCTTTTTAGGAAAGCACAGCATTGCTTCTGATATTAGCATTCTTGATTCAGATTATGATGGCTATGTAGATAGATTGTATGCAGCGGATACAGGTGGAGATATATGGCGTGTTGATATGCCCTCAAATAACCCTAATGATTCACAAAAACCATGGACGCATTTTAAATTAGCGAGCCTAGGTGGTGCTTTGTCTACTCAAGATCGTCGTTTTTTCTATAAACCAATGATTGCTCGTACAATGTTCAGCAAAGTATCAGAAACCACTTTTGAAGGGAAAACGATTAAAACGCGAATTGATACGCCATTTGACGCAGTATTAATTGGTAGCGGAAACCGCGCTAAGCCTCTTTCTTCGACAGCCAACGATCAACTTTTTATGATCCGTGATATTAATACCGTGACAAAATCATTTAAAGGTGCTGATGTACCTGACGTGATCACTCAAGCAGACTTAATGAATGTAGATTCGGATCCTTTTGGCAAAGCTATTGACGATGTCGAAAAATTCACAGAACTAGAAGTAACGCTCGGGGAGTTTAAAGGTTGGTACTATAACTTGCCGGCTTCGGGAGAAAAGTCACTAGCTGCAAGTACGGTTATTGGTGGTGTAGCTTATTTTACTAGCTTTTCTCCTGCGACAGCCACTGCAAATCAATGTTCACTGACTGGTGGGTCTGGCGGTCTTTATGCTTTTCATTTACATTATGGCACCAAAGTCTATGACAGTTTAAAATTCACAACTTCGAACGATGTTCCAGACACGCCTCAACTTTATTTTGGCGTTGGTGATAGTTGTGTCGATGGAAATAGCGATGGTTTTTGTGATGACAATACTAGCGAAAAAGTGAGAGAACAAAGCCAGTTTTTATCGATTGGACCTGGAGTTAAGGGCGCTCAAAACCCATTCAAAGTACAAGAAATCTTAGGCCCTGGGTTAACAATTGAAAACGGTAAAATAAAACTTGTTAGTGATAAAGTGCCAATTGGTTTTGGTTTTAAAACCCAACAGATGTATATTTATAAACAAGAAAAACGTGATCTAACTTACTAGTAAAAATTAATTAATTTGATTATTCGCTGCAGTGCTAAAGTTTGATTATGGTTTTATTGCTACATTTTTTTACCTTTTAGAAAGGTATAAAAATAAAGTTAATTGCAATCATAAAAAACTGAACCTATTATAATCAAATGTATAGCGAGTCTTTGAGAAATATTTGATGGGTATAAAATATATAAGATCAAGAAAGAAAAATAAGCAGTTAGGTTTTACCTTAATTGAACTAATGATTACGGTTGCTATTTTAGGAATTATAGCAAGTATTGCGCTACCTAATTATTTCGAATATGTTAAGCGTGTAGCAAGAAGTGAAGCTGTTACTGCTTTATTAGATATAGCAAATAAGCAGGAGCAATACTTTGCGGATAATCGTCAATACGCTACCACATTTGATCAACTTGGCTTAAACGATACCACGGAAAATGGTTATTACCGGTTAAGGCTGGAAGTTAATAACACTGTCGGCCGCGCAGTTTTCTATGCATCAGCTATTGCAATTGCAGGCCCCCCTGCCAAAGATACTGAATGTACAAGATTAATAATAGACGACCGTGGTATTCAGCGTCATGGAGGCTCTGCAGCGTCTACTGATGTTTGCTGGGGTCGCTAATTAGCTTATTGCTGACATTTATCAGTATCTATTACTTTCACCCTGCCAACATTATTTACCGATATAGCAAGCCCACTTAGGCTTGCTTCTTTGTATTCAGGACAATAAACAAAAGTCCCATTATTGAGTCCCATCAGTCTTCCATTAGGTAAAAAGGTTAGTGCATTGCGTTTGTTATAAGTGAGCATATCAAGCTTATTGATTGCCTCAAACTGTACTATTTTAGTGTCATTACTATCAAACACGCCAATCTGTCCATGATCGATAAAGACAGTGAGTTTTTTATGCCAGAATTGATAGTTACACTGGTTATTGTGTAATGCACAAAACGTGACATACGCATTGTTTGCTTGTGCATTTAAGCGGCTAATAGCGACTGCGCGTTTAATAAGATGTATTTGATTATCTAGACGGTTTTGCGCTAAGAAAGGTTTTAAATCGAACAATGCAAGGTTTAAAAGTATCGAAATGATCGATACCACTATTAAAACCTCAATGAGTGTTGCGCCAAGTACTCGACGATAAAAGAGATGTGTCTTCATCCTTGAAGACTCCCTATTGATATATTTTATTTAAATATAGATGTACCTAAAATCATGTCAAGTGCTTATTTAATTACATTTGAGGTTTGTATCACCAAGATAAAACGCACTACCTGATTTGTTTATTAGAAGGGCTTTATTATTGTCATTATTATTAGGATTTGGACAGTATACAAAAGTTCCCACTTGAGTAAGTATACTACCACTGGTATCGAAAATAATTTGTTCGCCACCATTATAAGTGATCACATCCTTATTGCTAGGCGGAGGAAGCATCCTGTAGACCTCGTCACCATAATAAGGTTCGTACCATTGAATTACATTACGTGGAAATCTTTCTTTATCGTTACTAAACATAAAGATAACTTGTTCTTGTGCGTTATTTTTTGACAGAGGGTGGCAGATACTCACTTGGTCGCTTTTTATGCGGCTTTCCCAGCCCTTACATACAGTTACTTGGGTATCTGTACTAACAGCTTTAGCCCGGGCAAAACTAATTATCCGCTGCAAGTCGAGTAAGTAATTTTCTGCTCTATTTCTTTCTAATGTATCTGAGCTGTCCCATAACGCAATTGTGGCAACAATGCCGACAATCGCAACTGCTATCATTAATTCTAAAAGCGTGAAGCCTTTATGTTTCCTGTTGTTTTTCATTGCTTGTACCTCACTTACAAGTAGTTTAATAATAATATCACGCTTTGTTTATAGTGCACCTATTTGTTCAGTTTGTTTGCTATGCTGACATGGATTGTCTAAAATCGAGGCAAATATGTTTTAAACTAACTGGTTACTATGAAAAAAATAGAAGCAATTATAAAACCCTTTAAGCTTGATGATGTTCGTGAAGCGTTGTCAGATGTGGGTATCACAGGAATGACGGTTAGCGAAGTTAAGGGCTTTGGCCGTCAAAAGGGGCACACTGAGCTTTACCGCGGTGCTGAGTACATGGTTGATTTTTTACCGAAAGTTAAACTTGATATTGTACTTAGCGATGAAGATGTTGATAGAGCGATTGAAGTGATCGTTAAAACATCGCAAACAGGTAAAATTGGCGATGGTAAAATCTTTGTCACTGATGTGGAACGTGTAGTACGTATTCGTACCGCCGAAGAAGATGAAGATGCGATTTAATTAGTATACCCAAGCCACCTCAAGATGCAGAATTCAGCGATTCACAGGTGCTTAATATCAAGGCGTTACTTTGCAAGAATGGTAGTCCCTTTTAAGAAGTAACAACGATGAGAGTAAGTGCCTGTGAGCGCCCAAAGGGTTGGTTTAAAAGCGATTTATACTGCGTTATTGATTTTAACAATAGAACCACTATTACTTGCAATCAATGCCTTGCCTAAATCGCTTTTAACTCCAACTGAAACTCGCACCTTGAGGTGGTTTGGGTATATTCGATCGCAAACATTAAAAAAGGCGCCTATGGCGCCTTTTTTAATGTAAATGTGATGGATTAACGTTTATTCGCTTCACGCGTTGCTTTAGCATGCGCGCTTAGCTCAGGTAAGCCGAGTTTGTCGTAACTTTTTTCCATGATTTCTAAAGCTTGATCTAAGTAGCTGCTTTGTGAGTAATGCTCAACTACATATTTGCCACGGTTAGCGGCAGCAAGATATGCTTCGCGTTCATAGTAATATTCAGCCACTTTTAACTCGTAGCGCGCCATTTTGTTGAGAAGCCACACTAAACGTTTTTTTGCTTCTGGCGCATAAGCGCTATTAGGATAGCGTTTTAATAATGTTGATAAGTCAGTGAAAGCAACACGGGTACGATTTGCATCTCTATCCGCACGGTCTACGCCAAAATACTCTTGGAAAGCATTTTGGTCTGCTTTAATGTTCACTAAGCCACGCATGTAGTACATGTAATCTAAATCTTTGTGGTTTGGGTTCAAGCGAATAAAGCGGTCAATAGTTGCAAGTGCTTGTTCAGTATTACCTGCTTGATAGTGAGCATACACTAGGTCCATTTGTACTTGCTTTGATAGCGGACCAAAAGGATAGCGAGAGTCAATAGCACTCAACAACTCAATTGCTCGAGCGTATAAGCCTGAATCTAATGTTTGTTTCGCATCTTCATATAAAGCTTGCGCAGATTTATTAGGAACGCGTTGGATATCTTCTTGATCTGGTGCTGACGAGCAAGCCCCTAAACCAAGTACTGTAACTGAAAAAACAATGGCGAACGCACGTTTCCCTATTTTATTTATCATTTTATTTATTACCTTCGATGTCTTCGGCTAGGCCAACAGAGGAAAACCGAGTAAACTATACGTATTATACAATGCTTAATAAAGCGATTCTAACCCAGTCGAGCACAGCTTGCACTGGTAAATTGGGTAAAGTTACTAATGTCAGAGCAAATTTCTCTCCAAGCCGAGGTTCCAATAGACCTTGGCGGTAAACGTCTAGACCAAGTATTGGCGCAATTGTTCCCTGATTATTCGCGTTCACGGATAAAAACATGGATTTTGGATGACAAAATCACGGTAAACGGCGAAATATTGAACACGCCTCGCGAAAAATTACTCGGTGGCGAAATGGTCAGTGTAGAAACAACCATTGAGGCTCCTCGAGAATATGAGGCACAAAATATCAAATTAAACATCGTTTATGAAGACGATGATATATTAGTTATAAATAAACCGATGGGGCTAGTTGTTCACCCTGGTGCAGGTAACCCTGATGGTACTGTTTTAAATGCTTTACTTCATCATTACCCAGACATTATCAATGTGCCACGTGCCGGTATTGTCCATCGTCTAGATAAAGACACCACAGGTTTAATGGTGGTTGCTAAAACTATTCCCGCGCAAACACATTTAGTGACGGCATTGCAAAAGCGCGAAAACTTTACCCGTGAATACGAAGCAATTTGTAATGGCACTATGACTGCAGGTGGTATGGTTGAAAAACCAATTGGCCGTCATGCAACAAAGCGTACTCATATGGCTGTTCATGAAATGGGCAAACCAGCGATAACGCACTACCGTGTTGCAGAAAAATTCCGTGCTCACACGCGCTTACGTTTACGCTTAGAAACAGGTCGTACTCACCAAATTCGTGTGCACATGGCTTATTTGAATCACCCATTAGTTGGCGATCAACTTTATGGTGGTCGTCCGCGTCCGCCTAAGGGCGCAACACCTGAACTGTTCCAAATGCTACGCGACTTTAAACGCCAAGCATTACATGCAGTTAAGCTTTCTATCGCGCATCCTATAACGGGTGAGTTAATGACATGGCAAGCGCCAATTCCAGATGATATGGCAGCGATGACAGAAGCTCTTCGTGCTGATACTAAAGCAAACCCAAATATCGAGTTTTAAGCATTATGATCACACCAGCATGGACAGCCCCAAAAACTGTTAGCGCACTGAGTACCACCCGACAGGGCGGTGTATCCGTTGCACCCTTTGATAGTTTTAATATGGGTTTACATGTTGGTGATGATGAGCAAGCCGTACTTGCAAATCGCGCGTTACTTACAAATCAGCTGCCAAACCCTGCTGTGTGGTTGAACCAAACACATAGCAGCGAAGTGGTGGTGATTGATGAAAGGTCTGAGCTAAGTGAGTTGCGCTCTGCTGACGCACTTTATACTCGTTTAGTAAAACAACCGCTTGCGATAATGACCGCAGATTGCTTACCCGTACTATTTTGCTCGGCTTCGGGTAATGAAGTTGCTGCAGCACACGGCGGATGGCGAGGCTTAGCTCAGGGCATTTTAGCTAACACAGTGGCACATTTTAAAGCAAAACCAAGCGAGATAATTGTTTGGCTTGGCCCTGCTATTGGCCCATCACAATTTGAAGTGGGCCCAGAAGTAAAAGAATGCTTTTGTGAATTGAATCCTGAGCATCAAAGCGCATTTAAAGTTAAGGGCAATAAGTATTTAGCGGATATTTACCTGCTCGCACGTCAACAATTAACACAATTAGGTGTAATAAACGTTTACGGTGGTGAGCATTGTACCGTCACTGATAAATCACAGTTTTTCTCTTATCGCCGCGACGGGCAAACTGGCCGCATGGCTAGCTTGATCTGGCGCAATTAATACGCCTTTTTTGCGATTAAATTTTCTTCTTTACTTGAACAAATCACTAAGCATACCCATTAATTAAGCAATTAGATTTTTTAATAGGTAAACCCTCATGCGTTTAGATAGATTTACAAGTAAATTTCAATCTGCGCTTTCAGATGCGCAGTCATTAGCACTTGGGCGCGATCATCAATTTATTGAGCCTGTGCATTTAATGTATTCATTGCTTCAGCAAAATGGTTCAAGTGTGCGTGCACTACTTGCGCAAGCAGGTGTGAGTGCTGATGAGTTAAACACCAAGTTATCCCAAGAAATTGAGAAGCTGTTTAAAGTTGAAGGTATTGGTGGTGATGTTCAGCTGTCAAATAACCTGATTTCGTTAATCAACTTGTGTGATAAATATGCCCAAAAGCGCAAAGATAAATTCATTTCGAGTGAGTTATTTGTCCTTGCTGCGTGTGACGATAAAGGTCCACTTGGGGATATTTTCAAAGCACTGAATATTACTTCTAGCAAAATTGAAGCCGCAATCGAAGCTATTCGTGGTGGCCAAAAAGTTGATGATCCCAATGCTGAAGAAACCCGTCAGGCATTAAAAAAGTTCACCATCGATTTAACTGAGCGAGCAGAGCAAGGCAAGCTTGACCCTGTTATTGGCCGTGATGACGAAATTCGTCGCACTATTCAAGTATTACAACGCCGCACTAAAAATAATCCGGTGTTAATTGGTGAGCCGGGTGTAGGTAAAACGGCGATTGCTGAAGGTCTTGCGCAGCGAATTATCAACGGTGAAGTACCTGAGGGCTTAAAAAACAAGCGAGTATTATCGCTCGATTTAGGTGCGTTGGTTGCCGGTGCTAAATACCGTGGTGAATTTGAAGAGCGTTTAAAATCAGTTTTGAATGAACTTGCCAAAGAAGAAGGCCAAGTCATCCTCTTTATCGATGAAATCCATACTATGGTAGGCGCTGGGAAAACAGATGGCGCGATGGATGCGGGTAATATGTTAAAGCCTGCACTTGCCCGTGGTGAGTTACATTGCGTTGGTGCCACAACACTTGATGAGTATCGTCAATACATCGAAAAAGATGCTGCACTTGAACGCCGCTTCCAAAAAGTATTTGTTGATGAACCGTCGGTTGAAGACACCATCGCAATTTTACGTGGTTTAAAGGAGCGTTATGAGCTGCATCATTCAGTTGATATTACCGATCCCGCTATTGTTGCTGCGGCGCAGCTGTCGCATCGTTACATCAGCGATCGCCAATTACCAGATAAGGCGATTGATTTAATTGATGAAGCGGGTTCTTCAATTCGTTTGCAAATTGACTCAAAACCAGAGTCTTTAGATAAACTTGAGCGACGTATTATTCAGTTAAAGCTTGAAGACAATGCGTTGGCGAAAGAAAAAGATGAAGCGAGCCAAAAACGCCGCACCGAAATGCAAGAGTTGATCACTGAACTTGAAGCTCAATACCGTGAATTAGACGAAGTGTGGAATGCTGAGAAGGCCTCATTGCAAGGCACGCAAGTAATCAAAGCTGAGCTTGAACAGGCGCGTCTTGATTTAGAAGTGGCACGTCGTGCCAGCGACTTACAACGCATGTCTGAGCTGCAATATGGTCGTATCCCTGAGCTTGAACGCAAACTTGACCTTGCTTCACAAGCCGAAATGCAAGAAATGAGTTTGCTTAAAAATCAAGTCGGTGAAGATGAAATTGCGGAAATTTTATCGCGTTGGACAGGTATTCCAGTATCGAAAATGCTGCAAGGTGAACGCGAAAAGCTACTGCAAATGGAAGATCAATTACACCACAAAGTGATTGGTCAAGATGAAGCCGTTGTGGCTGTTGCTAATGCAATACGTCGCTCTCGCGCAGGACTTGCTGATCCAAATCGCCCAATCGGTTCATTCTTATTCTTAGGTCCAACAGGGGTGGGTAAAACAGAGCTGACTAAAGCTCTTGCTAGCTTTATGTTTGACACCGAAGATGCCATGGTGCGCATTGATATGTCGGAGTTTATGGAAAAGCACTCGGTTGCACGTTTAGTGGGTGCGCCTCCTGGTTATGTCGGCTACGAAGAGGGTGGCTATTTAACTGAAGCTGTACGCCGTCGTCCGTATTCAGTTATTTTATTGGATGAGGTCGAAAAAGCGCACCCAGATGTATTTAACATTTTGCTGCAAGTCCTTGATGATGGTCGCTTAACGGATGGTCAGGGTCGTACCGTTGATTTTAAAAATACGGTGATCATTATGACCTCTAACTTAGGCTCAGATATTATTCAAGAGCAAGCCGGTTCAAATGATTATGCGACGTTAAAAGAAAAAGTAATGGGCGTATTGGTGAGTCAGTTCCGTCCTGAGTTTATTAACCGAATCGACGAAACTGTGGTATTCCACCCGCTTGCTAATGAGCATATTAAAGAAATCGCCGATATTCAATTAAGCAAGCTACGCGAGCGCTTAACAGAAAAAGGCTACATTCTTGAAGTAACGGATGCAGCATTAGATCGTATCGCTGAAAGTGGCTTTGATCCTGTTTATGGTGCAAGACCGCTAAAACGTGCTATTCAACACACCATTGAAAACCCATTAGCACAGCGCTTGTTAGGGGGCGATTATCAACCTGGTGCCATTATTCATATTGACGCCGATGAAAATGGCCTTGTTTTCTCAAGTCGTTAATATGCTTTAAAAGCAAAAAGCCGCATTAATACAATGCGGCTTTTTTGTATTAACTAAGTTTAAACCTTAAACGTTAACAGCATATCATTTACTTTGCGTGAACCTTCAACCAGCCCTGCAGCGTCTTTAGCGACGTTGTAGCTAAGTTTTAAGTTTTCCTCACTGTGTTCTTTGATGCTGTCGACATTTTCGCGAATATCAGCGCTCACAACTTGTTGCTCTTCAGCTGCTGTCGAAATTTCTGCAGCAAGACCTGAAATTTCATTTATTTGCGCAAAAATACTCGCTAACTCAGTTTTAGTATGGGCCGTTGTATTAACACAACTATCAGCTTGCGTTTTAGTTGACTGCATTACTTTCGACCAGCTAAACAAGGTATCTTGAATTTCTTTTATTGAGCTGTGAATTTGTGATGTAGCATTTTGAGTGCGTGATGAAAGCGCACGTACCTCATCAGCTACAACCGCAAAACCACGACCATGTTCACCGGCGCGAGCTGCTTCAATTGCTGCGTTGAGCGCTAATAAATTTGTTTGTTCAGCAATACCTTCAATCTCACTCATTACTTGGCCAATTTTGTCTGCTTCGCTGGCAAGAGAGTTAGCGGTGCTCGCTGCTTGCTCAACTTGGTTAGCCAGATCAGACACCATAGAGCTATTTTCTTCAATGTGAAGTTTTATATCATTACAGCTTTGGTACGTTGTATTGACTTTCTCAGCAGTGTGGTGAGTGTTTGCAGATATTTCACCAATAGTTGTACTCATCTGACTCATCGCAGCGGCAATATCACTTAAACGATGACCCTGTGCAGCAATTCCTTGCTCTGTTAGCGATGATTGCTTATCTAGGTTGGTGGCAATATCTTTAAATGAGTAAGTAGAGTCTTTAACACGGCCAAGTACGGTACGTAGCTTAGCAAATAACATTTGCTGATTATAAGTCGCAATACTAAATGGGTGGGAGCCCGAATACACATAACGAGATACCGAGTCAAACTCAGCACGCTGCTGTTTTAAATGGCTAGGCGTTACAATGAGTTCGTCATAATTGAGTGCAAAAAGTGCTGCAATGAGGGCAGCTGCAGCTAAGGCAACAATCCATGACGTAGTAAGCGCTAAAGCAACAATGCCAGCAACTAATAATACCGTAGAAAATGTTTGTCTTAGCGAAATATTTTCACGAAATGACGCGACAGACTTGCCATTATTAATTTTAGTGTAAAGCGCCATTGCACGAGTTTTTAACTGTTCAGATGGTTTTGTTCGCACTGACTGATAGCCAACGAGCTGACCGTGTTCGTATATAGGTGTTACAAACGCATCAACCCAATAGTAGCGACCATCTTTACAGAGGTTTTTTACCATGCCACGCCATGAATGGCCTTGCTTTAGTTTTTCCCACATCTCTTTAAATGCCGCTTTTGGCATATCTGGGTGGCGTACTATATTGTGGTTTTTCCCGAGTAACTCCTCTTCGGTATAACCAGCAATGGTACAAAATTCCTTATTTACGTATGTGATGATGCCGCGTAAATCTGTTGTAGAGACAAGCTCTTGATGTTCGGAGTATGTCACTTCTTGATTGATTATTTCTTGCCCACGACGCATATGAGTCCTTGAAATGTACTTTTTTATGGTGTGCGGATTATAGTCTCAGAAAAATGTAAGGGAAGGGGGAACATATTGATAACTGTTAAAGTTTTAAAAATTTCACCTTTCCCTTGATCTAAAACAATATCTTGCGAGAATTATTGTGTTTAGCCTCACCTTTTCATATTAGGCAAAAGGTCTAATGTTCACAAGTTAGTGATAAAAATTATACAGATGAATAGATTTAGCATTAATTAAGTGCCACTAAAGCAATTGTATAATGCTATTCACAATGGCAAGATTGTGCTTCAAGTGGTGAGGTGGTAATTGAATGTTATTTTTCGCACTTGAGTAATTATTTTTTGCCCCCATACCCTTAGGATTACAGCCACGCGGCTCGAGGAAGCATTTTTGATAAAACATGATTTAAATAAAACGCTAGAAGCGTTAACGGCACAATTTCCTAACGCAATTAATGGGATTAAACGTGGTATCGAGCGAGAAGCATTAAGGATCAAACCAAATGGTGTTATCTCAGGGCAAGGTCATCCACAAGGCGTTGGTAGCGCTTTAACCAATGATCATGTCACCACTGACTTTTCAGAATCGTTATTAGAATTTATTACTCCAGTGAGCACCTCAGCTGAGGAAACCCTAGCTCAACTTAAAGACTTACAAAAGTTCACCTTATCTCAAATGGGTGACGAACTACTGTGGCCGATTAGTATGCCATGCTTTATTGAGCACCAAGATGATATCGTACTAGCTCAGTTTGGTGATTCAAATATCGGCCGTATGAAAACTCTTTACCGAGAAGGGTTGAAAAATCGCTATGGTAGTATGATGCAAGCGATTGCGGGTGTTCATTTCAATATTTCCTTTCCTGAAAGCTTATGGCAAAGCCTGTATAGTTTAAACGGCAGCCAAGGCACACTTGCAGATTCAATTTCGAATGGTTACTTAGGGCTCATTCGCAACTTTAAGCGCGAGTTATGGTTAATTAGTTTCTTATTTGGCGCTTCGCCTGCGTTGTGTAATTCTTTCTTGCAGGGTCGTCAAACAGACTTACCGTTTAAGAAACTAGGTAAAGGCACACTTTATTTAGAAGTCGGTACGGCACTGCGATTAGGCAACCTTGGTTATACTAATAGCGCACAATCGTCTTTACGAGTTATGTACAATTCATTAGAAGAATATGTAGCAGGTTTAAAAGAAGCGATTCATACGCCATCAGACCTATATGGTCACCTTGATGACTACCGTAGTGAGCAGCCAAAACAACTGAACAAAAATATTCTACAAATTGAAAATGAATTTTACTCACCGATACGTCCTAAACGTAATGCAGCCTCAGGAGAAACACCTACTGATGCCTTGTTACGAGGTGGGATCGAGTATATAGAAGTACGCGCGCTAGATGTTAACCCATTCAGTGAAACCGGTATTGATTTACAGCAAATTCGCTTTTTAGACGTATTTTTGACCTATTGTTTATTGTCTGAGTCTCCAGAAATGGATTGGCAGGAACAAAAGTTAAGTACAGCTAATCTTGATGCGGTTGTAAATGAAGGCCGAGACCCTGAGCTTACGTTGAATAAGCAAGGTGAAAAGGTTCTGCTTGTTGACTGGGCTGAATCTATATTTACTAATCTAGCTGCTGTGGCTAACTATATGGATAACGCATATGGTGTGAGCTATTACAGCGAAACAATCGCAGAGCTTGCAAGTTGGGTCAAAAACCCTAATAAAACTTTCTCTGGTCGATATGTCAGTGCACTTGCAAAAGAAAATCAAGATAATGGTCTTTTTGCCTTAACACTTGCGCAAAAATATAAGCAAAACCATGTCGAGGCTGATTATCAATTTTATGATCATGCATTTTTGACTAAACAGGCATCTGATTCAGTGCTTAAAGAGCGAGAAGTAAAAGCAGCAGACAAGCTATCTTTTACTGCGTTTTTAGATGATTATTTTGCTAAAGCTTAATAAGGTGAGTACATAAAAAAACGCAGCCTAGGGAGGCTGCGTCAAAGATTCTTCAGGGATGAAACAATGCTATACTGCTGCATTCATAAGTTCAGACTGACCTGATGAGAAAAAGTTCAGCGAGATACATAAAAAAATGAAAAAAAGTTTAATTATTTTATCGCTGGCCGCTTTAATGGCGGGTTGCGCAACGGCTCCTCCAGAGCAACCTCATGATATTTGTAAGATTTTTGAGGAAAAGCCTGACTGGTACTACGATGCGCGTGATGCGCAAGAAAAGTGGGGCTCACCTAAACACGTACTCATGAGTATGATGTATCAAGAAAGCTCATTTCGTCATGATGCAGCGCCACCTATGGAATATTTCTTATGGGTCATTCCTATTGGCCGAGCCAGTTCAGCGTATGGATACTCGCAAGCAAAAACGCCAACTTGGTCAGATTACATTCGCGAAACTGGTAATAGTGGGGCAGACAGAGACGATTTTGATGATGCGATAGACTTTATGGCTTGGTTTGTTTATAAAACTCATAAAGTAAACGGAATATCAAAATGGGACGCCTACGCGCAGTACTTGAATTACCATGAAGGGTGGGGCGGCTATAAACGCGGTACTTATAAAAGTAAAAAGTGGTTGATGAGTGTTGCCAATAAAGTAAAACACCGAGCTAGCCGGTATGGCGCACAACTTAAAAAGTGCGAAGCTGATCTAGATAAAAACTGGTTTGAACGCTTATTTAGTTAAGGTTTTCATATTAAAAAGCCCGCATCAATATGCGGGCTTTTTAATGGTTATTTACCAGGGAACTGGTGTATATGCACATCGCGTTGTGGGAACGGAATGGTAATATCTTCAGCATCAAATGCTATTTTCACACGTTCGTATAAACCAAAATAGACTGGCCAATAATTGTCTGTTTCAACCCAAGCCCAAACGAGCATACCAATATGGCTCTCACCATGTTGACTGACATGTACAACCGGCTTTTTCTCTTCGATATTTTTCAAAACTAGATCATAGTCATTTAATACCTTCATTAACACATCACGGGCTTTATGTACGTCATCGCCGTAGCTGATACCAAATTCAATCGCAACCCGGTGTAATGGCTCTGAGAACTTATTCTTAACGCAACCATTTGAAAGAGTGCCATTAGGAATAATAATTTTTTCATTATCATAGGTAAGTAAAACGGTAACAAAAATTTGAATTTCAACTACTGTGCCCATATAGCCTTGGGCTTCAATAACATCACCCACTTTAAAAGGCTTAAAGAACAGGATAAGCACACCACCTGCAAAGTTAGCAAGACTGCCTTGTAAGGCCATTCCAACGGCCAAACCGGCTGCACCAAGCATTGCAATAAATGAAGTCGTTTCAATTCCTATCATTGACGCAACTGAAATTAGCAGAAGTACTTTTAAAATGACCGAAATAAATGACACCAAAAAGTGTGTAAGTCCCACTTCAAACTTAACCTTGGTCATTGATTTTTCAGCCATATTTGAGATACGACCGATAAGCCACCACCCAACTATTAAAACAACAATAGCGAGAATGAATTTAGGTCCATAGAGTAGCAGTAGCTCAATTGCTTGATTATAAATGTTTTCGATCGATATTTCGTCCATGATTGCTCCTTATTAAATGCGGCAGTTAAATAGCTACTAATAGTAGCCGAAACACTAGCGGTTTGCGGGAGCGTACGTTGTAAATATGAAACTTCAGAAAGGAAATAAGAATTTAGATACAAAAAAGGAGTGGATGACCACTCCTTTTTGTTGAAAATTAATGATGATTAAGTAGTACGCTTACTTGGCAGTACTTTAACAAGTTTAACCATGTTTTCTTTAACTTCGAGAACTTCGATTGGATAGCCAGCAATACGCAAACTGAGGTTTGAGTCTGGGATATCTTCTAAATATTCAACTATTAAACCACTCAGGGTCTTCGGCCCATCAATTGGTAGCTCCCAACCCATTTCTTTATTTAAATCGCGAATATTAGCACCGCCATCTACAAGTACTGAGCCATCATCTTGCTCGGTGACTTCCTCACTTGGTGTACGCGTTTGCGTTGTTGTGAAATCACCCACTACTTCTTCTAAGATATCTTCAAGTGTTACTAAGCCTTGAATATCGCCATATTCATCAACCACTAAACCAATACGTTCTTTCGATTGCTGGAACTTAAGTAGTTGCGTGTTTAGTGATGTGCCTTCAGGAATGAAGTAAATTTCACGAACTGCACGTAACAATGACGGTTTATCAAATTGTTCTTTAGTTAATAGGCGCAGTGCATCACGTGAGTGAATAAAGCCAACAGCATCATCAATTTGGTCACGATATAACAGTACGCGTGTGTGCTGTGCATGAGTAAGCTGGCGGCTGATAAGTTTCCAATCGTCATTAATATCAATCGCAACGATTTCGTTGCGTGGGATCATGATATCTTCAACCGTAACTTGTTCTAAATCTAAAATTGAAGTTAGCATGCTTTGGTGGCGGGCAGGTAAAAGAGCACCTGATTCGTTCACCACGGTTTTTAATTCTTCTTTACTTAGGCTATGTTCTTCAATTTGTGCTGTGGTAATACCAAACAAACGCAACATGCCGTTGGTCATCCAGTTAACGATAACCACAAATGGGAAAAGTATTTTTAACAGCCCTTTGAGCACGATTGAGCTTGGAAAAGCGACTTTCTCTGGATAAAGCGCGGCAAGTGTCTTTGGTGTTACTTCGGCAAAGATTAAAACAACCAGCGTTAGCGCGCCGGTAGCTATTGCGATACCAAGATCACCATACAGGCGAATACCAATGATTGTTGCAACCTGTGCTGCGGCAATATTAACTAAGTTGTTACCAATCAAGATCAGACCAATAAGTCTGTCAGGGCGACTTAACAGTTTGCTGACGCGCTTCGCTGCACGGTGATCTTCTTTAGCAAGATGACGCAGGCGAATGCGGTTAATTGACATAATCCCAGTTTCAGAACCAGAAAAATAAGCAGAAATAAGTATCAATAATCCCAATACAATAAACAGGGTACTAGTCGATATGTCGTCCAACGATGGATCCTTTTTTTATAAATCAGTGCATATTAAGCTAGAGACAGCTTGCTGAGTCAAGTTAAAACTTATTTAGAATCACTTCTTGAATGAAACGGCTGCCAAAATAAGCAAGTGACAAGACAAATGCGGCTATCATGATCGAAAACACAACAGGCTTACCACGCCAGCCTTTACGCAAATGTCCAACAGTGACCACAGTAAAAATCAACCAGGCTACTAACGATAACACTGTTTTATGGATAAACTCACTTGCAAACATCCCCTCTAAGAAGATAAACCCAGAAAGCAGTGCAAAGGTAAGTAAGATAGTGCCTAACGTCAGTAACTGGTACAGCTGACGCTCAACCACCATTAATGGGGGAAGATGGCTATGTACAATCGCCAAGTCTTTGCGTTTTAAACGCTTGTCGATAAAATAAAACTGCACAGCATATAAAGTGGCGATGATTAGTACACAGTAAGCTAATAGAGATAACGAAATATGTGTTACCAAGCCGAGCTCAACATTTATTGATTGTAAAATAACGTGATGTGGAATAAATAAGCTGGCGAGCGTTAGTATGGCTGCAAAACCGTAGACTACAGGTAATAAAAGGGTCGCAGGAAATTTAAGTGACACGGCCGTTACCGACACCACAATGACCCAGCAGGTCAATAAGGCAACGTTTACAATGCTTAGGTCTTGGCCATCAGCGCGAAAAACAGAGTTCACCAACAGTAGCATATGAGCAAGAATAGCAACGGTGCTCAAAATCACGGTGAGTTTCTGGCTTGGACCTTGTTTGTGAAAAAGGCGTGAAAGCACATGCGATGTCGCTAACACATAAAACAAACTAGCAATAATTGTTAAACTAATAATCATCGTATTATGGCCACTTAATTTATTCGATAAATCCTTGTCTCATTGATGCCATTGTATTTTATAGCAAGGCAAAAGCATAGAGTTTGTAAAAAGAAACTCAAACAGCGCACTTGAATACTGTATTGTCGGCCATCATTTACGGTATACTGCTAGGAATTAAATTTTAATATTGCCTTTATTGCCGAATAAACTGTACGTTTTACAAGCAATTTAGGTGAAACTCGTTTTATCGGAAACTTTACATGTTTGAGAATCTCCAAGAACGCTTAGGTAAAACCTTAAAAAATATCAGTGGCCGCGGACGCCTAACTGAAGACAATATTAAAGATACATTACGCGAAGTCCGTATGGCATTTTTGGAAGCGGACGTTGCCTTACCTGTTGTTCGTGAGTTCGTTAAGCAAGTTAAAGAACGTGCCGTTGGTGTTGAAGTAACGAAAAGCTTAAGCCCAGGCCAAGTCTTTATTAAGATTGTTCGTGAAGAACTTGAAAAAGCCATGGGCGAAGCCAACGAAGAGCTTAGCCTTAATGCACAGCCGCCAGCAGTAGTGATGATGGCAGGCTTGCAAGGTGCGGGTAAAACAACCAGTGTTGGTAAACTAGCTAAATTCTTAAAAGAGCGTAAAAAGAAATCTGTATTAGTTGTGAGTGCCGACGTTTATCGTCCGGCAGCAATCAAACAGCTTGAAACACTGGCTGATGAAGTGGGTGTTGAGTTCTTCCCAAGTGACATTTCACAAAAGCCTGTAGATATTGCCAACAGCGCTATTTCGCACGCGAAGAAGAAATTCATTGATGTGGTATTAGTTGATACCGCGGGTCGTTTACACGTCGATAACGACATGATGGACGAGATCAAAGCACTTCATAGTGCAATTAATCCAATTGAAACCTTATTCGTTGTTGATGCGATGACAGGTCAAGATGCGGCAAATACTGCAAAAGCATTTGATGAAGCACTGCCTTTAAGTGGTGTGATCTTAACCAAGACCGATGGTGATGCTCGTGGTGGTGCTGCCTTATCGATTCGTCATATTACCGGTAAACCAATTAAGTTTATGGGTGTGGGTGAGCGTACAGATGCACTTGAACCATTCCACCCTGACCGAATTGCTTCTCGTATCCTAGGTATGGGTGATGTACTTTCATTAATCGAAGAAGTCGAGATGAAAGTAGATAAAGAGAAAGCTGCTAAAGTTGCCGAGAAAGTATTTAAAGGTGACGGTTTCACATTAGATGATTTTGCAGAGCAACTTCGTCAGATGAAGAACATGGGCGGCATGATGTCGATGCTTGATAAGCTGCCGGGTATGCAAAACCTTCCAGATGCTGTAAAAGGTCAAATGGGCGATAAAACTTTCGTGCAAATGGAAGCGATCATTAACTCAATGACACCAAAAGAGCGTGCACGTCCTGAAATCATTAAAGGCTCTCGTAAAAAACGTATTGCTGCTGGTTCTGGTACCCAAGTACAAGAGATCAATAAACTGCTTAAGCAATTTACGCAAATGCAAAAAATGATGAAGAAGATGAAAGGCAAGGGCGGCATGAAGAAAATGATGCGCGGTATGAAAGGTATGTTACCACCGGGTATGATGGGTGGCGGTCCAAAATTTTAATTGAGCTTATCATTGAGCGTGTACAAAAAAGGGGCATATAGCTCCTTTTTTTGTAGATAAATTATGCGTAGTTGTTAGCTGAGTGTAAGATTTAAAGCCCAGATCAGTGTTTAATCAACTAAACTTACATTTTGCAGCAGTTCTTACTTGCAATGTTGCAAAAAACTCGTACAATTCCCCAGCTTCCCGTACTGGGGAGTAAATCTTATTAATGAAAACAGTCAATCTAATGTAGAGGACGGTATGGTAACTATTCGTTTGCAACGTGGTGGCGCTAAAAAACGCCCTTTCTATCAAATTGTGGTTGCGGATAGCCGTTTCTCGCGTGACGGTCGCTTCATCGAGAAAGTAGGTTTCTTTAACCCAATCGCTTCTGGTCAGGAAGAAAAAGTACGTTTAGATTTATCTCGTGTTGAACACTGGGTAGGTCAAGGTGCATCTCTTTCAGATCGCGTAGCTAAATTAGTTAAAGACGCTCGTAAAGCGGCTTAATAGGCGTAAGAGTAACCATGAGTCAAGAGAACACCTCGTATATTACAGTAGGAAAGCTCGGTGCCCCGTATGGTATAAAGGGCTGGCTTAAGGTGCATTCATTTACTGATGATCCCGAAGGGATCTTCGATTTCAGCCCATGGTTGATAGGGCAACAAGGTAAATGGCAGACCTTAGAAGTGGTCGACTGGCGTCGCCACAACAAAGGCTTTATCGCTAAAGTTGCGCAAGTAAACGACAGAGACGAAGCAATGGCTTTGACCAATGTAGAAATTTCCGTGGATGCAGCGCAGCTTCCAGAATTACCGCAAGGTGAATTCTATTGGCGAGATCTCATCGGCATGTCAGTTGTAACCGATAAAGGCTACGACTTAGGCACTGTTGATGACCTAATGGAGACAGGGTCAAATGATGTTTTGGTTGTGAAAGCAAACAAAAAAGATGCATTTGGCCAAGCAGAACGTTTGATTCCTTTTTTAACAGACTCTGTTATCAAAGAAGTTAAACATGATGCAAGAGAAATTACCGTAGACTGGGATCCAGGGTTTTAATGTCACAAACAAGTTCACTATGGGTAGGGGTGATTAGCCTTTTCCCGGACATGTTTGATGCGATAACTACCCAAGGGGTTACAGGTCGTGCAGTTAAAAATGGTCTAATCGACTTTAATTGCTGGAACCCACGTGACTATGCAACTGATAAGCATAGGACCGTGGATGATCGCCCTTATGGCGGTGGTCCAGGCATGTTAATGATGGTTGAACCATTGAAACAAGCCATTCTTGACGCAAAAAAAGCGGCAGGTGATGGTGCAAAAGTAATTTATATGTCCCCGCAAGGGCGCAAATTAGATCAACAAGGGGCAAGCGAGCTTGCCAACTCAGATAAGTTGATTCTAATTGCCGGTCGCTATGAAGGTATAGACGAGCGAATTATAGAGTCGTACGTTGACGAAGAATGGTCAATAGGCGATTTTATATTAAGTGGTGGTGAACTACCCGCTATGACGCTAATTGATGCAGTAGCACGATTAGTACCAGGGGTGTTAGGGCATAACCAGTCAGCTGAGCAAGATTCATTTTCGGATGGCTTGCTTGATTGTCCTCATTATACACGGCCAGAGACATTGGATGATAAGCAGGTTCCCGCTGTATTACTCAGTGGTAACCACCAAGAAATTGCAAAGTGGCGTTTAAAACAATCACTTGGCAGAACTTGGCTACGTCGTCCTGACTTGTTGCATAACCTAGCTCTGACTGAGGAGCAAGCGGCACTTCTTGCTGAGTTCCAGCAAGAGTACCAACAAGCTTGTGGCTAGAAGACAGTTACACCTAGGAAAGTGAGAAATATAATGGCAAAAGTAAACCAAAATATTATTAAAGCGCTTGAAGAAGAGCAGCTTAAATCAGACGTACCAGCATTCGGCGCTGGTGATACAGTTGTTGTACAGGTACGTGTAAAAGAAGGTAACAAAGAGCGTCTACAGGCCTTTGAAGGTGTTGTAATCGCTAAGCGTAATCGTGGTCTTCACTCAGCATTCACAGTTCGTAAAATTTCGAGCGGTGAAGGTGTTGAGCGTGTATTCCAAACGCACAGCCCTCTTATCGATAGTATCTCAGTTAAACGTCGCGGTGCTGTTCGCCGTGCGAAACTTTACTATCTACGTGAGCGTTCTGGTAAATCTGCACGTATTAGAGAAAAACTTAACTAATACGCGCTGTTTTACAACGCAAAATAAAACGGGTTGCAGCCTTAGGTTGCAACCCGTTTTGGTTTTTATAGCAAAAAATATCTAGTTACGACTTTCAAATTTAGTTGTCAGCACTTCTTAATATCTCTTTCTAATTTAAATATTCCCTTGTGATTCAAGCCGTGTAGAAGTGTTAGGGCTTTGTGCTTTGCTGTTTATCCTGTTACTATAATTCGTATTGAAAGCTTTACTTTTTTGTATATATTTTTGTACGTTTTTGGGTTTGAGGTGTATTAACGTGGTAACAGTGAATGAGCTTGATGAATTAAGGACAGGAATTGACGAATGCGATGCGCAGTTAGTTTCCTTGTTGGCAAAAAGAAACAGTATAACGGCTAAAATTGGTGCAATTAAGCAGCAAATTGGCGCCCCTTTGCATGCGCCGGATCGCGAAGCTGATTTACTTGAAGCGCGAAGACAAGAAGCGATTGCGCAAGGAGTTAACCCTGAGTTAGTTGAAGATATTCTGCGTCGTATGATGCGTGAAGCATATCAAAATCAACAAGGGAGTTTGGCTTGTTCAGCTCCTCAGTTATCTCCTATTGTGATTGTCGGTGGGCAAGGTGCGATGGGTCAATTGTTTGCACAACAATTCATTCGCTCAGGATACGATGTACGAATTTTAGATAAAGAGCAACAAGCCGACAGCGAAGCGATATTAGCTGGTGCAAAACTTGTACTTGTAAGTGTGCCAATTAATGCACTTGAGCAAGTCGTTGCTGCATTACCAACACTCGATGATGACTGTTTATTAGTTGATATTACCTCAGTTAAACAAAAGCCTTTAAAAGCCCTCATGGCGGCTCACAGCGGCCCTGTGGTAGGTTTACACCCAATGTTTGGTCCAGATATTTCGCACTGGGTAAAACAAACGGTCGTAGTGTGTGAAGGGCGAAATCATGAAGTAGCAAAAGGGCTAATGGCACAATTACAGATCTGGGGTTGTCAAGTAGTTGAAATGGATGCCAAAAAGCATGATGAAGCGATGCAAATCATCCAAGTAATGCGCCACTTAACAACGTTTGTGTACGGACAATTCTTAGCTAAACAAAGCCATACGTTAGCAGAGCTACGTAGCTGCTCTTCACCTATTTATCAGTTAGAGTTAATGATGGTAGGGCGTTTATTTGCCCAGTCACCAGAGTTGTACTCTGACATCATGCTGGCGCAATTTGATGATGTAGAGCCGTTACTTGCGAGTTATCAAGACACCTTTGCAGACACTCTTGAGAAGCTAAAAGCTGGTGATAAAGAGTCATTAATAAATGCCTTTGCTAACGCAAAAGAATATTTCTCTGATGCAACTGCACATTTCTTAACACAAAGCCGAAGCTTACTTAATAAAGCAAACGATGCGAAAGTGTTAGATTAATAATTTTGTTTAATTAAACCAAAAGCCCGCATCAAGCGGGCTTTTTAGTTTCAAATGTGTTGTTGGCAATAATTGCCCTAATGGCCACCTAAGGAGCCTGGTAACGCACTTGTGTGGTGATTAATTAGACCCCATTGATACAGTAAATCAGTCATATCAGAAAGGCTGAATAAGGTCATGCTTAAACCGACAACTGTCAACACTATGGTATAAGGTAGCGCCATATAAACCATGCGCCCATAAGATAGCCTCAACACAGGGGCTAACGTTGAAGTAAGTAAGAATAAGAACGCAGCTTGTCCATTTGGTGTGGCAACACTTGGAAGGTTGGTGCCGGTATTAATTGCTACAGCTAATAAATCAAACTGGTCACGAGTAATTTGACCAGCTTCGAGTGCAGCTGCAACTTCATTTATATAAACAGTACCCACAAACACATTATCACTGACCATCGACAGAATACCGTTGGCAATAAAAAACATCACAAGTTGCAATTGGCCTTCAAAGGTCAGAACCCAAGCAATTACGGGGGTAAATAAATGTTGGTCAATGATGACGGCAACAATAGAAAAGAATACGCACAACAAAGCAGTAAAAGGCAATGCTTCTTCAAAGGCTTTGCCAAGTTGATGCTCTTCTATAATTCCTGCACTGGCTGTGGCAAAAATAATCACAGACAAGCCAATTAGACCAACAGTGGCAAGGTGTAAAGCAAGGCCAATGATAAGCCAAACTGCAATAACAGCTTGAATAGCTAGGTTTACCTTATCGCGTGTTGTGCGTTTTTTCTCAAGCTTTTTCGCATGATCAGATAAAATAGTGTGAATCGGGGCGGGCAGTTTCGCACCGTAACCAAACGCTTTGGTTTTTTCCAATAAAATAGTTGTGGATATACCCGCAATCATAACCGGCAGGGTGATTGGTAACATGCGAAAGAAAAACTCGCCGAATAGCCAGCCAGCTCGCTCAGCAATAATTAAGTTTTGTGGTTCGCCTACCATCGTACACACTCCTCCTAAAGCGGTGCCTATAGAAGCATGCATTAATAAGTTACGGAGAAAAGCACGGAATTCTTCAAGCTCTTGACGATTGACCGGGCGTACTTGATTATCATCATTAATATCATGTTCACTACTCGAGTCCTTTCCCGAAGCAACTTTATGATAAATGCTGTAAAAACCCATCGCTACAGCAATGACAACAGCCATAACAGTTAGCGCATCTAAGAAAGCAGACAAAAAAGCTGCAGCAATCGTGAACGACAGCGACAATACAGTTTTACTTCGCACTGAAACAACAAGCTTTGTGAAGATATACAGAAGCAAGTCTTTCATAAAGTAAATACCTGCCACCATAAAGATAAGCAGCAAAATAACATCAATATTTTGTACTATTTCATGCTCAACTTGCCCAGCCGACGTCATCCCAATGAACATGGCTTCAATGGCAAGTAAGCCTCCAGGCTGAAGAGGGTAACACTTTAAAGCCATAGCAAGAGTAAAAATAAACTCTAACACTAAAACCCAACCCGCAAGATAGGGGTTAAGTTGAAATAATATAGGGTTTATTAGTAAAAAGGCGACAATGGTGTATTTATACCATTGAGGCGAGGTCCCCAAAAAATTTTTAAAGATCGCTGGTAAAATCCGCTGCTGCATCGCTGTACCTTATTATTTGTGCTTGTTGTTATTTCAAGTTAACTAAGCTTAGAGCTTATTTGAATTGTTAACTAGGTATATTTACTATACTTAAAGTATTATTCTTTTGGTGTCTTATTGGGCCGAAAGGGCTTTTATTTAGCTATAAATAATAGATTTTTATGCACACCGGACTTAGTTTACTTGTTAGTTGCGGATCATCTGGTACAATCAGTGGGTTGTTCGCACATTGCGATAATAAAAGTTGCTAACTCAAGTGGAAAATGAATGAGAATTTTTAAAGCGAAAAGCCCAGCAGGTTTTGCTGAAGAATACATTGTTGAATCTATTTGGAATGGTGACTTTCCGCCGGGATCGATTCTTCCGGCAGAACGTGAATTGTCAGAGCTGATTGGTGTAACACGTACAACCTTACGTGAAGTACTTCAGCGTTTAGCGCGTGATGGCTGGCTAACGATCCAACACGGTAAACCAACACGTGTTAATAATTTCTGGGAGACGTCTGGTCTTAATATCTTAGAGACACTCGCACGTCTTGATGAAGATAAAATGCCAGAGCTTACCGATCAACTTCTTTCGGCACGAACCAATATCAGTGCTATTTACACGCGTGCAGCTATTAAATTAGCACCTGAGCGTGTAATTGAAATTCTTTCGCAGAGCGAAGAGCTAGAAGACAGCGCTCAGGCATTTGCTGATTATGATTACAAAGTTCACCATGAGCTTGCTGTGGCTGGTAATAACCGTATTTACGTGTTGATACTAAATGGCTTTAAAGGTTTTTACTCTAAAATTGGCTGTCACTACTTCTCTGACTCACGTACACGCGAATTAGCACGTCAGTTCTATAAAGACCTAACAGAACTTGCTGAGCGACGTGAACATGATGGTGCAATTTCGATGATGCGTAAATATGGTCATCAAACAGGTGAGATTTGGCAGCAAATTCGTGGCGATATGCCTGAAGACATCATGGATTAATAATCTGTTTTGCTGCTTTAAAATTACAAACCCAGCTCGATTGCTGGGTTTTTTGTACGTGAAGATAGTATTTTTAGCAAAAAGCGTTACCAAAAGTAACGCTTTTTGTTTAAAAATTAGTTTTGCGCGAGATAATCTAAAACAACCTGATGATGGTCTTTGGTTTTGAACTTATCAAACACGTGTTTGATTTTACCGTCTTGACCTACAAGGAAGCTAATACGATGAATTCCTTCGTATTCTTTACCCATAAACTTCTTATAGCCCCAAATACCAAAAGCATCTGCTATGGCATGATCTTCATCAGCTAATAAATCAAAGTTCAGCTCTTTTTTGGTTTCAAAGTTTTTTAAACGCTTGATTGGGTCTGGACTTATACCAACGATACGGGTGTTAAATTTAGCAAGCTCAGCTTTTTCGTCACGTAAGTTCTCTGCTTGCACAGTACAACCCGGTGTTGATGCTTTCGGGTAAAAATAAACCAGTACTTGCTGCTCTTTTAATAAATCGGCTAACACGATTGTTTCATCGTTTTGATTTTGTAGACTAAAAGCAGGGGCTGTGTCACCTGCTTGTAGAGGATTAATTTTCTTCATACTGTGCTCCTTAACGAATGCGTCTAAAGATATAATCTACGTTCAAACTACGAGAAAGATCTTCAAAGCTCACTTTAAAATTATCAATATCAACGTCGACAGGGATATTAAACTCCAGTTCACAGCGCATTTTTAGTTCATTGCCTTCTTCATAAGTGTCTGACTTAAGTGAACAAATGCTGATGTTGTTGTCAGCAAAAAAACGAGTAACTTTGCTTAATGTACCCGGTGTGTCGATACCCGTATATTCAAGGGTGTAACCGGCACAAAATTCACATGCAATATGACTTGCTGTGCGTTTCATCATGGTTAATAAACCAAGTTCCATTCCTTTTGTAGGCAAGGTATGCTCGATTCGGCTAATTGCAGACATATCGCCTGCTAATAACATGATAAAAGTAAATTCATTACCCAAGATAGCAATGCGACTGTCAATAATATTGCAATGACAATCACTCACTAGCTGAGTTAATTCGCTAACGATACCGGGCCTGTCTTCGCCAATCGCTGTGAGCACGATCTGATGATTTGAAAAAGCAGTCATGGAATTTTAAGTACCTAGTAATTAAATAATACCAATGGGTATAAGCCAATAAGCCTTGATTTCACGTGAGTTTAATACTGCACGGCGGCGAAGTTTACCATAATTAACATCGTTAACGGTAGCTGCGATTAATTAAGCCGTTAATAAAGTGTGCTCTTTCTTGTTTTTAGGGGCATCAGAAAGTACCATAGTTAAAATTTTGCAAGGCGATAAGTAAACATATACATGACGCGTTAACCCAAATTGCTCGGGTTATTTGCATAAAAACAATAAATGTAAAGTTATAAATGATTTTACAGTGAACCAAATCGGCATTACCCACTCATATATTTGTTAAAAAATTAAGGGTTTGCTAAGGAGAAATATCTGTGCAGTATTGGATCTCAAAGGCGCTTGCTGTAAGCGTAATGGTAAGTTTAACAGGATGCAGTGTGTTCACTGATGAAGCACACCATAAGCGTAATTATCGTGCAAATGAACCGGTCAAAGCGCCAGCAGGCCTTGCGCAACCGACTCAAGATCCGACTTACAAAATGGATGTTGCACAATACGACAACAACCCTGAAGCAAAAAATTATCGTCCGCCAGCACAGGTTATTACCATCGCGCAAGGAACTTGGGTGGAAGAAGGTGATAAATTAGCTCGGGTTTATTTTGATAAAAATGATGGTATTGAAGATCTAGATACATTCATTTGGGACTCTATAAAAGCGGTATTAGCAGAGAAAAATACTTCTGTAGAAAAAGCTGACAAAGCAACAAATAGCATCGAAACAGGCTGGTATACAATTATTAAACCTGAAGATGGTTGGTTTTGGGAAAGTGAAAAAGAAGTATCTCAACAACGCTTTTTATTTACAATTGAAGAGAAGTCGCATCAACGTACAGCTTCTTTAACCTCAAAACTTGTTGATTATAAAAGCGGTTCACAACAATTGACGCCACTTTTACAGCAACAACTAGAAGTGCGTGCTCTTAACCAGATTATTGCTGAGTTTGATTACCGCTACCGTCAGTTAGAAGTGGAAATGCGTAAGCAACAAGGCATTATTTCTCTTGAAATGGGCTTTGATAACAAAGGCAACGCTGCGCTTGTAACTGAGCAAGAATACAGCATGGTATTCGATCGTTTTTCTGGTTTCTTAGAGCGTTTATCTTTCACAATTGTTGAGATTGACCAAGAGCGTGGTTTGATCACTGCTGATTATAAAAAGCCAGAGTCAAGTGTTTGGGATTCAATTTGGGGCGAAGAAGTTGCTGAGTTACCAATTGAAGATGGCCAGTACCAAATTCTCGTTAGCCGCACTAATGATGGTGGTACAAGTTTAACTTGGATGGACTCGCAAGGTGCTACGCTAGAGCCTGGTACAATGAATGACCTACAACAAGCATTAGAAAACGCGCTGCGTCAGCGTGGAATTAATATTTAATAATTAAAAAAATTAAACCACCACAAAAAGAGCCTAGCCGCTCTTTTTGTGGTTTCTACAGGTTGAAAATATGTCTAACTTAAACGCAACAAATCGCATCGACATGCGAACCTTGTTCACCTTTTTCGTTCCTTCACTTATAGGTGTCTTCTTATTCATGACGCCGGTACCCATAGGTGAAGCAATGACCATCCCAATTGCTGTTATGGCAAAAGCAGTGCAACAATGGATTGCACCTTTTGCACTGGGTTTGATTACCAGTATTGTTTGTATCACCGGTATTTTATCTTTAGTGATAAAGCTGTTTAAACCACAGCCATTACTTAAGTACTTTATAATTAAACATTTATTTGATGTTAGTTGGCTTTGGCTGAGTGTTCGATTACTGGGGATGGTATTTATTATTCTGACCTATACAAAACAAGGGCCAGAAATGATTATTTCCGGTAATACCGGTGCATTGGTGTTAAACGACTTATTGCCCGTGTTGTTTTCTGTGTTTGTTTTAGCGGGATTATTATTACCGTTATTATTAAACTTCGGTCTACTTGAGCTAGTGGGTACCTTATTAACTAAAGTGATGCGCCCACTTTTTGGTGTGCCAGGTCGAAGTGCAGTCAACTGTGTGGCATCTTGGTTAGGTGACGGTAGTGTGGGTATTTTGATGACCGCTCGTCAGTATGAAGATAAACACTATACACAACGCGAAGCTGCCATTATTGGTACTACTTTCTCAGCTGTATCAATTACCTTTTGTTTAGTTGTTATTGGTCAAGTAAAGCTTGAGCACTTATTTGCACCGTTTTATTTAACTGTGTGTTTAGCCGGTTTAGTGGCAGCACTGATTGTGCCTCGTTTACCACCATTACGCTTTAAGAAAGATTTATATTTTGATGGTAGCGAGCCCGATAAAGATGCTGAGTTGGTACCTGAAGGTAAAACCTTAATTTCGCATTCGTTAGATGTCGCATTCGCTAAAGCGCGCACTGCGCCGGGATTTGTAGGTACAGTTAAAGAAGGTCTTCACAACGCATTTGATATGGTATTCGCAGTATTACCTGTGGTTATGGCGGTGGGCACATTTGCTCTGATCATTGCTGAATACACGCCGATATTTGAGTATATGGGTAAACCATTTGTACCATTTTTAGAGCTTCTTCAAGTACCTGAAGCCGAAGCTGCAGCACAAACTATTATGGTTGGTTTTGCAGATATGTTTATTCCATCAATTCTTGCTGCAGGTAGTATCGAAAGTGACGTTACACGTTTTATTATTGCAGCAATGAGTGTAACCCAATTGATTTATATGTCTGAAGTCGGTGCTTTGCTTTTAGGAAGTAAAATTCCGGTAAATATTATTGAGCTATTCTTCATCTTTATTTTGAGAACCTTAGTGACATTACCGGTTATTGTCTTAATGGCGCATTGGCTAGTATAAATAAGCTAAGCCTTTTTAAAAAAGCCCTGATTATTCATCAGGGCTTTTTTTATCTTTACCAGTCTCATCTTTAGGTACCTTGAAGTCCATTTTCGCAGCATGTTTTAGCAACATAAGGTTCCCAATTACTACACCAAATACTGCAACAAAAATGCCTATAATTTGCCATGTTTCCATCTTGAAATCCTGTAAATATATGCAGCACAATAGTAGCACTTAAAATCGTTTGGCATAAGACAGTGAAATAAAATCAAGTCCAGGGTTAGGGCTTTTAAATCCGGCGTTGGAATAGTGTAAATATCTGAGTGCTAAACTTGTGTTGTTTCCTAGGTCTGCTACTAATCCTAATCTGTCCTCAAACTGGTAGTGAGTACTAACATTTTTGCCTGCAAAATGGGTATCATCCAACAGTGAAACCCCAATACCAAACTCCACATGAACAGGTATGTTTTTCACATTAAACGCCGGGTATTGGATCACTGGAGAAACAGCTAACACGATATTCGTTTGATGTCTGTTGTCTTTGCCATACTGCCAAACATTAAAGCTTGATTCGAAGTATACCCGAGCATGTTCAAAAGGCAGTTTTTCGTTTGGTAAATGGTATTGATAGGCAAGTTTTAACCCTTTCACATCACCTTCACCTTGAATGTAATCAATGGCATAGCCATGATTTTGGGCGGCATCAATCGATGGTGCTAATAGTAATGCTGTGCTTAGTGCAAGTGCTTTTAGTGGCTGTTTTAATTTCATATCGGTAATTCTTACTATGACTTTGAGCAAGTAGATAGGGGTGGTGACATTGCTTTTTCAATGTGCGTAAACACACAGAACTTGTGCATATTCTCGCTTTTTTAAGCAATCCATTGAAAAACTTGGTAAAAACTGATTGATGCCAATTTGGCATTAAAACGTTGACGTATTGTTTCTTTTTTTGTGGTTTCAATATCGGTATATTGGCGGAAATTTTCAATCACAAGCGAATACGATGATGACCAAATTAGTTAACTCACTTTTGCTAATTGCAACGTTACTTACTACAAGCGTGTTTGCTAGCGAAGACCGTTCGCCAAAGCAATTGTTAGAGTCAGTCACAGCAGACTTATTTGTTGATATTGCTAATGTAAACTCCAAAGGTGACGCTAGCACTGAGGCAATGGCTAGTATTGTTGAAAAACGTTTGCTGCCCCATATGGATACCAAGTTCGTATCATATAAGTTGTTGGGTAAACACATAAAAGGGTTGCGACGTGAGCAAGCAATCGATTTTATCGCAGCTGTAGAGCATTACTTAACAGTAACTTATGCGGGTGCATTGATGAAATACACTGGGCAAAAAGTAGTGTTCGATCCATCACAGTTGATAGATGACGGATATGCAACGGTAAAAACTCAGATCATTGATGATAATGCGCCGACTATTGATTTACACTTTAAACTTCGCCAAGGTAAAGATAAGCAATGGAAGGTATATGATATTGTTGCTGAAGGTATTTCTTTATTAAGTGCTAAGCAAAAAGAAGTACTTCAACGTATCAGCCAAGTGGGCATTGATAAAGTGACTCAAGAGTTAGCAAGTAAGTAGCAGTCTCCAACCAAGCAGTGAGTATTACCAATGTACCACTGCTTTTCTATTTTCTTTAAAAATCACCTACTTTGCGCTAGCACCAATTGCCCTCTGTGGTAGAATCAAGCTAGTTTTTTCATCTTGAAGTATCGAATTAGATACTCGTTGTTTTGTTTCATTATTAAGCTCAGTGTCAGTTAGTTTTTGCTATAACGTAGAGCTTAATAAGTCACCTAATAATGCGTGAGCGGAGTTGTGTTGTTTTAATGGAAAATGTACTAATTTGGCCAAAGGAGTACCCGTTACTGATCAAAGGATTAGCTGAGCAAAACGGGGCTTATATTTTAGACGCTTTAGAAGCTTGGCCTGCATGTCGTTCAACCAATGAAGATGATGGTGTCTGTGCGACAGTCCTTCCGCCTATTTATTATCTTTCTTGGTTAACTCCACTAGATCCATTCGAAGAGTGCTATTTTCAACATATTTCTGAGTTTGACGAAGCTGCATTGAACTATATCAATGCGATGAAACAGCACTTTTTAGAAAATGAATATACTCCTGAGAGCTTAGTGCTGATGTTGTGCCAGCGTTTAGAAAAATACGCAAGTGCATTTGCCCAATCAGCGGTAAAAACGCCCATTACATTGATTCAACAGTTATTTAATCGCCGATACTTTACGGTGATTGAGCATGTCTTGGAGCAAGGGGCTAAGATGTCTGCAGAAGATGTGCTGACTCTTTGGACCGAAGTAGACTTTAGAGAACGTTTTAGCGGATTTATCCCTGACTCTGTGGCTGATTTAGAGCAGCTAACTGCGTTAGCCGCTGAAAAAGTTGCGCACGGTGAGGATTATTTCACGTTACTTAAGTTGATCTCTCCGGATGTTGATTCGGTGTCTCTTTTAGAACAAGCATTGCTTGCTCACTTAAGCCATGAAAGCGCCAAACAAACCATGGCTAAGCGCTTTATTGAACAAGGGGCTACTGGCACCCTAGCTGATGAGAATGGTAAAACGGCTTTTATGTGGGCAACAGAGAAAGGGTATGTCAATGTTGTTGAAACCCTGCTTGAGCACCAAGATAAAACCATTCAAGACAATAAAGGCAACACAGCTCTTCATTACGCAGTGTTCGCTGAAAATGCGCCTTTACTCGTTTTGTTACTCAAAAATGGTTTTGACTTCAGAGTACGTAATAAAGATGGCTTAAGTTGTTATCGGTTAGCTGTGAGTATTAAAGCTGATAATTTAGTCAAGGTTCTTGAACATGACTTCGGGATTAAAGAGCTTTCGCCTGAAGGGCAGTTTGACCGCGTTAAAAAAGTGCACCTCTTGCACGCCATAGTTACCTTGCTATTTCCTGTGCAATTGTTTTTCTTCTTTGATGACAGTATTGCCATTAAAAGTGAGTTAACACTTAGCTTTACGCTGGTTTCTATTCTGTGCTTTTTCTTTGCTACCAGTTTGAAGCGATGCGCACTTTACCCGCATATACGCCATCCATGGGGACTTTTCTTATTAAGAATGTTCTCGTTACTTAGCTTAATCGGGCAAGTTGGTCTGGCAAGTATCGTCGCTTTAGCTACCTTAGCTGAGTTAGTGTGATTAGTTAACGATTAGCAAATATGACATAAAAAAACGGCAACCTTGGTTGCCGTTTTTTGTTTCATCTTTAGATAAAAGAATCGGTATTATTTATCGTGCTCGTGAGCGGCTTTTTCTTCAGCCAGCTCTTCTTTTAATTTACGTATCTTAAGACCAAGCTCTTGTCCACGGTGGCGTGCATAGTAGGTACAGCCAATAAACATCAAACTAGCAAAAATTAACTCAAGTAACACCCAAATCAGCTGCTCTTGTGCCACCCACAGTAATGTAAAACCATGGATAAAATAGAACATTACGATAAAGTTGGCCCATGCATAGGTATAAGGTTTATCTTGAATAATGCCTTTAAGTGGTAGCAGCAGGGGAAGTATATAAACTACAAAGATAAAGGCATTGCTATGTCCTTCTCTTGGGGCAATTAAAAACAACCAAATCGGCATCAAAACTAATAAGCCAACATAACCTATTAACGCAAAACGTTGAAATCGTTTAGTGATAGGCTTTTTGGCTACGGGCTGTTTTAATTCAGTGTCCACGCTCATTGTAATTTACTCGCAATTTGCGCCAAACGTTTTCCAACACTTTGGCATATTTTAATTTCGTCTTTACTTAATACATTGCTGTTGTTGCTACCAGCAACATGACTGGCCCCGTAAGGCGTTCCACCAGTTTCAGTTGCGAGTAATTCAGGCACCTCATAAGGCACACCGAGCAACATCATGCCGTGATGTAATAATGGCAGCGATAGATTTAATAAGGTGGCTTCATTACCACCATGCATACTACTGGATGACGAAAACACACAAGCTGGTTTGTCGATTAATTGACCTTTCAACCATAAGTCGCTGGTGGTTTCCCAGAAGCTCTTTGCTTGTGAGGCCATCATGCCAAATCGTGTCGGGGTGCCAAATGCCAAACCATCGCAATTAATTAGATCATCTTTGCTGATCACAATATCGTGCGGCTGACGCTGCACAAATGTGCGTAGTAGGGCAGTAGCACCTTGCTGCTCAATTGACTCGGCTATCTCATGTGCCATAGCTTCCAAAGAGCCATGGCTTGAGTGGTATAGCACAACAATGTTTATAGCCATTAAAGTACGCTTAATACGTTTTCTGGTGGACGACCTAGAGCAGCTTTGCCATTGTTTTCAACAATAGGACGCTCGATTAGTTTTGGATTGGCCGCCATCGCAGCAATTAACTTGTTCTCGTCTTGCTCGTTTTTCAGTTCAAGCTCTTTGTAGATATCTTCCTTTGTGCGCATTAACTCACGCGCTGAGGTAAAGCCTAGCTGTGTCACAAGCGTTGCAATTTGTTGTTCATTAAGTGGTGTTTTTAGGTATTCAACAACACTTGGCTGCACATTATTGCTTTCTAATAGGGCAAGGGTTTCACGTGATTTAGAACAACGAGGGTTGTGGTAAATAGTTACAGACATAGCGTGGTCTCTGATTTTAATAATTTGGCTTATTTTAGGGCAAGCAGTGCAAGACTTAAAGTCTCGCAAGCTCTTTTTGTAACTGTCGGTATTGCGTGAGTAGGGCTTTTAAGCGCTGCTGTTTTACTAACTCTTCGGGTTCAACAAAATTGAGCGCTTTTTGAATTTCATCGGCCGCTTTTAGATAAGCGCCATATTGGGCCAGTACATCTGCATGGGCTTCATGGTAGGAGGCCATGTTTTCTTGTTTTTTGTACACATCAGCAATGAGCTCTTTAGCAAGGTTGTGATCAGGCTTTGCGAGTAAGTAAGACTTTAAAATACGCTCAGCAACATCAAATTGTTTTGCTTCAATGGCGGCATTAGCGTAGTTAAGGGCGATAACCTGATTGTTAGGTCTGTCGATATCTAACTTAGCTAAAAACTCAACCGCTTCATCGGCTTTACCTTGGGCAATTAATAAGTCGGTGTGGGTATCGATATAAAATAAATTCTTTGGATCTTGCTCAAGCAGAGGATTAAGAATGCTGGCTGCTTCATCTAGCTTTTTTTGATCCAATAAACTAATACCCAATCCATATTTCAAGGCGGTGTCGTTATGTACGCTATTATCACGCATCAGCTTACGGAAAAGATCTTCTGCCGCTTTAGGTTTTTGGTGATACCTTGCTATAACTCTGCTTTTGGCTAAGTTGAAGTCGAGACTGTCTGAGTAATGTCTCTTTGGGTATTGCTCTGCACGTAACCGCACATCTGATACCCGGCTTTCGGGTAGTGGGTGGGTAAGCAAAAATGCAGGTGGCTTATATTTATAGCGAATTTGCGCAGCGAGCTTGGTTAAAAACTCGCTTGATTGGCGCGGATCAAACCCTGCATTGTTGAGAGTTTGCATGCCGATGCGGTCAGCTTCTTGTTCAGCTGCACGGCTATGAGTAAGTTGACTAAATGCGGCTTGAGTCTGGTTTGCTGAAATAATCGCTATCCCAGCATCTGGAGCAACAACGGTTGCTAATATCCCCGCAATCATACCTGCAATAGTAAGTGCGCTGTTATCTTGCTGCTGCTGAATACGACGCGCTAAATGGCGCTGTGTGACGTGGGCAATTTCATGGCCGAGCACTGAGGCAAACTGACTTTCGTTGTCTGCTTGAGCGATGAGGCCTGTGTGAACACCCACATGACCCCCGTAAAATGCAAAAGCATTTATTTCTGGGTTGTTTATCCAAAAAAATGAAAAGGGAAAACGCACATCGTTTGCGTTAGCAACTAATCGACGACCTAATGTCGTTAGGTATTCATCAAGCACAGGATCATTGACGACGGGTGATGAGCCACGAATTTGCATCATCATTACTTCGCCTATTGCTTGCTCTTTTTCAATAGGCAAGGCTTGTAAAGCCGAGGTCCCTAAATCGGGCAGCTTAAAATTAGTTTGCGCCTTCAACGGCTCACTATGCAGTATCGAAAATGTTAGTAAAGCACTGCATAGTGTTATAAAGGCTGATTTTAGTCGCATCTTATTCCTTGTTGATTTGCTCACCTAACATGACTTTTGCTATGTCTATTTCGTCGCTGCATGCTCGGCTATCTTTTTCACACAATTGATAGAAATCTTTTATTGTGACTCCGTCTAGCTTAACAACGTTCAACTCCCGTTGTAAAAAAGTTATGATTTTATGTACGACTTTGTGTGCGTGTAAGATTAAGGCTTTATCAGCTTTATCGCCACGTTCAAAATAAAAAGCTATAAATTTGTGTAGTTGATTAAAGCGTATAAGGTTCCTCATTGAATGCGGATCCCATACTCTAAACTCCATAAATCGATTGTCTTTGATGTATTGGTCAACAGTGACATCTTTAGCAAAGGGGTAGGCCCATAATTCGAAACCTCGATCGGTAAAGCTCTGGTGCAATGCGATGCGTGGCTTTTGCTCACAGACAATTTCACCCATGTCGGTTTCGTAGCCTCCTAGTAGCTCAAGGTTCCAATTTCTAGGATCTATTAATCTTTTTACCGCATTGTCAAAGCCATGATCTAAAATACCCTCAGATTCACTCACTGACGATGCTACCAAATGGTAAAAGGGCGGCAACTCCCCCCAGTTTATTTGTTTTTTATACCAATTAATCTCTTTAAGAGTTGGATTCGCAGGCAATTGCGCTTTATTATGCGAGCCAGGCATCGTGTTTCCTTTACTACCAGTTATTGATTAAGGATAAACTATTGTTTTGCGTGTTTTAAGAAAAAAATGAGTTCTTCTCACTATAAAGGATTATTTTTCCAAGATGCTGACATCTTATACTTATTATTCATATTAATAACGCAGTTGATTCGCTATGTTAATGGTTGATTTAAGGGACTATAAGTGCCCACAACAATTTATTCAGTTTAAATTAGGGTTAAATAAGGCACAATCTGTTAATCAACCCGTCACTTTTACATTTAATGCTGCACACTCTAGTGATGATATGCAGCGCTTTTTAGAAAAACATCATTACCATTTTGAAATTGACCTAGAATTAGGTGTGTTAACCGTGGAGCCCGTTTGTGTTTGAATATGTAAAAGCTTGGTACGAAAATAAATTTTCTGATCCCCATTCAGTAACCTTATTGTTGCTGTTAATTGCAACCTTTGCATTTTTCTATTTTTTTGGCTCCTTACTGGTACCTGTTTTAGTCGCGCTGGTAATTGCTTATTTACTGGATTGGCCTGTAGCGCATTTAGAAAGGCTAGGTTTAAAACGCTTCACTGCCACAATCATTGTCATGTTAGTGTTTAGTGGCTTAATGATCACCATTATCGTCGGCATGGGCCCTGTGCTTTGGCAGCAAACCAGTAACCTCGTGCAAGAAACCCCTTATATGATTGAAAAAGGTAAAGCGCTGCTTTTACATCTTCCTGAGGATTACCCAAGTTTGATCACTGAAGATCAGGTTAAATCAATTGTTACCAGTGTTGAAACCAAAGCTATTGAGTTTGGTCAGTTAGTGCTATCAGTGTCATTAACGTCTATAAAAGATGTGGCAGCTTGGTTGATTTATTTGATTTTAGTACCGTTACTTGTGTTCTTTATGCTTAAAGATAAGTTAGAACTTACACAAAGTGCTGAACGTTTATTACCTAAGCAGCGCCGCTTAATCATTCAAGTTTGGCAAGAAATGAATCAGCAAATAATGAATTATATTCGCGGCAAGGTATTTGAAATTTTAATTGTTGGTACAGCTTCTTTTATCGCCTTTGCCGTTTTAGATCTACGTTACGCGGCCTTGTTAGGTGTTTTGGTTGGTCTATCTGTATTAATTCCCTTTGTAGGGGCGGCACTGGTGACTATTCCTGTGGCTGCGGTGGCGTTGTTCCAATTTGGTTTAGAAACGCAGTTTTGGACCATTCTAATCATCTATGGTGTAATTCAAGCACTTGATGGCAATGTGTTAGTGCCTTTACTTTTCTCTGAAGCTGTTGACTTAAATCCGGTGTTTATAATTGTTGCAGTGTTATTTTTTGGTGGTTTATGGGGATTTTGGGGGGTGTTCTTCGCAATCCCGCTAGCTTCATTAGTAAAAGCACTTATAAATGCATGGTCATCTAAAAAAGAAGAGTTGATTGAGCGCTAGCTTAGTCTTAAAAAGTATAGAAAACGCACTTTACTGACTAATTGGTTATTATAATTTAGCCGTGAAAACTGTAAAATAGGTTATAAGATATATCTTTTAGTAATATGGTGCGTTTTTCATGGCAAGTTTTTTCCTTTCTGACGATGCTAATCAACAAATTTATTTAGATGCGAATGCAACGACTCCTGTACTTTCTGACATTGCCGATGTTGTTTCGCACACGATGCAAGTTTGCTTTGGTAATCCATCGAGCTCTCACATTACAGGTATTCAAGCTAAACACCTATTAGAACAAACACGCACCAAAGCACGCGAAGTGATAGGTGCTACCGATGGCGATATTTTATTTACCTCAGGTGCGACCGAAGGTATTCAAACGGCGGTTGTTTCAACGCTTATTGCTGCTAAAAATCACCAAATCGAGAACCCTGTATTACTTTATGGGGCTACAGAACATAAAGCGGTGCCAAATACCTTAAAGCATTGGAATAATGTGCTTGATATAAACGCACGCGTTTTAGCTATTCCAGTTGATAAAAACGGTATTTTAGATCTTGAGTTTATTCGTGAACATGCTGCTAATGCATTGATGATCTGTACTATGGCAGTAAATAACGAGACCGGTGTGTTCCAAGATTTAACCGCCATTGAGCGAGTAATTCGCAGTGAGAACAATAATGTAGCCTGGATGGTAGATTGTGTTCAAGCATTAGGAAAAACCAATTTAGCACTTAGCGAAACAACGATAGATTATGCGCCATTCTCTGGTCATAAATTGTATGCACCGAAAGGTATCGGTGTGCTGTATATTCGTAAAGGCAGTGCGTACACACCATTTATAGCGGGTGGCGGCCAAGAAAGCGGAATGCGCTCAGGCACCGAGAACCTACCAGGTATTGCTGGTTTAAATAAACTGTTCTCACTACTACTTGATAAACAAAACCAGACATTTAAGCCTCTTGAGCAGTTGCATGATTATCGTAAGCAGTTACATGCAGCTCTCTTAGATACGTTTGGTAGCATTACTTTTAACCATAGTTTTGAGCATTCAGTGCCCACTACATTAAACTTTGCAGTTAATGAACTAACCAGTAAAGAAGTGATGGACTTATTTGATGCTGCGGGCATCCGAGTAAGCGGTGGCTCTGCATGTAGCTCTGGTGCTAATCGTAGCTTTGTGCTTGATGCAATGGGCGCTAGTAATTGGCAAAGTGAAAATGCGATTCGTATGTCGTTTGGCCCAGCTGCAAGCCAACAAGAAATTGACTTTGCCTGTGAAAAAATCCGTTCTTTAAAACCGATTCTAGAAGCTAACTGCCTAGTTGTCTCTGATAGCACATCGCCTCAGCAAGAAGTCTGTGCGATTGGCTTAACACAGCTTCGTCATCAGGCGGCATGTTGTTGGCTGTATGTTGATTGCGATAAAAACGCAGTGGTGATTGATCCTATCATTGAGCTTATCCCGCGCATGGCAAAAATTGTCGCGACACAAGGCTTAACTGTTCAAGCGATTATTGATACGCATAATCACCAAGAGCGTTTATCAGCTCGTTGTTTACTAACCAAAGAGCTAGCAGAGCGTTATGTTGCCAATGAGATAGATGAACTTGGTTGGCCGAAAGGGTCAGCAACTATCGAATTAAGCGGTGTACGCTTAAGCAAAATAGCGACACCGGGTCACAGTGAAGACAGTGTTAGCTATTTATTAGCAGATACGCAAAGTGGTGAGGTCAGCTATTGTTTCTGTGGTGATTTAATCTTACCAGGTGGCTTAGGTAACACGGCAATTAGCGGTGGCGATGCAGCAAAAATGGCACAATCACTAAAACAGCTTGCAATGGCAATCACAGATTCAACAGTGATTTGTTCAGGTCATGATTATCAACAATGCTTTGCAATGGATTGGCACGCACAAAAAGCAACGACGCCATTATTAGCAAAACTATTAAATGAGCAAGTATCAGATGTTCAGTTTGTTGAGTTAAAGCAACAAGCGGATGAACAAAAGCATGCAGAGAGTCACTCTTTATGTGGCTATGTTGAAACACTTGAAAGTGCGCCGATGAAACAGCTAGCAGCAACCGACGCTAAAGCAATGTTAGACGACAAGGCAACTTACCTTATCGATACGCGCGAACCTTATGAACATGGTGCGAATAATTTAGCTGAGTTATTTACAGTTGCTGATAGCAAAGTGATCAACATTCCATTAAGCCGTATGGCTAATGCTATAGTCCAAGGGCAGCTTGATAAAGCACATAACTACATTTTGGTGTGTCGTAGTGGTAACCGTTCAAAACAAGCCGCAAACAATTTGTCGCAGTTAGGTTTTGAAAATGTGTATAACTTAAATGGTGGTTTAGCATTGTTTTGATTGATATCAGAACAATTCAGTCATCAAACAAAAAAGCCGCTAAATAGCGGCTTTTTCGTAACTTGAATAAATTAAGCTGAGGTTGGGCCTGAGCTTTCCCGTACCACTAATGAAGGGGTAAAGGTCGTGATGATGTCTTTATCTTGATTACGTGCACCACGGGTTTTTCTAAACAATAACCGAGCGGCATGCTGTGAAATCACATCATTCGCTTGATGGGCTGTTGTTAGTTTCGGCCAAGTTTGACGCGAGAATGGCGAGTCTTCGAAACCAGTGATAGAGAGTTGCTGTGGAATTTCAATGCCCATTAATCGTGAAGCAAATAACGCACCCGCAGCCATCTCATCGTTTCCGCCAAGTAAGGCTGTAATGTTTTTCGGGTTATTCTCACCAAGCAATGCTTTTGCACCTTCAACACCAGATTCAAAAGAATATTGGCCTTCGTAGATCAGATCATCATTCAATGGGATGTTGTGATCCCTTAGCGCAGCCTGATAACCCTCTAAGCGTTCGGTTGTTGACTTATGTTCTTTGTCGCCGCATAAAAAGCCGATATTTTTATGACCAAGCGAGAGTAGGTGAGCAGTAATTTCGTACGCTGCTGCGTAGTCATTTACATAAATACAGGTGTCTTGATCTTCCTCTGTAGGACGACCAGAAAGCACACGCACATAATGAATGCCCATTTCGTCAAGCATTTCTATGATACTGTTTTGCTCTGAAAGAGGTGGCGTTAATACAAGGCCTGCCAAACGCGAGCGCTTGATCATGGTTTTAAAGTCTTCTTGCATATTCGCATCAAGATAGCTGCATGGATGAATAACCAACTCATAGCCTTCTTCTTTGCAGCGTGATAGCACCCCATTTTGCATGTCGATAACATAGTATGCATTGGGGTTGTCATATACCAGACCAACAGTAAAAGACGATGTGCCTGCAAGGTTACGAGCTGCAAGGTTTGGCTGATAGTTCAACGTGTTTACAGCGTCCATCACTATGTCGTACGTTTTTTTTCTGACAGATGGCTCTTTATTGATCACTCGCGAAACAGTTTTCATTGAAACACCAGCGAGTTTGGCTACATCATTTATGGTTACTTTCATACAGTTACTTTATAGTTAGTTATATTTGTATTATAATAATATCGAAAAGTGTTCACCAGAGCGCTTTTTCTTAATAGGTACATTAATATTTAATATAAGTTAGTTAGTGTATCTAATGTTCTACCAAATTAGCAGTAAAATAATTGAGATAATTTTTATGATACCGGTGTCAAAAGAGAAAAATTGCGCTATTATCTCGACTATAAAATGTAAAAGTAGAACATTGACAGCGTTGTCATTTTAACTTAGTGTTAATTTTCATCGTGTTTTTAATTGCTGTCTTTATTCAACATTAATAAAAAGATAGTTAAAAATCAGTTTGTTGCAAGTTTTTAGGGGATTATATATATGAGCAGCCGTTCGCAATTAGCTAGTTGGCAAGCACTATCTGAAAGTGCCAAGAAGATGAAACAAATTCATCTTAAAGATTTATTTGCCAAAGATAGCACGCGTTTCGAGCAATTCTCAGCTCAGATCCCAGGCGTATTATTCGATTACTCGAAGCAACAAATTGATAAAACAGTTTTTGAACAATTAATCTCTTTAGCGAAAGAGTGTGACATTAGCGCATGGCGCGAAAAAATGTTCAGTGGTGAAAAAATTAACATTACTGAAGACCGTGCTGTACTTCATACTGCACTTCGTAACCGTGCTAATACAGCTATAATGGTTGATGGTGAAAACGTAACAGACGCAGTAAACGCTGAGCTTGCTAAAATGAAAGCGTTCGTTAGCAAGGTTCGCAGTGGCGAGTGGTTAGGCTACACAGGTAAAGCGGTGAAAGATGTCGTTGCAATTGGTGTAGGCGGTTCAAATTTAGGCCCGCAAATGGCAACTGAGGCGCTTGCAGCCTACGCTGATGACACATTAAATGTTCATTACGTATCAAATGTTGATGGTGTTCAGATTGCATCAGTTTTACAAGGTTTAGACGCTGAAACGACGTTATTTGTTATTTCATCTAAAACGTTTACAACATCAGAAACCATGACTAATGCTAAATCAGCGGTTGAATGGTTTTTGCAAACAGCACAGGCTCAAGAGCACATTGCTAAGCACTTTGTTGCTGTTAGTACAAATTTAGAGAAAACAGCAGCTTTTGGCATCGCTAATGAAAACGTATTCACAATGTGGGATTGGGTAGGCGGTCGCTTTTCATTATGGAGTGCGATAGGCTTACCAATTGCCTTGTATTTAGGCTTTGAAGCATTTGAAGAAATCTTAGAGGGTGCGTTTGAAATTGATGAGCATTTTAAAAATGCTGAATTTGAAAACAACGTACCATTATTAATGGCGCTTTTAAGTGTTTGGAATACGAGTTTCTTAGGTTATACGGCGCAAGCTATTTTACCTTACGACCAAGCATTACACATGTTACCTGCATATTTACAGCAAGGTGAGATGGAAAGTAACGGTAAGCACGTTACTTTTGATGGTGAAACAGTGTCTTACACAACAGTACCTATTATTTGGGGTATGACTGGTATTAACGGCCAACACGCATTTTACCAATGTCTGCACCAAGGTAATGTAATTGTACCAGCTGACTTTATTGCCTCAATTGAGCCGCAAGTAAATGTTGGTAAGCACCATGATATCTTATTATCAAACTTCTTTGCACAAACCGAAGCAATGATGGCTGGTGTTGATGCAGAGCAAGTAACTGCTGATTTAACCGCAAAAGGTAAATCTGAAGCAGAAATTGCAGAATTATTGAATCACAAGATTCATCAGGGTAATCGCCCAACAACCTCAATGTTATTAGACAAGGTTGATGCAAAAACAGTTGGTCGTTTAATTGCACTTTATGAGCACAAGATTTTCTGCCAAGGCATCATCTTAGAAATCTGTTCTTTTGATCAGTGGGGTGTAGAGCTAGGTAAAGGACTTGCTTCTAAAATTGAAGCTGAATTATTTGATGACACAGTAAGTCATCCGCATGACAGTTCAACGAATGGACTGATCGCTTACTATAAAACGCATCGTAAGCAGTAACAGATTCGCAGCAATAGCTGCAAAACGGATACCTTTGAACGGGTAGCGCTGGAGTTCTTAGGGCCTGTATTTTTGTGAGAGGATTTACAGAGCCCCTAAGACTCATTTACTTCAGCCAATACAAGAATAATGAGTAAGCTACTCACAAAACAAATTCAACAGGTTTTGTTAATGGAACTATCAAACAAAGCCAGATCAACCAGATAACAACGAGCATTGCCAAATTTCATGAGAGTCATGGAGTTAATTTATTCGGCATTGCCAATGTAGAGAGTGATATATGCTAAATCCATTTGATATCGTAATTTTTGGGGGCGGTGGTGATCTTGCGTTACGCAAATTGCTTCCTGCAATGTATCGCGCTTATCAAGAAGGTAATTTACCTCAAGGTTCGCGCATCCTTCCTACGGTACGTGACCAAAACAAATGCAAAGAATATATCGAGACGGCTCATAAAGCTTTGCAAGAATTTTTAGGTAAAGGCGAATACAACGCAAAAGATTGGAAAGCGTTTGCATCTTACTTAGTTCCTGTTGTTTCAAACGTTACTGAAGCCGATGATGACTGGGATAAGCTAAGAGATATTTTAAATGAACACGATGCTGATAAGTCTCGTGTTTTTTACCTTTCATTACCACCTGCAGTATACGGTAGCTGCTGTGAAATTTTATCTTCAAAAGGGTTAATCACAGAAACATCACGTGTAGTGGTTGAAAAGCCAATTGGTTACTGTGGTGAGTCAGCAGAAGCAATCAATGCGAAAATTGCTGAATACTTTAATGAAGAACAGATTTTCCGTATTGACCATTACTTAGGTAAAGAAACAGTACAAAACTTAATGGCACTGCGTTTTTCAAACTCACTGTTTGAAAACCTTTGGGATGCTAAGTCAATCGATAACATCCAAATCAGCTTATCAGAAACAGTGGGCCTAGAAAGCCGTGCTGGTTTCTACGATAAAGCCGGTGCATTACGTGATATGGTGCAAAACCACTTGCTACAGTTACTTTGCTTAGTAGCAATGGAATCACCAAATAAATTAAACGCAAACAGCATCCGTACTGAAAAGTTAAAAGTGCTTGAGTCGTTACGTCCATTAGTAGCTGAAGATGTTGATGCGAACATCGTACGTGGTCAGTACGTGCCAGGTAACTTAGACGGTAAAATCGTCCCTGGTTACTTAGAAGAATTAAACGAAGGTGCGAGTAAAACTGAAACATTCGTTGCTATTCGTGCGCATATTGATAATTGGCGTTGGGCTGGTGTGCCTTTCTATCTTCGTACTGGTAAGCGTATGAAAAAGCGTTGTGCTGAAATCGTTGTTGAATACAAAAAGGTTTCACACAATGTTTATACAGACAACGTAGGTAATATTGAGCCAAACCGTCTCGTTATTCGTCTGCAACCTGAAGAAACAATTCAATTAACATTGATGTCTAAGCGTCTTGATAACCTTGAGATGCAGTTAGAGCCAGTAACAATGAACATTGAGTTATCTCAGGCTTATAGTAATGGTTTCCATTCAGATGCTTATAAGCGCTTAATGTTAGATGCTGCGGCAAATAATCCATCACTGTTTATTCACCGTGATGAAGTGCGCCAAGCTTGGAAATGGATTGATCCAATTATTGAGCGCTGGCAAGAAAAAGGCGCCCCTTCGTTATACCGAGCAGGTACTTGGGGACCGGACGATGCTGATGAATTGTTAGAAGAAAACAATCATGTATGGTTTAACACAGGCGATAAGGCGTAATTAAGATGGCAACAATTGTTGAAAAATTCTTTGCAAACAAAGACGAATTAACAGCTGAGCTTTCTTCAAGCCTTGAACAAAGCCTTGTTGCTGGTATTAAAGAAGATGGTCGCGCGGTACTGATGGTATCGGGTGGCTCATCGCCGGCACCAGCTTATAAGCATTTATCAAACCTTGAACTTGACTGGGCAAACATTGATGTAGCTATGGTTGATGAGCGTTGGGTTGATGCTGATCATGAAAAAAGTAATGAAGCATTTATCAAAAGCACGCTGTTACAAAACCATGGCGCTGCAGCTAATTTCGTAACGATGAAAAATGACGCATTAACGGCTCAAAATGGTGTGGCTGATTGTGAAGCTGCCTATAAAGCATTAAAGCGTCCTTTTGATGTGACGATTTTAGGTATGGGTCCTGATGGTCACACAGCATCACTTTTCCCACACGCCGAAGGCCTTGAACATGGCTTAGCCACAGATGATTTAGTGTGTGCAATTAACGCCATTGAAAGTGATGTAACTGGCAAGATCACTGAGCGTATGACGCTAACGTTATCTGCAATCGCAGATTCTAAAGTTGTTAAGCTATTAATTAGCGGTGAAGAAAAACTTGCAGTATATAAACAGGCTAAAGAGGGCGGTGCAGTTGCTGACATGCCTTTGCGTGCAGTATTAAACCACCCACACATCAATATTGAAGTTTATTGGGCACCTTAATCGCCTAATCAAACCAACTTATCTAAAGCGAGCTTAGGCTCGCTTTTTTGTTGTTAAATATTCACTTTAAACAAACCATTTCGTATCAACGCACTTTCTTAAAATAGCGCCATAAAGTGTTAGACAAGTACAAAATGGCCCTATATAATCAAAAATGATAACGCTGTCATTGTTATTGATTGTTATTCTCAAACCCCTTTAGCTTACTCTGCCCAGAAAAAGTTAAAAATAAATTGTACATGACAGAGTGCTTTTAGAAACAAGCTAGTTTCTTAAGCTAATCAACTGTTAGATAACAGTTTTTATATAACTTTTAGTTATGGTTAATAGTTGTACAGTGGCAACTTAAGCTTACAAAATTACACGTTATTTTTAGCTGTTTTCAAAAACTCATCCTTTTGGTCTTTTCATCTGTAATATCACTCATGCTATATTTGCGCCGTTTATTTGTAACAATTCTTAAAAACTCAATATTAAATATTAGTTATATCAATTACTTGATTATTTCGTTGTAAATTTTTTGCACAAATTAACCAAAAAGATGTAGCACAAATGTAATTTAGAGTGTATGGTTTGTTACTAGATGACAGCGTTGTCATCATCACTGGGCAGAAGTGATATAAAAAACCAACAAAATGATTCAAGGGGAATCCTGTGTTAGCTAAAAATTTTAAGAAAAGCTTATTAGCAGTTAATATCGGCCTCGTAATGAGTGCTGGGTTCACTGGCGCTGCATACGCAGCAGAAGAAACTAAAGTTCAAGAAGATGTTGAAGTAATTGAAGTTCGCGGTATTCGCCGTTCACTTGAAGCTTCAATGAATACTAAGCGCTTTGCTGACAGCGTTGTCGATGCTGTTTCTGCAGAAGATGTCGGTAAGTTTCCTGATAGCGATGTAGGTGAAGCACTTGGTCGTATTTCAGGTGTTGCTGTTAACCGTGCTTTTGGGCAAGGCCAGCAAGTGTCTATTCGTGGTGCATCTGCACAATTAACGCGTACTTTACTAAATGGACACTCAGTTGCTTCAACAGGGTGGTATGATCAACAGTCTATCGATAGAAGCTTTAACTATACATTACTTCCACCTGAAATGGTCGGTGGTATTGAAGTTTATAAGTCATCTCAAGCGAATCTCGTTGAAGGTGGTATCGGTGGTACGGTAATCGTAAACACTCGCAAACCTTTAGATCTTGACTCTAATACTCTTTTTGGAAGTGTAAAAGCTGACTACGGTACGATCTCAGAAGAAACAGATCCTGAAATCTCTGGTCTTTATAGCTGGAAAAATGATGAAGAAACGTTTGGTGCGCTTGTATCAGCAGCATTTTCTGAAACAAATTATCAACGCAATGGTATTGAGTCTTTAGTAGGTTGGGGTGACATTGTTCCTTCAACATTCCAACAACAACGTGAACGTACAGCTATTAACGCAGTGTTCCAATACCGCCCGACTGATGAACTAGAGTTAGGTCTTAACATAATGACTTTAGACTTATCAGCTGATAATGCTAACACGTCATTATTTGTTATGTTCCCTGATGACAAAGATGCAGCTTGTGAGCAAGTTAATGTTGATGGAACATGTACTTTCTATCGCCGTTCAGGTGATGGCGCAAATCCAGGTTGGGCACAAACTTGGGCTCGTGCAGGTTCAATGACTTCAGATACTTTTGACTTCGACTTTAAGTATTCAGGTGAAAACTTCGAACTTAAAGGTCGAGTTGGTAATACCCAATCTGAAGGTGGTACAGATTTAACAGCAAACTATGGTTTCTGGTTAGGCACTCCAGCAGACTATGCCGGCACCTATGATGCGACAGGCGATGTTATTGATATTAATGTTGCAAATAAATCATTCACGCCAGATGACTTCCAAGGACAATTATCTTCAGCAGGTTGGGCTCTTAAGAAACAGCCGAATACGGACGAAGAGACTTATGCACAGTTTGATTTAACTATCCCTGTAGATTTTGGCGCAATTACAGCTATTAAAACAGGTTTCCGTTGGGCTGATCATGAAGTTAAGCAAGAAACTTATACTGCAAACTTAGTTGACTCAATCGCTGCATACGATGCATCTCGTTATTACTCAGGTACGGTTTCTTCTGGTGCAGGCTATACATTACCAGAGCCAAAGCTTGATCAAATGATTAGTGATGGTTACGCTGCTATTACCAGCTTCGATAATACATCTATCGCTTATAAATCTGGCTACGGTACGATTCAAGAAGAAAATATCTCGCTATACGCAATGGCTGATTTTTCAGCAGAAGGTATTCGCGGTAACTTTGGCCTAAGATATGTTTCTACAGATGCAGAGTCTGATTATTATGCATTAAATGCTAATGGTGACTATGGTAACGGCCTTAGCACTGAAAAAGCAGACTACAGTGAAGTATTACCAAGTGTTAACGTTGCGTTTGACCTAACTGAAGATATGATTCTGCGCTTCTCTGCCGCACAAGTTATCTCTCGTGCTAATTATGCGGACATGTTTGCAGCATCTTCGTTGTCTGGTTACGAAGATGGCACAATTGGTAATGAGGTAATTACTACAGGTAATATCGGTCTTGAACCGTTTAAGGCAACACAAGCTGATTTCGGTATTGAATATTACTTTGATGGCGACGGCATGATAAGTGCGGCTTACTTTATCAAGGATATTTCTTCATTTACTAAAGTTGACCAAATTCTGAATCAAAGCATAGGCATTGTAGACCCAGATTCAGGTGTTGATAACTGGACAGTTGCTACTAAAGGAACTGGTTCAGGTGGTGAAATTCAAGGTATCGAGCTGCAAATTCAAGATGGTTTTGATAATGGCTTTGGTTATCAAGCAAACTATACTTGGGTTGATTCAGAAGCGCCTGCAGAGAACTTCCCTGACCGCATCGAATTATTCTCTGACTCTTCAGAGCATACGGTTAACTTAGTTGGTTACTATGAAGCAGATTTCTATAGCGTACGTTTAGCGTATAACTGGCGCTCAGAGTATATGGTTCGTGAAGCACCTTACTTCTATGGTAACCGCGAGCATCAAGACTATGGTACGCTCGATCTAACAGCTAAGTTTGCTGTAACTGACTACCTAGACTTAACATTTGAAGCGGTTAATATCACTGAAGAAGATAGTATCCAAATTGGTACTGCTACAGGTGATGCTGAGGTTAAACCAGAGCTTCGTAACGGCTATCCAGCATGGAGCTTTGAAGGTGAAGCACGCTACAAGCTAGGTGTATCACTACGTTTCTAAGTTGATTTAGATAACGAAATTAAGAAAGCCCAGCTTGTACTGGGCTTTTTTGTGAGTAAAAAGTGGGCGAGTAAAAATGATAAAAAAAATCGCAATTGTTGGTGGCGGAACAGCAGGTTGGTTAACTGCTAACCATTTGGGGCATGCGCTTTTAAATAGTGGCATTGAGATCACGTTAATCGAGTCACCAAATATTGCCAGCATAGGTGTCGGTGAAGGAACTGTTCCTTCGATGCGCAACTCATTGCAAAAGTTTGGTATCAGTGAAAGTGACTTTATCAACGAATGTGATGTTACTTTTAAGCAGTCAATCAAGTTTGTAAATTGGCTAGATAAACACAAACATGGTGCTAACTTTTACCATCATTTATTTGATCATCCACATATTTTTGGTGAGCAATTAACGCTGCAGTGGCTTGCTGACGGTAACGGCAATGACTACGCTGAATTTGTTTCTAAACAGCATGTGTGCTGTGAAAATAATCTAGCGCCAAAAACAATCGCAACACCGCAATATGCCGGTATCAACGGTTATGCTTATCATTTTGACGCTAAAAAGTTTGCTTCATTCTTAGGAAGTCATGCCACGCAACATTTTTCCGTAAAACACCTTTTTACTGAAATTAAAGATATAACCTGTGATCAGCAAGGCTTTATTACACATCTAATTGACTCAGAAGGTAACGCCTTAGAGTTTGACTTTATTATTGATTGTTCTGGTTTTTCGGCTGCCTTTATCGGGCAAAAACTAGGGGTCGGTTTTGTCGATAAATCAGATAGCTTATTAACCGACACCGCAATCACCTTGCAAGTGCCTACACAAAGTGAAGATGAAATACCGCCTTATACTATCGCCACAGCACACCAAGCTGGCTGGATCTGGGATATTGCGCTTACAGAGCGAAGAGGAGTGGGGTTTGTTTATTCATCTAAGTATATGAGCGATGAGCAAGCTCACGAAAAATTACATCGTTACTTAGGTAATAAATTTGAGCATTTAACGCCAAGAAAAATCCCGATGAAAGTAGGGCACAGAGAAAAAATGTGGCTCAAAAACTGTGTTGCTATAGGGTTATCGCAAGGCTTTGTTGAGCCACTCGAAGCCACAGCCATTTTAATTGCGGACTTTTCTGCAGGGTTATTAGCTAAACGTTTTCCGCGCAGCCGCGATGACATTAAATTAGTTGCTGATGATTACAATCAGCACGTGAATTATGTATGGCAGCAAACCTTTGATTTTATAAAAATGCATTACTGTATTTCGGATAGAACCGATTCGGCCTTTTGGCGTGATAACAAAAAAACCGAGCAGCTATCAGAAAAACTAAAAAATAACCTAGCACGTTGGCAGCGCTTTACACCGGTACGAGAAGACTTTGCCAGTAAGTTCGATTTATTCGACTTAGAAAACTACTTATATGTACTGTTTGGTATGCATTATGTACCAGTCAAGCAGCAATCTAAGCAGAACGACAATCAACACGTTGCTGAATTTAAACAGCAGCGCGTCAAGCAGTTATTAAATGAGCTACCTAAGCACAGAGAGCTGCTAGATAAAATAAAGAAATTTGGCTTACAGAAAAACTAGTTTTCATTAACTGAGCTGGCTAAAAACCATTAGCCAGTTCAGTTAATTCTAAAAAATGAGGAGATAGATAAACGGCTGTTGTTAATATCATTGTTGTACTTTTTGTTATTAAAAAGAGCTGCGCTATGCAGTAGGTTGCTCTTATAAATTACTAACCTATTTACCTTTGCTTCAATATTCACCACTTTTTCAAAGAGCTCTGTTGTTTCATTTAAATAGCCCTGATGAGTTGCGTTGTGCTTTTTAGTATCAGCAATCATTTTATGTACGCTATTTTGATTATCAGCTGTCACTTTAATGATGTTGTCAGGGCGGTATTTGTAAATGCCCGTACCACCCCATTCTTTAGCAGATAAATAATGCACTGCTGCAAATGTTTTATCGTCCGTCGAGTCAATATGTGGCATACGCTGTAAGGTATTTAGTTCGTCCGCATTTTGTGTAACTAATGAAAGCTTGCAGCGGTGAAGATATAAATTATTTTCACCGCTTGTAATTATCCCTTGCTCTAAAAGCTCATTAATTAACTGCTCAAAAGCACGATAGTAAGGCGCTGGCATTTCATCACGCTTGCCGGGGTAGAGCGTTCCATCACTACCGAAAGGCTGGAAATAAGCTGTTTCTGTAGCAAATTGATAAATAGGCTCAAGGCTGTGTAAAAAGTCATCAATAATAATGACAGTTTCATTAATTTCAGCAATGAAAACGCTGCTTATTTTATAGTCTTTATTTAAATGATAGCCTTCCATTGTTTGCCTCATTATTTCCATAATTGTTGAATATACTAACAAAAATAGTGGCTTATGCGTGATAATATTTACTTGTTTATAGTTTGTTTTTTCATCATTTGGGATTGATTGGTAAGGTGGGTAGTTTTGTTAATCTATAATGTACAAACTGCCACAAAATTTTCACTTCCTTTTTGTTGCCAAAACCTATAGGCTTTGGGCACTAACAGCAAAAACATATTATAAAATTAATGGAGCAGTATCATGGCGGAGCAACAAGTACAGCCTTTACATAACGAAAAACATGCCAACACTAAAATCCAAAATGGCATCAATATCGAGTTTATGAAAACTCAGCACTTAGTACCTGTGGTTGCACACGAATTTGCACGCATCGCAAATGAATTCCCAATGGCATTTGTTAAAAACAACGAATCAGGTCAATTCCAAGCAGTTGCGTTATTTGGTCTAGAGCCAGGCGAAAACCTTTTCATCCAAGATGGCAAGTGGACTGCGGCATTTGCTCCAATGGCAATGACTCGTTATCCACTTGGTCTTGTTAAGCACCCAGAAGCTGACCAATTTGGTATCGTAATTGACGAAGCAAGCCCATTAGTAAGTGAAGAAGCGGGTAACGCACTTTTCGAAAACGGTGAAGAGACCGATTATCTTAAACGTCGTAAAGAAGCACTTGTTTCTTACATTGAGTTTTCGCAAGTAACAGAAGCATTTACTAAATTCTTAGCAGACAAAGAATTATTAGTAGCTCAAACGCTAACAGTAGAAATTAAAGGTGAGAAAAAAGACATCAACGGTATCTACCTTGTTGATGAGAAAAAACTTAACTCACTAAGCGATGAAGAGTTCTTAGAACTTCGCAAACGTGGCTACCTAGCACCTATCTACTCTTTCTTAACGTCTACTCACCAAGTAGCTCGTTTAGCGCGTTTAAAAGCAGCGCAAGCTTAATTTTAAACTGCTGAAAAAAAGCGCCATTAGGCGCTTTTTTTGTTTCTTTCATCGGTTAAAGCTTGAAATACAGCGCTGAATTATTCACATTGGGCTTACAAACTAAAATAAATATAAGTGCCCTTATGCTAAAAACATTACTTACCTCAGCCATTGCGCTTAGCGCATTATCATTTAGTACCCTAAGCCACAGTAGTGATCAACCTTTTGCTATCGCTATTCATGGTGGTGCAGGTACCATAGAGAAGAGTCGCTTCACACCAGAACAAGAAAAAGCCTATCGTGAAAAACTAAAAGAAGCAGTTGAAACCGGCTATGCGGTACTCGAAAAGGGCGGCGAGAGCTTAGATGCCATCACTGCGGCAATTAATGTGCTTGAGAACTCACCGTATTTCAACGCAGGTCGCGGTGCAGTGTATACTTATGATGGTGCTCATGAGCTTGACGCATCAATTATGGATGGCCGTACACGCCAAGCAGGTGCTGTTGCAGGGGTTAAACATATTGAAAACCCTATTAATCTGGCACGCCTAGTGATGGAAAAATCAGTGCATGTCATGCTCAGCGGTCAAGGTGCCGAAGAGTTTGCAAAAACCCAAGGTATGCCGCTGGTTGAAAACAATCTATTCGATACAGATCATCGCTACAAGGCATTATTAAAAGCCAAAGAAAAACTCGATAAACAAAAAGTAACTAGCAAAGACTACCAAGCAGCACATAAAGCCCTGCCTGTTAATTACAAAATGGGCACCGTTGGTGCAGTTGCACTTGATAAAAACGGCAATATTGCTGCAGGTACTTCAACAGGTGGTATGACTGCAAAACGCTTCGGCCGTGTGGGTGATTCACCCGTGATTGGTGCAGGTACGTTTGCTGAAAATGAATCATGTGCAGTATCTGCGACAGGGCATGGTGAGTATTTTATTCGCTACAATGTGGCAGCTGATATTTGTGCTCGCGTAAAATACCAAGGTAAAACCATTGTTGAAGCGGGTAACGAAGTGATCCACGATGTATTAATGCCTATAGGTGGCACAGGCGGTGTGATCATCATTGATGCTAAAGGGAACATCAGCTTGCCGTTTAACACCGCTGGTATGTATCGTGCGAGTAAATCAAATACATCACCAACGTATGTGGGGATTTTTAAAGACGAGTAATGAATCTTCAGACAATAATAAACCGAGTTGAACTCGGTTTTTTATTGTCACCAACGTTATTGCCGATTAATTTTCACCTTGAAGGGAGTTTCATCTTGATTAGTTGAGCGATAAGGGTTGATATCTAAACCGCCACGGCGTGTGTAACGCGCATATACTTCTAACTCTTCGAGGTTTAACTGCTGCATTAAATCGCAGTAGATACGCTCTACACATTGCTCATGAAATTCGTTATGAGTACGAAACGAAATTAAATATTTTAATAAGGCTTCATGGCAAATAGCTTGGCCTTTATAACGAATAATCACACTCGCCCAATCAGGCTGTGAAGTGATCAAACAGTTCGATTTTAGTAAATGGCTGTGTAAGGTTTCTGAGACAACCTCATCACCATTATGGCGAAGTGAGCTTGCATCAATATCATAGCTGGTGATTTCGATATCAAGATCATCAATACACTCACCCGGTAACGCTGTAAAAGGTAAACAGTTGAAATCGTCTGCTTGGTATAATGTAACTAACACCTGTGCATTTACCGCATCTGATAAGTCTTTGCTAAGCGCTTGATGTACGTCTTCTAGCGTCTCAAAGCGTGTCTGATTAAAGCTATTCAGATACAACTTGAATGACTTAGACTCAATGATGTGACTGCTTTGGCAAGGAAATACAAAAGTAGCCACAGCGACCATTGGCTTACCCTTGCTATTTAGCCACGATAATTCATAGCCAGTCCAAATATCTTGGCCTTTAAACGGTAAGTTATCTTCGCTAACACCTAAAGCATCACGGTTTAGTTTGCGGGCAATAGGAAACAACAAACTTGGCGTATAGGTATCAACATATTCTGTGCTTTTACCAAGAACACTGTCTTTTAGTTCGGGTGAGTTGCTGTAATCTGTCATCTTTACACTTTTGTAGTTACAATGTTGGCATTATACCTAAAGCCAATGAGTTTCGCAGTATGTCTGTTTCTATAAAACTAGATAAGTTACATCAAGCATTTAGTGAAAAATGCCTAGAACGCACAGGAAAACTTCCTGTTATTGAACATGATACAGCATGGCCAAGTCCATGTGAGCAGGGCGAAGTTGATGAGCAGGGGCTTATTCAGTGGTGTCCAGTCCCACAACAACCTGCTGGCAGTTTAGATGACCTAGCCAAGGCGCTCGAGTTATCTTTTCCTGAAGACTTAAACCCCTTATTTGGTCATCTTTATGCGGGTAACTTGTTATTGAATGTTGATGATCATCACATTGAATTGCTACAAGCATGGAATGAAGATGATTTTAGCCGCTTACAGCAAAATATTACGGGTCACGTACTGATGAAGCGTAAGCTAAAGCAGCCAGAAACCGTGTTTATAGGCCTAACAGAGCAAGATGATCTGCTTATTACTGTATTAGTCGAAAGCGGTGAGGTTTGCTTAGAGTACGTGGGTAAAAAACCGCATCATGTATTAGCAAATAGCATCAGTGAGTTTTTAGACAAAGTAACGGTATAAACTTAATAAGTAAAAAGGGGCGATTGCCCCTTTCGTGTATCTGGTTATTGCCTATATTTGGTTATTGAAAGTCCCACGAGATATTCGAAACAATCCCACAAGGCTCACAACGAAAATCAAATAAGCCAAACCATGGCTCAGGTAATTTCCACTCGCCATCGCAACTTGGGCAGCGACGTTTAAGCTCTGACTCTTTATCAACGCCACCAACACGGTATAAATAGTAATAAACCGGCTTCTTGGTTAGAAAACTAATACGCTTAGTGATATCGCGACCACGGCGATATAAGTCACTATTGATGCTAGTTAGCTCTTCAAGCGCAGGAAATTCACAACGGGTTGCACCATTGATCTGAATTTGATCGCACGCTTGCCAGTCTTCCTGCCATTTTATTAGTGTTTTATAATCGCCATTGGCAATGGCCGGAATACGAAATAACGGCACAGGTAAAAAGTCATCACCACAATAGAGCGGGCTACAGGTATGCACATACGTAGTGTATAAAATATAGCACGACGGATCATGACACATGTCAGCGCCATTTGAGTGAATATCTTGGCCGATCACTTTAACTTTTGGTGCAAGTAAGCCCGCGGTGTGTAATTGCTCAATACTGTGCTTTACAAACGGACTATGATTGAGCGGATGCATCGCATCTTCGGTCGGGCACATCACACGTGTAATGAAAAATCCATCTTTTAAAACCGTTGGAAATTCATCACCAATGATTTGGCCGTTAAAACGAAGTGCATTAACTAGGCGGTTTATTGCCTGCTCAGCAAGCTCTAGGGTAGTATCTTGGTAGCAATCAAAAGTCAGATCGACAACAAACATTATTTTTTCTCAAGCAGTGCTAATAACCTGTCTAATTTAGCTTCAATACGGTCCAATTGACTTTCTTTTGGTGTACTCAGTTGTTCATTTGACGGGTTATTGATGAAGTTATTAATTGAATCCGGATTGTTTTTATATTGGCTAACCGCGGCGATGATCACAGGCATCGGCATAGGTTGTGTTAGCTTACTTTTGGTTAAGGCAACTGTTGGGGTTTTACCTTCGTCAAGAAGGGTTTTAATTGCATCAAATACAACGGCATTCATTTTTGTATAAACTCTTTAATAAAGACTAATACCAACTCGTAAAATTACATAATGAAATAAACGAGCAAGCATAAAAAACATCACAGTGTATGGCTGCGATGCGCGCGTATGGTAGCAATAATAGAGGTGTTGTGAAATTACTTTCCTTATTTGTGGCCGAAAAGCAGATGCAATTTAGGCCACAAATAAGCATTCATGTTTTTATTGACGCAGTCGCGCGTCTAATTCATCAATCACCTCACTCCAAGCCCCATCTTCAGCTAGCGATTCAGCTAAAAAATGCTGCTGAGATTCATCCCAGAATGGAGCATCCTGTAAGAGGGTGGTATCTGACAGTTGATGCGATGCTATGAAAGCATCTATTTCACTTTCTTTGCTTGGTAAACCAAGTTGTGCAAATAAGGTCGAAATGTCATGTTTTGTCGTATCCATAGTTCTGCTCCTTGTGTATGGCGATATTTATTACTGCTTGAACTTAATAATGATGAACCGCAGTTTAACTTACGCTGAATTTGTCTTTAATCGCTGTTAGGTATATACCTTATAGTCTAGTACGAAAATAATAAAACAAATAAAAGGATGAGTATTTTGACAGTTGCTGAACCCGAAACCTTAAGTGTGCAATACCTTAGTGCTGAAGACATCAGCACTGCCGCAAGCCTTATTTATCAAGCCTATCATGACGACCCTGTTCTTCAGAATGTACTAGGTTTTCAACAAGATAACCCAAGTAAATATGAAACTAAATTACGTGCTTTGGTACGTGAAGAGCTAGCAAGTTTCTGGCAAGAAAAACAGCCATTAATAGGCCTTTACTCGCAAAGTAGATTAAAAGCGATTGCCTGTGTATTTGATTCAGCAAGTGAACTACAAGCTGAACGATATTGGCATTGGCGCTTAAAATTAATGCTCAGTGCGGGTTATTTGCAGACTAATCAGCTTATAGAAAAAGAGCGAACTATCCGTGAAGCGCTTTCGAGCAAGGGCCATTATTTGTTTTTAGCCTTCATTGCCGTTGATCCACATTTTCAGGGGCAAGGTTTCGGCAGATATCTGCTACGAGGTCTTGATGATTTAGTTGAGTCAAGCAGTCAAACAAGTGGTTTAGCAGTATTTGTTACTCGCCCTGAGCAGCGCGAATTCTTTAGTTCTGAAGGGTTTGAGGTATTCAAAGCCCTAAGCTTTAACCAAGTCGAAGGAGACTTAATGTTTAAAGCAGTAAATTGACGAAAGGACGTTTTGGAAATAGCAATGTGAGATAAGTCTCACATTGCTGTGCGCTTTGTCAGTTTAATGCCTTTAAATCTGTACCCAAAAAAGCTTATTCTAATGATTTTAAACGATTTATTATTTTTTGCATTTTTGTGACTAAGAAAAAATTCATTTTTATGCCTATCAAGATTTCCTCTTTTCTCTAAACTTAATCATGTCAAGAAGACACAGGTTCAATGATTGAACTGATGCCAAGGATTAGGATTATGGCAACAAAGCAAGATGCTTAGCAGGAAGCAAAGGGACAAGTGCTAGGGAAGCAAGGAAGAACAAGGACACTGCCAGGATGCAGTACGATCGCGGAGCGATTGAAAAGGACTGACCAAAGGATGATTTAGCAGGAAGCTAAAGGAGCGTTTGGAAAACGAAGTGGATAGCCATTGATGGCAAGAGGACGGCACTAGGATGTGTTAAATGTTACAAGATGTAGCATGGTGGGTGTATCGGATGTATACCCGTTCAGGGGATAGATAAAAAGGCAGCTTCGGCATAAGTACGGATACTTAATCATGGAAGTAGCAAGATTGGGGCGTGGCTAATAGCTACGCCTTAGTTCTTTCTGGGGGTTGTACTTCTCGCACCAACAATTACTTTGTAAAACTCGCAACTCGCAACTCGCAACTCGCAACTCGCAACTCGCAACTCGCATCTTAAATTTTGTGCGGCGGTATTACTACGCTTTTAAGTAATTCATTTTCCATGATCAAAACGCCTTGATACACGCTTTGTCCATCACTTGAAAACTCAAAAATAAACTCGCTTTTAATACCAGGTTTACCGCTTTTTAAAATACCCACTCTGCGTTTATTGCAAGCAACACTTATCAATTGCACATTCAATTGCTCAATTTGTCTTTGTGCATGAAGGTTAGCTGCTTCGGCTACTTTTCTGTTTAACCAAAAAAAGTAGATGATGCTGCCAATGATGATGAGTGTCCACAAGCCTGCCATTTACGAGAATAACCTTCCAATTGCGCGAGCGAGTGTTTCGCTACGATTTTCTTTTCTTAATAAACCTAGTAGGTGAGGGCGAATACTAGGAATTGCAACTAAATCGGTGAAAATACTCACAAACAGTTGTTCAATCTCAGTATGGTGCGCACAGCAATCCATAAACACATGTAAGCGTTCTGGGTCTTCAAGGGTGCTAAAACAGCGCCCCGCAATCGTTAATAGTACATCTGACTGAGTGTTCATATCAGAGCGTAATACAGCATCAACCAGTTGCGCAGTTAAACCTTGTGCTGGTGTTTTTGATAGGCTTCTAAGGGCTGCAACAAGGGCGATGTCGTCTTTATGCTCTATCGCATTTAAACCATAGGCTAACAATTGCTCTGCAAACACGGGTTCGATTGCCACATGTTCAAGCATTGCACTCAGCGGCTGTAATACTTCGACTGGTAATTGCCCCCAAGCGGCTTGTAGATTTGCTAAATTGGTGTCGTTATCTAAACGCATCGCAAAGTCAGCAATACCTTGTACTGCAACACTTTGCCAATTATCAAACCCCAGTTTGCCTGAAAAATACAGCTGAGCATATTCGTAATACTGTGAAGCACTTTGCTTAAGTAAACATTTAATCTGCGCATTAAATGCTGCTAGCTTGTTAGCGTTTGGCGTAAATACATACGGGTTGTTATCAAGTTTGCCCTCGGCATTTTCGCCGGTAATTTCTGTACCAAGTGCTTCAATAACCATATTAGCGAAATGGTCGCGGCTTGCGCTTACAAGACGGCTTTGCTCATCAAGTGGGAATTTTAAAAACCATACATAAGGTTCTTTAGACGCTTTTACATCCCAAAATTGAATAGCAAGCCAAGCATGACCAGCAAGCGGGTATGGGTAAGGGATTTTTGTTTCTTCAATGGCAAGAAATTGTTTTTTGTCTAATTTCGTGATGTGTCTGCCAATATCGAAGGCACGCCAAGTGGTACCTGCTGCATCCAGAAGTTGCCCTAGTGTGGCGATCTGCTCAGTCATAAAATCTCAATTACCGTTATTAATCTATATCAGCCGCGAATTATACGCCATACCATGGCGCCTTGGAACAGGGTATACTAGGGTCTGTTTACCTTCCCTAAGTAAAAAGGTATTAAGAGTTTTACAATGCATCAACAGACTTTGGCGCTGCTGCGCGAATTAGAATCCACATTACAACGCCATTCACTATGGCAAACAACAGCTATTGACCCAAGTGCGCTCAATTCTAGTGTGCCGTTTTGTCATGACACCATGGCATTTGAGCAATGGCTGCAATTTGTTTTTCTTGAAAAAATGCACGCCCTCATTGCATATGCCCAGCCTTTACCCCGTAATTTTGCAATTGCGCCTATGGCTGAAATGATGCTGGCACAACACAGTGGCGGAAATGATGTGATTACCGTTTTACAAAAACTCGATCAACTTTTAAGTGATAACTAACATGCAAGAGATTGTTAAGCCACAATTTGACGAGTTAACGATTCTGTACCGCGATGAAAATTACGTTGCGATTGATAAACCATCTGGTTTATTGGTTCACCGTTCGTTTTTAGATAAACACGAAACCCAATTTGCGATGCAGATGCTGCGTGACCAAATTGGTCAACACGTGTTTCCTGTACATCGTTTAGATAGACCAACCTCAGGCGTATTACTGTTTGCGTTAAGTTCAGAAGCAGCCCGTGACATGAACCAGATATTTATTGATGGGCAAATTGAAAAACGTTACTTGGCTTTAGTAAGAGGCTTTTTAAACGAATCAATCTTCTTAGATAAACCTTTAAAAGAAGAGCTTGATAAAATTGCTGATAAGTTTGCTGATCAAGATAAAGCACCACAAGAAGCACAAACGCAATTTCATTGCCTGCACCAAGCAAGCCTACCTATTCCAATTGGTAAATACCCAACAGTTCGTTACTCGCTGGTGGAGTGTTTTCCAAAAACTGGTCGCAAGCATCAAATTCGTCGTCATTTAAAACATTTATCATTGCCTATTATTGGTGATGTAAATCATGGTGATAATCAGCATAATCAATTTTTTAGAGAGCATTTTCAGCTTCGTCGTTTAATGTTATTTGCCTCTGAATTAAAGTTTGTGCACCCTTATAGCAAGCAACCAATAACAATTAGAGCGCCATTAGGCGATGCAATGTTAACGATTTGCCAGCAACTTGGCTGGCCAACAGAAGAAAAGGATTATTATGGCAACCATTAGTATTTTTGTCGGCAGTGTCTACGGCGGTGCTGAGCGTTTAAGCGAACAGGTTATTGAAGTTATTGAAAAGTCAGAGCATCAAGCGCAATTAGTTGAAAATGGCACGGTCGATGACATGCTGGCTGCATCACATATTTTGGTGATCACATCAACGACGGGTCAGGGTGATATTCCTGATAACTTAGTCGCTTTATATAGCCAATTAAACGATCAATTCCCTATGTTAACAGGCAAGCAATACGGCATTATTGCTATGGGCGACCGCAGTTATGGCGATACGTTTTGTGGTGCAGGTCGCAGCTTTGATGAGCTATTTCGCGATTTACAGGCAAAACCTGTTGGTCATCGTTTAGAAATTGATGCTTGCGAAGATTTTGAGCCTTGGCCTGTTACTGAGCCATGGTTAAATGAATGGCTGACGAAAATTAGTTAATAACTCTTATTAGCTAGTGTCTCTTAAAAGTGCTGATTGAATAAGCAATTGGCACTTTCCCCTTGGTTTTTCGAGTACAGAATCTATTATACCCAAGCCACCTCAAGATGCAGAATTCAGCGTTTCACAGGTGCTTAATATCAAGGCGTTACTTTGCAAGAATGGCATTCCCTTTTAAGAAGTAACAACGATGAGAGTAAGTGCCTGTGAAACGCCCAAAGGGTTGGTTTAAAAGCGATTTATACTGCGTTATTGATTTTAACAATAGAACCACTATTACTTGCAATCAATGCCTTGCCTAAATCGCTTTTAATTCCAACTGAAACTCGCATCTTGAGGTGGTTTGGGTATAAAATACAGAATCATTTTATGAGGCTGTTATGATTTCAAAAAACCAACTGAAACTAATTCGTGCATTAGGTCAAAAGAAGTACCGAAAACAATATAACCAGTACCTTGTTCAAGGCGAAAAAAATGTACTTGAATTACTAAACAGTGGTTTAAGTATTGCTCATATTTTTGCGACTCCTGCATTTATTTCTGCGCATCAAACAGCGCTTGCAGCCCATCAAGTCATTGAAGCAGACGAAGAAAGCCTAACTAAAGCCAGTACGCTTATTAGTAACAACGCAGCCATTGCTGTTGTTGATATGCCAAGCCAGCAAGCATTACCAACATCAGGGCTTATTTTAGCCCTTGATGGTGTGTCGGATCCGGGTAATTTGGGCACGATTATTCGTGTTGCTGACTGGTATGGCATTAAGCATATTGTTACCAGCACAGACAGTGCGGATGCTTATAACCCGAAAACCATCAGCGCAACCATGGGCTCATTTGCTCGCGTGAGTGTCTCACAAACCGACTTAACCAGTTACTTAGCTAGCTTAAATCTTCCTGTGTATGGTGCATTTTTAGAAGGTGAGAACATTCACAAAACTGCTCTTAAGCAAGATGCCGTATTACTTATGGGCAGTGAATCTCATGGTATACGTGCTTATTGCGAAAGCTTAGTTACTGATAAAATAACCATTCCGGCTTATGGCCAAGCAGAATCGCTTAATGTAGCGATGGCAACGGGTATTATTTTAGATAATTTTAAGCGCCACGCTTAACCTTTTACCCTAAAATGGGTTAAATTGAAGAATAACAATAAAAATCGGTAAAACAATTAGATGCGCTTAAGCACCATAAAATTAGCGGGTTTCAAATCGTTTGTTGAACCCACTAAGATCCCATTTCCTGATCAGATGACGTGTGTTGTCGGCCCGAACGGCTGTGGCAAATCAAATGTCATCGATGCAGTGCGTTGGGTGCTAGGTGAAAGCTCAGCTAAAAACTTACGTGGCGATGCCATGACCGATGTTATTTTTAATGGCTCTACTAATCGAAAACCTATTTCGCAAGCCTCTGTTGAGCTGGTGTTTGATAATACCAGTGGCCATCTTCCGAATACTTTTGCTGACCGAAACCAAGTGGCGATTAAGCGCTTAGTGACCCGAGATGGTCAGTCAATTTATTTTTTAAATGGTAGTAAATGCCGTAAGCGTGATATTACCGATATCTTTTTAGGCACAGGTCTTGGCCCGCGCAGCTATGCGATTATAGAGCAGGGTATGATCTCGCGTTTAATTGAGAGCAAACCAGCTGATTTACGAGTTTTTTTAGAAGAAGCAGCTGGCGTTTCAAAATACAAAGAGCGTCGTCGTGAGACACAAACCCGCATTAAAAGTACCCGCGAAAACCTTGAACGTTTGCTCGATGTAAGGCAAGAGTTACAAACACAGCTCGATAAGCTTGCAGTGCAATCAGTCGATGCAAAAAAGTATCGAGAGTTAAAAGCCACTGAGCGCACCTTAAAAGGACAAATTGCGGTCTTAAAGTGGCAGAAGCTACACCAACAACAAATCGATAAAGCCGAGCAAATCAATAAACTTAAAGAGCAAATCCAGTTCTTTAAAGAAGCGCATTCCGGCCATGATGATGTGTTAGCAAGTCTTGAAAATCAGGTGCAACTAGAGCAGCAAAAATTGCAAGACGCTCAGCAGGCTCAGCATCAAACACACACTGAGTTAACGCGCAAAGAGCAGCAACAGATTAGCCTAAAGCAGCAACAACAAACACTTAGTCAAAACCTTATCAAACAGCAACAACTGCAGTTACAAAACAAAGAGCTGCAAGAAGAGCAACATGCATCGGCTGTAATGTTACAAGAGCTGCTACAAGAAGCGATTGAGCAAAGTTTACTGTGCGCTGAGCAAGTTGCAGAGGTAGAGCAACAAGTTGCTGAACAACATCAGTATAAACAAAGTGCTGATGAGCAATACCAAAGCACCTTACAAAAAAATCAAACTCATGCCAGTGATATTACCGTTGCAAAGAGTCAACAGGCTCACTTTGCACAGACTCTTGCGCAACTTGAATCTCAGCAGGCACAACTTGCCGCTGAAATTAGTGAGCTTGAAGCAACTCCTGTTGCAGCGCAAATTGCTGAGCAACAACAGCATATTCAAACACTGACTAAAGAGCTTGCTCAGCAGCAAAGTGCGCTTAATAAGCTCACTCAGAATCTAGAACAAGCTGATAAAGAGCAACAGCATTTAGAGCAAGATTTTAGACGGGTTCAACAGCATAGTAATGAAAACAAAGCCAGTATTGCAGCGCTTAATTCCTTGTTATCAGAGCAAGCTGATAGCGGAAGTGTCTCTTTATTAGCGCAGCTAAAAGTGACACCAGGCTTTGAGCCGTTAGTTGAACAAGCCCTACTTGGCCTTGAGCATCTAAAGGTCAGTCAACATAAAGAGGCTAACAGTGTTTGGCCTGCATCTGATGATGAGTTACCAAAAGAGTCATTAGCTAATTATATCGAATCGGGTGCTTACCCTGATTTATTAGCACGGTTTGCATTTCAACCTTGTTTTGATGACGCTATTTTGGCGGATCCATATTGGCTGGCAGTGATTGATGAAGAAGGCTGTATGCATGGCCGTAACTTTCATACCGATGCCAATAAAGACGCCGACAATTCTTTGCTTTTAAAGCATGCTCAGCTTAGCGATGCACAGCAGTTAGATGAAGAGCTCAACGAGCAATTAGAAACCAAGCAGCAATTGCTAAACGAGCATCTAGCACATAAGAAAACGCTCATCGTTGACAAAGAGCAACACAGAGAGCGAATTCACCAAGCGGCTCAGCAGATTGCATCGGCTAGCACTCGACGCGATATGTTGCTTGAGCAGCAAACGCAGTGGCAAAACCAGCTTGTTAAGTTACAACAGCGTGAAACCTTACTGGCTGAGCAAAAGCAAAATGCCGATGAGCAGCAACAAGCCCAGCAGAGTTTACTTGAGCAATTGCTAGAACAGCAATTAACGCTGGAAACAGAACTCGAGCAGGCTAAACAACGACAAACTGAGGCAAATAACAACTATCGCCAAGTTGCGTCTCAGCTTGAGCAATATAAAACGCAGGCTCACCAAGCAAATTTGGCTGAGCAAAAAGCTCGCAGTGAGTGTCAACTTAGCGAAACCAAATTGCAACACGCCAATGCCGCCCAAAGTGCTGCAAGTGAGGCTGTGTTAGAACTTAATGAGCAACTAGAAGAGTTAGTGATCCCGCTTGAAGAGGTGGCAGAGCAAATCATGCTATTGCTTGAAAAGCATCAACAAAGTGACGTTGAGCTGAAAAACTTGCAAGCGGCCTTGAGTCAAGCTAAAAAGGAGCTTGCTGATAAGCAAACAGCGCTGAAATCATCGCAATCTGAGTTGGTTACGTTACAAGAGCAGTTGCAAGCATTGGCACTGGATGAGCAAAGTTTAATCGTTAAAGCACAAGCTGCTCTAGAGCCACTTGAAGAACTTGAACAAAATTTAAAAACAGTACTTGAAGAACTGCCTGACAGTGCCAATTTAAATAGTATGCAAGCTATGTTGACTAAAACCACCCAAGCTTTAAATGAGCTTGGCGCAGTAAACTTAGCAGCAATTGATGAATTTGAGCAGGCCAAGCAGCGTAGTGATTATTTAAATCAGCAGCTTGATGATTTAACACAAGCGTTAAATACCCTTGAAGGGGCGATTCAAAAAATTGACCGAGAAACAAAAAACCGTTTTAAGGCCACGTTTGAACAAGTAAATACAGACTTTGGGGAATTATTCCCGAAAGTGTTTGGCGGTGGTAGTGCCTACCTTGAATTGACCAGTGATGATCTACTCGAAAGTGGGGTAAGCATCATGGCAAGGCCACCAGGCAAGAAAAATTCGACAATTCACCTGCTTAGTGGTGGAGAAAAAGCGCTGACCGCATTATCATTAGTGTTTTCAATATTCAGGCTCAATCCAGCTCCATTCTGTATGCTAGATGAAGTGGATGCGCCATTGGATGATGCAAACGTGGGTCGTTTTTGCCGTTTGGTAGAAGAGATGTCACAATCAGTACAATTTATTTATATCAGTCATAACAAAATTGCCATGGAAATGGCAGGCAGATTGACCGGTGTAACTATGGCTGAACCGGGTGTTTCACGAATGGTTGCTGTAGATATAGAACAAGCTGTGCAAATGGCACATGCATAAATTTAGTTAGGCATATCAAATAATAAAGGTGAGGGGATGGCCGAAGAATTAAGATGGGCTTTAATCGTAATCAGTGTATTTGTCATTGGTGGTTTATTAATTCACGGCTTATGGTCGGTGCGTAAAAAGGACAGTCCAGATGCGCCAGCGCAAGAACGGGTCGAACCGAATGAAACAACTTCTGAGATATCAGAGCCTGCTCCAGTTCAGTCGCAAGAACGTGACGAGCCTGAGTTTGGAGATTTAAGCTTTTCCGCGCAACATAATGATGAACCCGTTGTTTCAGATGAGATTTCAGAATCACCTGAAGCAGAGCAGACTGAAACTGACGAAGAGCAAGAAGCACAAGCTCCAACTGACTTCATTATTGTGCATTTGCAGATGCCTGAAGATGCAGTTATGAATGGCAGCCAGCTATTGCCAGCCGTTAATATGTTAGGCTTTAAGTATTCTGAAGAGGGCTTCTTTAACCGCCATTTAGACCCTGCTGGTACAGGTCCGGTGTTATTTCGTTTAGTGAATATGTATAACCCAGGTACGTTTGATATCGATAACATGGAACAGTTTAGTACCGCGGGTATCAGTTTATTTATGACCTTACCATGTGATGGTGACGGTTTAAGTGCATTTAATATGTTGCACAGTGCAGCTAAAAAGCTAGCTGATGAATTTGGTGCGACTATTTTAGATAGCAACCGTGAAGAGATGACGGTTGAAAGCGTACGTGAATATGTTGAGAAAGTTCGCAGCTTCTCAGCTTGATCGCACGCACAGATAATAAGTTTTAGGCCACTTGGCGTTAAGTCGTCTAAGTGGCTTTTTTATGTAGATTTTTGAGGTTTTCATGTCCAGCCCTATCTTTGAGCAAATTAGCCAACTTCGAGCCCAGTTAGAAGAGCATAACCATAATTATTATGTGCTGGATGCACCAAGCATTCCTGATGCTGAATATGACCGTTTAATGCGTGAATTAAGCGCTCTTGAGCAAGCTAATCCAGAGTTCCAAAGCCCTGACTCGCCATCACAAAAAGTTGGTGGTGCTGCACTTAATAAGTTTGAGCAAGTCACTCACCAAGTACCTATGCTGTCACTTGATAATGCCTTTTCAGAAGAGGAGTTTGCTGCCTTTAATCGCCGTATTAAAGAACGTTTAATGAACAGCAGTGAGTTAACTTTTTGTTGTGAGCCAAAGCTTGATGGTCTTGCAGTATCGATTATTTACCGTGACGGTGTGTTAGTGCAAGCAGCTACCCGTGGTGATGGCATGGTGGGTGAAAACATCACCCAAAACGTGAAAACAATACGTAATGTGCCGCTTAAGTTACGCGGCGATGACTTCCCGGCAGAGCTTGAAGTGCGCGGTGAAGTATTTATGGATAGTGCCGGGTTTGCCAAGCTTAACAGTGAAGCCGAAAAACGTGGCGAGAAAGTATTTGTAAACCCGCGCAATGCTGCTGCAGGTAGCTTACGCCAGCTTGATTCTAAAGTAACAGCAAAACGCCCGCTGATGTTTTACGCTTACAGTACAGGGCTTGTTGCGGATGGTCAGTTACCAGAAGATCATTACCAACAGCTTGCTAAACTGACAGATTGGGGTTTACCACTTTGCCCAGAAACTAAACTCGTTGAAGGACAGCAAGCTGCACTTGATTATTACCAAGACATTTTAGCACGTCGTAGTGAGCTGGCTTACGAAATTGACGGTGTGGTAATTAAAGTAAACGACAAAAAGCTGCAAGAGCGTTTAGGTTTTGTGGCACGTGCGCCGCGCTGGGCTATTGCCTTTAAATTTCCTGCACAAGAAGAAATCACACAATTACTTGATGTTGAGTTTCAGGTAGGGCGCACAGGCGCAATCACCCCTGTAGCACGATTAGAGCCGGTATTTGTTGGTGGCGTAACGGTATCTAATGCAACGCTTCATAATGGCGATGAAATTGCCCGTTTAGGCGTTAAAATTGGCGATACAGTAATTATTCGCCGTGCAGGTGATGTGGGTGTCACCCTGAACTCAAATGTTTCAAATAGAGAACTCAATCAGAGTTCTTGTTTAGCTCATTAATAGGGGATTGAAGAGTGTTAGAAATCAATTTTACGAATGAGCAATTAGAAGTTCTAGAAAAACTAGATTTAGAAATTAAATCTAGTGAATTAGTTAATTTGTTCAAAAAATCTGAATTAGAGTCTGAAGAGTTAATTCATTTACTAAAAGCCTCAAATGCACTTTATAGAGCAGGTATACCAGTCATCACTGACGAGCAGTATGATTTCTTCATTTCTATGCTGCGCAGTATTAATCATTTGCATCCTTACCTGAATCAGGTAGAACCAGAAGTTCTTGTTGAGGCGAAAACAGTCGAGTTGCCACAACGTATGCTGTCAACAGAAAAAGCATACTCTAAAGAAGACATTGAAAAGTGGATTAAAAGAATTTTAAAAGCAGCTCAAGAAATTAATGTTCCTGAAAAAGACATTTTTCTGAGGGTTACACCAAAATTAGATGGCTATGCAGCTTTTGATGATGGAACAACTTTGTACACGCGTGGAGATGGTTACAGAGGTCAGGATATTACAAGAGCTTTTGAGAGAGGTTTGAAAGTAGCGCAACATGGAAAACGAGGCTTAGGACCTGGTGAAATAGTTATTAAGAAAAGCTATTTTGATAAGCAACTTAGCGGGATTTTCGAGAATTCTAGAAATATTCAAGCCGCTATTATTGCTGAGAAAAAAGTAGATGAAAATGTTCAAAAAGCTATTGATGATGGTGCATGTGTATTCTATCCCTTTGCCTTGATAGAAAATAAAACAGCGCATTTCTCAGAAATCATTGATTACTTTGAGACAATAGTTGAAGAAATGTGGCGTGCAGTTGATTTTGATATAGACGGAGTGATTCTTGAAACAACCCATACGGATTTGAAAGAATATATGGGAGCGACAAGAAAGAACCACCGTTGGCAAATCGCTTTTAAAGTAAATGAAGAATCAGCTGAAGTTGAGGTAAAAAATATTATTCCTCAAACATCTAGAACTGGCCGTATTTCACCTGTCGCTGAACTTGTTCCTACCAAGTTAAGTGGGGCCACAATAAGCCGAGTAACGGTTCATCATTACAACATGGTTAAAACAAAACGAATTGGTCCTGGATCAATCGTTCAGCTTGTAAGAAGTGGACTTGTTATTCCTAAGATTGAGGGGGTAGTTAAAGAAGCTGAACCTCAGTTGCCTGAAGAATGCCCAAGCTGTAATGCTCATCTTATTTGGGAAGGTGATCATTTGATTTGTCCCAACAAGTCAGATTGTCCCGCTCAAACAGAGAATACTCTGATTCATTTCTTTAAGACATTAGGTAATGTCGATGGCTTTGGACCTAAAGTGATTGAGAAGATCACTAATTACGGTATCAAGCATATCCATGAAATCTATCAGATCCCTAAGCATCAATTTGTTGGGTTTGGATTTGGAGATAAAACATCGCAAAATCTATTAGACCAACTTCAAGCAAGTAAGGAAATTGAAATAGAGGATTGGAGGTTTCTTGCTGCATTTGGAGTTAGCCGATTAGCAGGAGGAAACTGTGAGAAATTACTTCAACATCATTCCATCGTTGAACTTTTTGAAGTATCAGTCGAAGATATGGTTAAAATAGATGGCTTTGCACAACTAAGCGCGGAAGCAATTGTCGAGGGACTAGCAAACGTTAGAGAAGAGTTTTTCAAAGTATATAACCTAGGCTTTAATTTAGCTATTACACCTATAGAATCTGAGCTTAAAAACTCAGACTCTCCTATATCAGGAGCAGTAGTGGTATTTACAGGCTCTATGCAACAAGGTTCTCGTGGTGACATGGAAAAGCAAGCAAAAGCGCTTGGAGCCAAAGTGGCTAAATCAGTCACCGGAAATACTACCTATCTGGTAACAGGTGATAAGGTTGGAGAAACCAAGATTAATGCAGCTCGTGATAAAGGTGTAGAAGTGTTGACTGAGCAAGAGTACCTTAATCTAATTGGATAACATTAGTTTACTGATAATTATTAGTTCAAACCCTATCTAGCCGTCTATAACGATAGGGTTTGGCTTAATCAGATATCGCTAACTAGCGGTGATTTACACGGACAAAATGATTCGTAAATGTTACATGTAATGCCTAAATTTTAATGCCGCGATGAGGTCTGAGTATTGTTTCATGTAAGTGTTACATATAACGTAAATTTATTGTCCCTGATAAATTATCTCTACATCATCAGCTGAATAAATTTGCTGAGCACACCATAAGTCGTGCATTGATTCTGTTGCAGCTGTGAGCGATAAGCAGACACTGAAAAAGTTAAATTTATTCCTACTTCTTTGAGTAGGAGCCTAATTTTGTCTGATAACATTATTAACCGCTGTTTTCGTGTGTTATAAACCATCTAAATGGTGTTGAATAAGCCGTTAACTTTAAAGGTATCCAATGAGATTTATATTAATCGTTTTATTTTTTTTAAATTCTACTCAAGCTCTTGCGCAGTATGACCGCTTGAGTCTAAATTCTGAGTTCTTAGGAAAAGACGTTACCGTTCAGATATCGTTACCAGACACTTATCGACATTCTGATAACTTTTCATACCCTGTACTAGTTGTATTAGATGGCGCCACTCAATTCAATCACGCGGCAGCTAGCGCGCATTTTTACAGCACTTATGCAGCAATACCGGAAATGATTGTTGTAGGTGTAAGTCTAAAAAATAGATTAGCATTTTTTACTCATACTGAGCCTGAAGCATTTGTCGGTCGAGCCGGTAAAGCTGACTTACTCACGCGTTTCCTACAAGAAGAGTTATTAAACCAACTTAATAAGCAATATAGAGTTGCGCCTTATTATGTTATCGCAGGCCACTCACTTTCTGGTCTATATACCAGTTACCTTGCAGTTAAAGGTAATAGTAAATTTAATGCTGCGATATCCATTAGCTCAAGTCTTTGGTGGGATGAAGCTACAATAGTTACAGACTTTGAAAAGAAGCACTCAACCAGTGGAGCAAAAACTTTTCGATGGTTTCTAAGTATGGCAAGTGAGCCGAACGAAATGCCCGAAGCTTTTGATCGCATGTTATTGGCATTGGAAAAAAAATCAAAATCAGGGCTTTATTATAAGTACGCAAGGTTCCCCGATGAAACACACGACACCACTCCCGTAGTAGGAATGGCAAAAGGGTTACAAGCTATTTTTTCTGATTGGAATGCGGTACCTGAGATTGATATCATGCCTCTGTCGAACCTAATAAAATTTTATGAGGATAAAGCTAAAGAGTTCGGTTATGCATTCCCTTTATCGGCACATCAGTATAATGTTTATGGGCTCAAAGCTGCGTATGAAGATAAGCCAGCATGGGGCGTTGAAATTTTGGAAAAAGGTACTGAGACTTTTCCTAATTCAGAGATACTGTGGGATAGTTTAGCAACAGCTTACAGTTTGAATAAGAATTTACCTGATGCGTTAATTGCATCTGAGCGTGCGCTGGAACTGGCTGTCGCCAATAATTCAATTTTTATCGCTGAGATCAAGGAGCAAAATACGGACTTGAAGCTAAGCAAAAAATAGATGGTCATCAGGTAGCCTGTAAAGTAATACAGCTAACAATCAAATCTTATCGCCAGCAAATAGCGCTGGCGTGACTTTAACCCTCTGAGCGAATTCTCACGCTAAATTTAGGCGTTGCTGAGTGATAACAATTGATACGTGCCAGACTCTAACTTCGAGTCTGGCTTAGGTTCAAATTTAAGCATCGATCTGTTCTGATACTTCTAACGCATCATCAACTTCTATTCCCAAGTACCTGACAGTGCTCTCTAGTTTTCTATGGCCAAGTAGAAGCTGACAGGCTCTTAAATTTTTAGTTTTTTTGTAAATTAGTGATGGTTTGGTACGTCTCATAGAATGAGTGCCATATTGAGTCTTATCTAATCCAATTGAGGTGACCCAAGAATCAACTATACGTCCATATTGACGGGTTGAAAGGTGTTCAGAGGAATGAATTCGTGACTTAAACAAGTAATCATAAGAATTGAGAGTAAATTGCTCTATGAGCGCCACAATTGATTTCCTTGTATTTCCAGTAATTTCAAATTGAACAGGCATACCAGTCTTTTTTTGGACGACTATTGCCCTTGATTGGATTGTTTTACCATGAGCGATGTCATTAACTTTTAGTGAAACTAAATCACACCCTCTTAGTTTGCTATCTATGGCTAGGTTAAATAGTGCTAGATCTCTTATTTTATGAAAAAGTTCTAGTCGTATTCGGATAGCCCATATTTGCTGTAATTTTAAAGGTAACTTTTGTCCTACAAGCTTATTTTTATTCTAAGGCTCTTTAGGCTGATATATAGTTAACTGGTGCATTAGTTGTACTCCGGTGTTTATGGAGTTTTAAGCTTAGCTTGCTACAAAAAAATTCGGGTATGAGCGAAGAGCGGACGGTCGCTCTAGCCATTATTATTGTGATTCATAAAATAGTACCAAGCCTTTTGATAGCCCAACAGGAAAGGTTGAGTAATGGTCGGTTCCTTCTACCACTTCATCCGCTAGTTTTAATCCTTGGTAATTACGTGAGCGTAAACGATTAGCAAACTTTACATGGCCTGCGACCATATCCTCTTTCATACCATTTTCTAAAGTCTCCAATGCACCAGTTGCCATAAACACATTAGCCTGCAAAGATTTGTTTTTCTCGGCATATTTATTTTCTAATTCAAATATCCAATCATTTTTAAACCAGAGCGAAGGACTGGTTAAGATGTAAGTAGAAAACAGTTCCGGTTTGGTTAATAGTACCCAAGCGGCAAAAGACCCTCCCAATGACTGCCCAGACAATATTTTTTGTTCAGTGTTAACTCGGTAATTGCGCTCAATGTACTGAAAGACTTCTTTTTCGATAAACGCTAAGTAATCAGTTGCTCCACCCGTTGTGTATTTTGTCCAGCTCTGATCAACTACAGGTGTTAAGTCTCTAACTCGGCTAAATTGACCATTTTCTCCATGAGCAAATGAAATACCAACAACAATGACTTTATCCATGTTTCGCATGTGAGTTACACCAGCAGCCACTTTGAAAGTATAAGGTCCATCATTTAGGTAAAGTACAGGGTATTTTTTAGATTTATTTTTTGCCAAGAAATAACTGCGTGGTACTTTGATAAATAAATCGTACTTTTTACCTAGTACTGTGGATTCAATTGTAACTACTTTACTGTTAGCAATTTCAAACCTATGGCTTTCAGCAAGTGCAACATTGTTGCAAATTATATTGAGCATAAAAATTAAAGCCAAACATTTTACAAAAGGCAATTTCATGTGATTTCTCCTAGATTTTTATAAGTTTAGTTTTTTAGCTTTTAGATGTTTGGTATTGATATACAAATCAAAATGATCAAGCGTTACATAACCAATCTCGTATTCATTTTTTGTAAAATGAGTTTCCTCTTTTGAGCCGAGTTGCCGTAATGTAGTTATGGAAATCAGTGGTATTTAACGACGTTATTAAACTGCTTAAGCGCAGAATGTGCATTCTCAAAAATTTTCATAAGCTTCCAAAATGAAAGTGTGACACGTGTCACGAAATTGCTTTTTAACATACAGGATGTTAAAGTGCGACACAAGTCACACTTCTTGAGTGTTTATATGAAACCCAATTCAACAGAGTTAGAAATACTAAAATTACTTTGGAAAAAACAGCCACGTACAGCTAAAGAAATTCACGAACACTTAGAATCAAAGTATGGTTGGTCATATTCATCGACACGTAAAACTTTGGAAAGAATGGGCAATAAGGGAATTTTAGAAGTTGGTTCCTCTGGTAACAAAAAAACCTTTAAAGCATTAATTGAGAAAATACCGACGCTAGCATCCTACATGCAGGAATTCGCAACCAATGTTTTAGAGTTAGATGAACCACTACCAGTCACTATGTTCGCTGATAGCCGTTTAATAAATAAAGCTGAAGTCGATGAATTAGAGGAATTATTAAATCAACTTTCAAAGGATGAAGAACAAAAGTAGTGGACTCTTTCATCATTCAATTCATAGTAAACAGCCTTTTTCCTTGGCTTATATTTTCTGGGCTTGTTTATGCTTGCTCATCTTATATAACTAAGTACGATAATGGCTCACCAAGTATTTGGTGGTCTGCGCTTTTATCTAGCTTTTTCCCTTTTATCCCTTTATCTCTTGGCACTATTAATATACCTATTCCTGATTTGGATTATATAAATTCAAGTTTAGAAAGTGCACAAGTAGTAAAGCAAGCCAGTATCACCCATGCAAGTTTGCAAAAAGTGGATTTAATCGCAACAGCGCTAATTATTGGTTACTTTGGTTTTACCTGCTCAAAACTAGTTAAATTATTGGCTGTTTTGAAAAAACTAAAAAGTCTATCAAGATCTTCTGAATCAATACCTCAGCTGTCTACTAGCAACGTGAAGGTTGTAATTTCCTCGCTAAACCATAGCCCTTTTGTCATTGGCGTAACACTACCTTATGTTGTGCTACCTAAATATTTTTCATCGCTAAAAAAAGAGCAGCAAAGCATTTTGGTTCAACACGAGCTAACCCATATTACAAACAAAGATCATATTACAATTCTTTTATGGAGGGTCTTAAGCACACTTTTATGGATAAACCCATTTGTTAAAAAGATGGAGTGGCAGTTCATTCGAGCTATGGAACACAGGTGTGACAAGCTGACAATATGTCGCTTTAATATTAACAAGCATGATTATGCTAATGCACTGCTGCAATCATTAAAAAAAAGCGTTAAATTTGATAACGTCAATCCAGTCGCTCAATTTAATTCTGGTGTGCTTTGCGCTGATGATTACAAAGCGAGGCTTACAAACATTGTCTCTCCAAATAATAAAAGTCATCTTACTTTAACTTTTAAGTTCTCTTCAATGATACTTGTTATTTTTAGCCTACATACATTTTTAAACGATCCTGTAATGACGGGAAAGCTAACTTGGCAGCACCCACTAGATAACCATACGATAAGCTCAACATTCCGAAGCATAAATAAGGTCAGAAATTATAAGCCTCACCGGGGTATAGATTATGTTGCCCAAAGAGGAAGCCCTGTGCTGTCTGCTGCTGATGGAATTATAGTTATTTCAGATAACAAAACCTTGCATTCGAACTATGGGAATACTGTATTAATTCAACATAAAAATGGCTACCAAACGTTATATTCACACCTAGAATCGAGTGATGCCAAAGTAGGCTCTTGGGTTAAAGCTGGGCAGGTTATTGGCGTCATTGGTGATACGGGTAAAGCAACAGGCGTTCATCTTCACTTTGAGGTAATTAAAGACAACCAAAGAGTTGATCCTAGTTTAGTGCTCGGCGCTAAAACTACAATGTAGTGGGTTCTATTTCAAACACTTATAGCGTTATAAAGGTATGGTATGTTTCAAAAAAACTTTTTTATTATTTTTACTATTCTTTTTAGTTCATTTAACTATGGTGGTGAAATATTTAAGAGCCTCCCTGACAAAATAAATTCATCTGATAAGTATGTTTTTTATTCTCACGGACTCATAGTAGAGGGCACAGATCCTACTCCTATTCATGAGCGATGGGGCCAATATAATTTTCCAGCCATTAAAAAAGAACTTGCCGACTCAAGCTATCATTTAATTGCTACTCATCGGCCAGCGAAAACTCCCCCTTTTGAGTATGCGCAACAGCTATCTAAACAAGTAACTAAACTACTAAAAAATGGCGTACCTGCGAGCAACATATCGTTAGTTGGCTTTTCCCGCGGTGGATTTATTACTGCAATTGCATCAACCAATTTAAAAAGCATGGATATCAACGTTGTGATCTTAGCGGCTTGTACCAGCGGATTAGCTAAAAAAGCAGAAATAGCTATTTATGGTCATTTATTTTCAGTGTATGAAACCTCTGATTCTGTTGGTTCGTGTGGCGATGTAGTTGCTAGAAGCGTTAATACGGTTAGTTCTTATAAAGAAATTTCGATTTCAACGGGTAAAGAACATGGCGCTTTTTTCATTCCCAGAAAAGAATGGATAGCACCCGTTAAAGCTTGGCTCAAACGTAATAAGCCTCAGTAGTACTGTATAAGCCCAAGCTAATATAGCTAATAATTCAATTTGAACAACTTTAAAAAATAATAACCTAAGGATTAAATCGACTTCATGGAAATTAGAAAATTAAACACTCTAAGAGCTTTAGCTGCTCTTATTGTCTTTTTTACCCATTTTTCAGATATTACTCATTGGTTAAATGGCTCTCTAGGAGGAGGGTCTGGAGCCTATGGCGTAATGTTATTTTTCCTTCTTAGTGGTTTTTTAATGTCACTTCTCTATTTAGACACAAAATTTAGCAGAGCGAACATTAAACGATACCTATTAGCTAGAGCCGGACGAATTTTACCCTTATACCTTGTAATTGTTTTTAGCTCTTACTTATTAACTCAAAATAATTATGACATTTTATACAACATAACTGGCCTCAATTCATTAATAGGCTACCTTTTGTTTATGCATGGCGAAAGCGTGCTTTGGACAATTCCACCAGAAATACAATTCTATATTATATTTGTCGCTTTCTGGTTTTTAGCAGGCGATAGAAAAGGGTATATATATTTACTAATCGTAGTCTTTATGATGTCTTGGTATTTAGCTGATTTCCCGAGATTATTTGGTGAAATTGAAAGTGTTCATTACAACTTATTCAGTACGTTAAGAACGTTTCCGTATTTTTTTATTGGCGTTATATTTGGTTTACATTACAAATCATTTAAAGTGCCGAGTTATATGAAGAGCAACTGGTTTATATTAGCTTTGTGTTTAATCCCTCTATTGTATCCTGATTTTTCACCTGTCAACGAGGGTGACAAGAAAAGAATGTGGCTTAGTTATGAAGTTTTATTTGTTATGAGCACAATATTCTTTTGTGTTGTTTTTTTAGTACCGAGCAACAATATTCTTTTAGCAAATAAGGTTGGTGACTTCTTAGGTAAAGTGTCTTACTCATTCTATTTATTGCATATGCCTATTATCGGATTGATTAATAAGCTTAATTTGTATACTGAACTTAAGCTTTTGTTATCACTGAGCTTGAGTGTGTTTTTTGCGCAGCTATCGTACGTTTTCTTTGAAAGGCCTATGGCAAATAGAATTAGAAGATTTTCGAATAAAAAGAAGCTCAACATTTAGTATTCACACATTTAAGAAAAAATGTTTTTAAGTTTATTAAGTTGACTTTGTAGTGGTCAAATTGGTTTCTGTTGGACTCCTTACGAAGAAATTGCTGAAATATTTGCTAGCGGTTTAAACTCTCTTGAATCGGGTGGTGTCTTATTAAAATGAGAGGCACCGACTGAATCTATATTAAGTGCAAAAAATCAGCATAGTATATGTAGGGGAGTATGAGTATACATGTAACCCTGATCGTTTCATTAATGTGAGCTACTAAAGACGTGTGCGAAGTATAATACTTTAACAAGCATATGGGCGGATAAAGCTAGACTTGATTTCTAATATACAAATTTTAGCCTCGATTATGGAGTTACCACCGTCCGCAATTGGCACAGACTGTGTGAAAACTCTGATCACCTTTTGGTCTAAGTATGTTCTGCTTATGATCTATTAATCTATACATTTAGTTCACTTAATATACTGATATTTATATAATAAGACTATTGATTCAGTTGAGGGTTGAGGCAGTATGTCAAAGTTTATAAGCGGTGAAAGTCGTGACCAATCAACGTTATTTCCAGAATCGTTGGAAGACTACGTCAGTGAAGATAATACGGTCAGAGTGATTGATGTTTTCATTGAGGAACTAAATCTAGCTGAATTGGAGTTTAAAGGGTTAACTTTAAAGTCCACAGGCCGCCCTAAGTATCATCCAGCCACATTATTAAAACTGTATCTTTATGGTTACCTCAACCGTATTCAATCATCCCGCCGATTAGAAACCGAATGCCAACGCAATATTGAACTGATGTGGCTACTTGGTAAGTTGGCACCCGACTTTAAAACGATTGCTGATTTTA